>CAIYPU010000088.1 GCA_903928225.1 uncultured Chlorobiaceae bacterium
TACTTCGACAGCATCGTCTGGCTGAACATCGACGGGGAAGCCTGGCGGAACGGCAAACAGGTGAAACCGAACGCCTTTTTCGGCGACAGGATCGTCCGTCAGGCCATGACCTATGCCATCGACCGCCAGTCCATCATCGACGGGTTCATGGGACCTGAACACGCTACGATCGTGAACACCTCCCTCTCACCGGCATACAGGGACATTGCCGACACATCTCTCGACCCCTACGATTACAATCCGGCTAAAGCATCTGAACTGCTCAGAACGGCAGGTTGGGTTCCCGGACCGGACGGCATCCTCCGGAAAAACGGCATGAAGTTTTCATTCGAGCTTGCAGCGCCGGTCGGGAACCCAAGGCGCAACTATGCGGCGACCATAATCCAGCAGAACCTGCGCTCCATCGGCATCGACTGCAGGCTGAAATTCGACGAAAGCCTCGTGTTCAACAAAAACCAGAACGAGTACCGTTACGATGCGGCGCTCTCCGGCCTTGCGGCTGAAACGCTGCCGTTCCAGCTGGTGATCTGGGGATCGGATTTCGAGCACCGCCCCTTCAATTCCTCAGCCTTCAGGAACGGCGATCTGGATAACGTCATAGCCCGGCTGAGCGGTCCGCTCCCTGACGAGCAGAAGAAAGAGCTCTGGAAACACTACCAGAAAATCCTGCATGACGAACAGCCGAGGACCTTCCTCTACTATTACGACGAGCTCGAAGGCTTCAGCAGCCGGGTGCAGCACGCCGAAGTCAACCTCATCTCGGCGCTTTACAACGCCTTCGAATGGACCATCCGCTGACGTCCCCGGCGGCAGCTGCAGGGCGTTTCGTGCACTTGCCGCCGGAATCGATTTTTGTTATATTCATCCACTTTTTTCAAGCAGTTGCAGTCTTTCCGCCACTATCAGTGAATTTGCCGTTTTATGCCCCGTTACACACCTGATCAGCTTGCACGCAGGAACGCGTCGGTCTGGACGAAAGTGCAGGCGATCCTCGCTCCCATACAGTTTGTCATCTTCCTCGCCGGCCTGACGGTTACTTACCTGTACAAGGCCCATATCTGGATCGACGACTTCACCTGGATCACCTTTTTTGTCACGCTGAAAACCTTTATGCTCTTCCTGATTTTCATCACGGGAGGATTTTTTGAAAAAGAGGTGTTCGGTGCTTTCGCCTTCGCACCGGAGTTCTTCTGGGAAGATTTCGGCAGTGCCATTGCGATGGTCGTGCACGTCTCCTATTTCATCCTTTTCTTTGCGGGTCTCGATCAGAACACACTGATCTGGACGGCGCTGCTCGCGTACCTGAGCTACCTTGTGAACGCAGCGCAGTTCGTCATCCGCCTGCTTCTGGAAAAACACAACGAAAAAATGCTCAAACGGCAGCAAGCCGCCTGAGCCGAACTGGTAAAAAAACTGAGCCCATGAAAGCAAAAGCCATCGTCTTCAGGGGACCGAAGCAGATCGAGCTGAACGACGTGAAACTGAAACCGCTCTCCTCGACCGATGTGCTGGTGGAAACCTGGTGGTCATCGATCAGCACCGGCACTGAAAAAATGGCCTATAACGGCATGATCCCCTCCTGGCCGTTCATCTTCCCGTTCATTCCGGGATACGAAACCGTGGGAAAGATCATAAAAGCCGGAGAGCATGTCAACCAGGGCCTGATCGGGAAGTTCGCCTATGTTGCGGGCTCTTTCGGCTACGAAGGGGTCAACGCGGCATTCGGCGGAGCTTCGGAGTATATCGTCTGCCCGGTTGACAGCATCACTACGCTCGACAACATCGAAAATCCAAAATGCGGTATCGCGCTTCCACTCGGAGCGACGGCCCTTCATATTGTCGACCTGGCCCAGGTTTCGGGAAAGAAAGTCCTGGTGCTCGGACAGGGGGCGGTCGGCATTCTTGCAGTTGAACTTGCGAAACACATGGGGGCAACCCTTGTCGCCGCGACAGAGCCCTATCAGAACCGGCTCAACCTCTCATCCGCAGACATCAGGATAAATCCGGAAAAGGAGGACGTCTCCGTCGCCCTCGCAGGCCACGAGTTCGACGTGCTGATCGACAGCACAGGCGTCATGAGCGCCATCGACATGGGACTGCGCTTCCTGAAATTCCACGGGGTCGTCATCTTCGGCGGCTACTACCAGCGCATGAACATCGACTACTCCCAGGCCTTCCAGAAGGAGCTCTCCTTCATCGCCGCCAAGCAGTGGGCTAAAGGCGACCTCGAAAGGGTCAGGGAGCTGATAAGGCAGCGCAAACTCAACGCCGAGAGGATCTTCACCCACCGCGAAACTGTCGGAGGCGATATCACGAAAGCCTATCTTCAGGCCTTCAGCGACCAGGACTGCATGAAAATGATCCTCTACTGGAAAACGGATGATCCTGCTTCAGGAAAAGCCTGCGATATAACCGGAAACACCTGAACACCGATGGCAGCGAAAACCATAGCGATTTACGGAAAAGGCGGCATCGGCAAGAGCTTCACGACCACGAACCTCAGCGCGACCTTTGCACTCATGAACAAACGGGTGCTGCAGCTCGGCTGCGATCCCAAGCACGATTCGACAACATCACTGTTCGGTGGCATCCCGCTTCCTACGGTCACCGACGTCTTCGCCGAAAAAAACGCAGGCAACCGGCAGGTTGCCGTCAGCGATATCGTCTTCCGCAAGGATATACCCGATTTCCCACAGCCCATCTACGGCATAGAGCTCGGCGGGCCGCAGGTCGGAAGAGGTTGCGGCGGAAGGGGCATCATTTCGGGTTTCGACGTGCTCGAAAAGCTCGGCATCTTCGAATGGGATATCGACATCATCCTGATGGACTTTCTCGGCGACGTCGTCTGCGGCGGTTTCGCGACCCCGCTCGCCCGGTCGCTCAGCGAGCAGGTCATCCTGGTCACGAGCAACGACCGTCAGTCGATCTTCACCGCCAACAACATCTGCCAGGCCAACAACTACTTCAGGACCATCGGCGGCCAGTCGAGGCTCCTCGGCATGATCGTAAACCGTGACGACGGCAGCGGCGTCGCGGAAAAATATGCCGAAGCTGCAGGCATAGCGGTGCTCATGAAGGTCCCCTACAATACCGAAGCCCGCGACCGGGACGACAGTTTCGATTTCGCGGTCAGGCTCCCGGAAATCGGCGCCCGGTTCCGCAAGCTCGCCACGGACATCCTCGAAGACCGCATCCAGCCCTGCGAAGCGAAGGGACTCGATTTCAGCCAGTTTGTCCGCCTTTTCGGCGAAGTAAGCGAGGAAGAACCCGTTCCCGCGACTCAGGAGGAACTCTTCGGGAACAAGAAACCACCCCTTCGGCCATCGGAAGAGGAAAAACCAGTAGTGGAGAGCGACGACATGAAAATGGCGCGATGTATCGGCATGCTCGACGAAGAAGAGAAGGAGGTCTACCTCATGGGGGAAAAGGAACACCGGAGCACAAACGAAATCGCATCGCTCCTGCGCCTGACGGAAAGCGAGGTCGAAACGCTGCTCCTTCGCGCCCGAAAACAGCTGAAAAGGCTGTTCTTCGAACAGTAAGCCCGGCAAAAAGAAAATTCCGGGGCTGTCGATATGAATGAACCAATATAATCATTTCTGCCGGTCATTTTTTCCAGCCGACCTGCCTCAACTCTTCAATGAGTTACTCCCCGGCGATCAGGACTTTTCCTGAACGGCATAAGGATTTGAATCAGAACAATCCATTTGCCCACAAGCAGTTGTCTATGCTTAACTTTTCACGATATTGACCGGCACCCTACATCTCTTCTTCCCTCAGCCTCCCTCTGAACACTTTATTCTATTTTTCGATCCGGAAAAAAGCTGAAGAATGGATTATTTCATTACTTCCTTTAACATTGAACAAAGCTATCTTTCATATCCAGAACAAGGCAGCACTACCTGACACAGCTTATCGACTTCCGAACATATCGATCTACCGTTTTATTAATCTGACCCGGCATTGGCTTTCGATTACACCACCCTCGACCTGCTCCGCCAGAACCACCCGGCATGGCGGCTGTTGCGCGCCCAGCATGCTCCTCTGGTGGCGTCGTTTCTGCATCGGGTGTTCATCGTTCCCAATATTCGTACCCTGTCGCAGGCGGACCTTGTCGAGAAGCTGGAGGACGAACTGTTCACCCTGCACCGACAGTATGGCGAAAATGCCTTCCCCGGTTCTGCTCAAAGTTACCTGAACGACTGGGCGGACAACGACAAGGGGTGGCTGCGCAAATTCTATCCCGTCGGTGATGATGAGCCCCACTACGATCTCACCCCTTCCACCGAAAAAGCGATAGCATGGCTGGAGAGCCTCTCCGAAAGAGCATTCGTGGGAACTGAATCGAGACTTCTTACCCTTTTCGAACTGCTGCGCCAGATGAATACAGGAAGTCAGTCCGACCCGGAAATCAGGATTGCCGAACTGAAGCGGAGGCGCGAAGAACTCGATGCTGAAATCGAACGCATCCATGAAGGTGAAATCATCCTGCTCGACGATACGTCTCTCAAGGACCGATTCCAGCAATTTCTGCAACTGGCTCGCGAACTCCTTGCCGATTTCCGCGAGGTGGAGCACAACTTCCGCATGCTCGACCGGCAGGTACGAGAGCACATCGCTCTCTGGGAAGGGAGCAAAGGGATGTTGCTGGAAGAAATCATGGGCAAGCGCGATACGATCGCAGATTCCGATCAGGGCAGAAGCTTCCGTGCATTCTGGGACTTCCTGATGTCGCAGTCTCGACAGGAGGAGCTGACTATACTTCTCGAAAAAGTGCTGAGTCTGCCTCCGATTGCCGAAATGGGCCCCGAACCCCGCCTGAAGCGGGTGCATTACGACTGGCTTGAAGCAGGTGAGCACACACAGCGCACGGTAGCCCGCCTTTCCGAACAGCTGCGCAAGTTCCTCGACGATAAGGCATGGCTCGAAAACAGGCGCATCATGGATATCCTGCACGACATCGAAAGCAAAGCCCTCGCCCTGCGCGAATCGATTCCCGGCGGCAGTTTCATGCCGCTTTCGGACAATTATGCAGAAATCGAACTCCCGCTCGAAAGGCCCCTCTACCGGCCACCGTTCAAGCCGTTGATCGAAAGCATCGCTCTCGACGAGGGCGACGCCGACATCGACACCGCCGCGCTCTATGCCCAGGTGATCGTCGATCGCGCCGAGCTTTCGCAGAACATCCGCAAGGCACTGCAAGATCGCAGCCAGATCAGCCTGGGAGAGGTGATTGCCCGCTATCCCATGAGGCACGGCCTGGCAGAACTCGTCACCTACCTCCAGATCGCAGGAGAGTGGCCGCACACGGCAGTGGATGAAGAGAGTGAAGAACGGATCGAATGGGAAGGTGAGAACAACGTGAAACGCCAGGCGAAGCTGCCGCGAATTATTTTTGTGAGGAATGGGTGAGGGAGTGGGAAGTGGAAAGTGGGGAGTGGGATATTTCAGCACTGAGTGCTGAGGACTCAGGACTGTGGGGGGAGGACTCAGCACTGAAGAAAGGACTGGGAACTGGATAAGAAAAAATGCTTAGTCCTGAGCACTCAGCACTCAGCACTGAAGAAAGGACTGGGGGAAGATTTTGCTTGTTATTCCGGAGATTAAAGTTGTCAATTCCGGTTGGCACCGGTTAGCAGCAAGAGCTCCGATTTTGTCATTCTGAGCAAAGCGAAGAATCCATAACATATTTTATAATAAAAAAATGGATTCTTCATTACGCTATGCTTCATTCAGAATGACAAACTTCTCTTCGAAATCGATTGCTGTTGATGCCGTGTTTATATCTGGAGACTGATGCTTGAAGAAAACGAAAGGAGGGCGGACATTCCTGTCCGCCATGCAAAGGCGAGTTGGATAATCCGTCCTCCATTCAGTTCAGGATTTCCCGGCTGAAAAAAAATTCCATGATACACGACAGTTTCATTAATGATAAATTAAAAATGAACTTACCGGAATACAGTCACTTTTTCGATATTCTTCGATGAACCCGACTGATACACATACCCCTCGACCGGGAACTGCACCCCGTGAGCTTTCGCAGTTGGCGGTCGCCCTTCTGAAAGGGGTGATCTACCAGGAGGAAAGCCCCGCGCTATGGAATTCCCTCCTGAACCTGCAATCCGGCGTTCGGGACTATGTTGCCGTGCTTGGTCTTGACCTGATGCTCGACGAAGCCGAAGGGTATGCCTTCCTGCGCTCCCACTCTATGGACGAGGAAGAAAATGGCGACGCCATGCCGCGGCTGGTGGCCCGGCGGCAACTTTCCTATCCGGTCAGCCTTTTGCTCGCCCTGTTGCGCAAGAAGCTTGCCGAGTCCGATGCGGGCGGCGGAGAGACGCGCCTTATTCTTTCGCGTGACGAGGTGGCTGAACTGATCCGCATCTTCCTACCGGCAGGCAGCAACGAAGTGAAGCTCATCGACCAGGTCGATGCCACCCTGAACAAGATTGCCGAACTGGGCTTCATCCGCCGCCTTCGCGGCGAAAGGCAAATGATCGAGGTACGACGGATCATCAAGGCATTTATCGATGCCCAGTGGCTGGCCGATTTCGACCACCGCCTTGACGAGTACCGCCGTCTGGCCGGACAATCGACGGAGGAGCTGGATGGCTGAAGCCCTCGAATTCGGATTCATCGCGGACGACCGCCTCGCCGGATTCCGCCTGCAGCGCCTTGAAGTGTTCAACTGGGGCACCTTCGACGGCCGGATCTGGACGCTCCGTCTCGATGGCCGCAACGGCCTGCTCACAGGCGACATCGGTTCGGGCAAATCGACACTGGTCGATGCCGTCACCACACTGCTCGTACCCAGCCAGCGCATCGCCTACAACAAGGCTGCCGGAGCCGACACCCGCGAGCGCACGCTCCGCTCCTACGTACTCGGCTTCTACAAATCGGAGCGTCAGGAGTCGCTCGGGGGTGGAGCCAAACCGGTCGCCCTGCGTGACAGCAATACGTACTCGGTGGTGCTCGGTGTATTCCACAACGAAGGTTTCGGCAAGACGGTCACCCTTGCCCAGGTATTCTCGTTTAAAGATCCCGCCGGCCAGCCCTCTCGCCTTTTTGCGGCTGCCGAACGCGACCTCTCCATCGCCTCCGACTTCTCGGGATTCGGTACTGAGATCCCCTCCCTGCGCAAGCGCCTGCGTGTCGGCGGCGCCGAAGTCTTTGACAGCTTCCCGCAATATGGAGCCTGGTTCCGACGCCGCTTCGGCATCGAAAACGAGCAGGCACTGGAACTATTCCACCAGACCGTCTCGCTCAAATCGGTAGGCAACCTCACCGATTTCGTTCGAAGCCACATGCTCGAACCTTTCGACGTCGAACCGCGCATCGGCGCCCTGATCCACCATTTCGAAGACCTCAACCGCGCACACGAAGCGGTACTCAAGGCAAAGCACCAGATCGAAATGCTCGAACCCCTCGTGGAGGATTGCGACCGGCACCAGGAACTTTCCGCTTCCATCGAAGAGCTCCGGGCTTGCCGGGAAGCCCTGCACCCCTGGTTCGCCTCCCTCAAGCTCGATCTGCTCCAGCAGCGAATCGCCACCCTCGAAGAGGAGCATGCCCGACATGAAAGCTCTGTCGAACGACTTGAAGGGCTGCGTCGTGAAGGGCAGGAGCGTGAGCGTAACCTCCGCCGAACCATTGCCGAAAACGGGGGCGACCGGATCGAGAGCATCGCTTCGGAAATCCGGTTGAAGGAGGAGGAGTTCGAACGTCGAAAACAGAAATCTTTCCGCTACGAAGAACTGGTACGCCTGCTTGACGAACCTCCGGCAACAACAGCCGAAAAGTTCCTCAGGCAGCGCGCCGGCCATGAAACAATGCGCGAGAGCACCGAAGAACAGGGTGCAAGCGTCCAGAACGATATCAACGAGACAGGCGTCTCGCTCGCCCGCGAGCAGCAGGAGAACCTGGAGCTCATGGCAGAAATCAATAGCCTGAAGGCACGTAAAAACAATATCGATGACAGACAGATCGCCATGCGCCGTGACCTCTGCAGGGCACTGAACCTCGACGAGACTGAGATCCCCTTCGCTGGTGAACTGCTTCAGGTACGCGAAGAAGAAACAGCGTGGGAAGGGGCTGTCGAACGATTGCTTCGCAATTTCGCTCTCTCACTGCTTGTACCCGATACCCTATATGCACTTGTAGCCGAGTGGGTTGACCGCACCCATCTCAGGGGACGTATCGTCTATTTCCGTGTGCGTCCTCCTTTCCGCCGCGAAACCCTGCCCGAGAACCCGTCCACCCTGCCGCACAAACTCATGATCAAGTCGGACTCCCCTTATTTCGATTGGCTCGAAAGGGAAATAGCCCATCGTTTCGACTTGGTTTGTTGCGACAAACAGGAGGAGTTCCGGCGCGAGAAAAAGGCCGTAACCCTTGCTGGACAGATCAAAATGCCCGGCGAACGCCACGAGAAAGACGACCGCCACCGCCTCGACGACCGCAGCCGATACGTGCTCGGCTGGAACAACGCCGCCAAGATTGCTGTGCTCGAAGAGAAAGCTCGCAGCAAAAGCGAGTCTCTCGGTGAACTGAAAAAGCGTATGGATGAGCTGCACAAGGAGCAGGCACACCTGAAAGAACGCCTCACCATCCTTTCGCGGCTCAACGAATATCCCGACTTCCTCGACCTCGACTGGCAGCCGGTCGCTTTCACCATCGCCCGGCTTGAAGCCGAGAAACGCGAACTCGAGAGCACCACGAACATGCTCCTAACCCTTGCCGCTCAGCTCAAAGAGGCGGAGAACGGACTCAGGGAAACTGAGCGGTTACTCGACGAACGCAAGGACAGACGGTCGAAAACCGAGCAGAAAATCAGCAGCGCGAAAGAGCTTGAGCAGCAGGCACGGCAATCCATGACCGAAGCCATGCCGGAGACAAACGAGCACTTCGGGAGGCTCGAGGCAATTCAGGCGGAGATGCAGGATAAGCCTGCTCTTACCGTCGAATCGTGCGACAACCGTGAACGTGATATGCGCGACTGGCTTCAGGGAAAAATTGACGCCGAAGACAAAAAGCTCTCACGCCTGAAGGAAAGGATTATCAAGTCGATGACCGAGTACAACGAAAAGTGGAAGCTTGAAACCCTCGAGGTCGATGTCAGCATCGCTTCTGCTGGAGAGTACCGTTCGAGGCTCCTGCAGCTCCGCGCGGATGACCTGCCTCGCTTCGAAGATCGCTTCAAGGAACTGCTCAACGAAAACACTATTCGTGAAGTGGCCAATTTCCAGTCGCAGCTCGCCCGCGAGCGGGAGACTATCAAGGAGCGTATTTCCCGGATCAACAATTCGCTCACACAGATCGACTACAACCCCGGCCGTTACATCAGCCTCGAAGCGCAGCCAAGCCCTGACGCCGACATCCGCGATTTCCAGGCCGAACTCAGGAGCTGCACAGAAGGCGCCCTCACCGGCTCGGACAACGCCCAGTATTCCGAAGCGAAGTTCCTTCAGGTGCGCAGGATCATCGACCGGTTCCGCGGACGCGATGAGTTCACAGACCTTGACCGGCGCTGGACTGCCAAGGTGACCGACGTGCGCAACTGGTTCGTCTTCGCTGCCAGCGAACGGTGGCACGAGGACCATACCGAACACGAGCACTATGCCGATTCGGGTGGTAAATCGGGAGGGCAGAAAGAGAAACTTGCCTATACGGTACTCGCAGCCAGTCTCGCCTACCAGTTCGGCCTCAAGCTGGATGAGGTGCAATCGAGATCCTTCCGCTTCGTGGTTATCGACGAGGCTTTCGGCCGAGGTTCCGACGAGTCGGCCCATTACGGCCTGCAACTCTTCGCCAGGCTCAACCTGCAACTTCTTATCGTCACACCGTTGCAGAAGATCCACATCATCGAACCATTCGTATCGAGCGTTGGATTCGTGCATAACCAGGACGGACGGGCATCGGTGCTGCGCAACCTCAGCATTGAAGAATACCGCACCGAAAAACGGAACATGATGCAATGAACTGGACGACTCCAGCCGACCTCAAGGCCCAGGTTCAGAAACTCTGGAGCCGGGGCATGCTTCTCTGCGCCATCATCGGGGAAAAAGAGCAGTTTCCTCTTCGCCTGACGTTCAAAGGACCGAATTCAAATCAGTTGAGTGAATGTTTCGCTGATGTGCGTGCATGGATCTTGCAATTGAAAGAAGCAGCCGGAGCCTACCGCATCGTCTGGCGCACCGTCAAACATCAGGTGATCGGCATCAACGAAATCCCGTCCGAAATATGGATCGATACCATGGATGATGCTCTCGAATTCATAGGCAAGCATAAGGCATCCGCGGAGTTCTCACGCATGGCCGCCATCACCCGACGTCTGGAGCCATCTCTTCTTCCCTGGCTTTCGAAACGTCCTCTGCGCGCACTCGAGCTGGCAGAAACATGGCCGCTCATGCTGCAGACAGTCGCATGGCTTCGCGAACATCCCCGCCCCGGCATTTATCTTCGGCAGATCGACCTGCAAGGAGTACACAGCAAGTTCATCGAAAACCATCGGGGCGTGCTGTCAGAACTACTCGACCTCGCCCTGCCACAGGAATCGATCGATACACAATCCAGCGGAACCGGGAACTTCTGCAGACGCTATGGCTTCCGCGACAAACCTCTGAGAGTGCGATTCCGTATACTCGACCCGGCTCTTTCGATCATGCCGCACGGTACCGACCAGGATGTCACTCTTACCAGCGAAGACTTTTCCCGGCTTGACCTCAGGACAGAAAAAATCTTCATCACCGAAAACGAAATCAACTTCCTTGCCTTTCCCCCGGTTCAGGGAGCCACGGTCATCTTTGGTGCAGGTTACGGGTTCAGCAACCTCGCAGCTATCGACTGGTTGAAAAAACGCAGGATCTATTACTGGGGAGACATCGACACCCACGGTTTCGCGATCCTCAATCAGTTCAGGGAGCTTTTCCCCGAAGCATCTTCATTTCTGATGGACCGGCAAACATTTCTGCAGCACCGCCAGTTATGGGAGATCGAACCTCAACCCGTTCTGGCAAGTCTTACCCGATTGACCCACTGCGAGCAGATACTGTACGAACAGCTCTGCAACAACCATTGGGGGAAGCATGTAAGGCTTGAACAGGAAAAGATCAGCTTCGGCACACTGCTTGAATGCCTTGAAAACATCTGAGCAGAAAACACACCAGGATCAGCGGCGACAAACACAGATGCAGAAACAAACAGGCTCAGGAAGCCATTCCTATCAGGCTATTTTCGCGCCAGGATCCTTCCCCGTCCAACCTTGCCGGCAGCAGAGGCGTCCCGCCAGAGGGTGATGCCGCGTTCCACCTCTGCATACATGTCCTGGCCGTAGTTCTCCACGATCCCCTGACGAAACTCGTTCTGCACCCTGTCGAGATACATCTGAATATTTTCAGCGAAATCGGGGGTGAGGTCCTCCTTCTCGATCACCTCCAGGCCGGCATTTTCTGCAAGGGCTGCATAGCCTCCAAGGGTCTCCATGTAGGGAAAAACCATGAACGTGTTCAGGGCAAGCCATTCGTCCCCGGTCATGGGCCCGGTCTCCAGCCAGTCGGTAAATGCCAGTACTCCGCCGGGTTTCAGAACGCGGGCGCACTCTTCGATCAGCCGCTTCTTGTCGGTGATGTAACACCATGCGTCCTGTCCCCACACCACATCGAAGGTGTTTTCAGGAAAGGGCATGTCGAGAGCGTTCCCCAGCCGGTACTCGATCCGTTTCTCGAGCCCGGCCTCTTTTGTGCGCCGGACAGCCTCTTCATGCATGCGCACGGTCGCATCCAGCCCGGTAACACGGCAGCCGCAGATGCTGGCCAGATGGCGCGCGGGACCGCCAAGCGCGCTGCATACATCCAGCACATGGCTGTCGGGATCGATCCCTGCTTTCGCTGCGAGAATGTCCGTCTCCGCCGCACCGCCGACATGGATCTGGTCGCCCATGAGCATCTCCCAGAGAATTCCGCCGGGTCCGTCATAGACCTCGTTCACGTTTCCGATGGTGACATCAAGTTTTTTTCCCGTCATTCCAGGACCTCCTTTTTCCGGTTGCAGAGTTACGTTATTGACAGATTATTGCGTATCAGCCAGCATTTCGGGTCGAGACCGTCCGCGTCCCCGTTGTAGTGCCAGGCGCTTGCCCTGCAACCCCAGCAATGCGGATTGTTCGTGCAGGTATTGCATGGAGCGGGCAGGTTGCTGACCTCGTGCAGTTCTCCGTGAACGAGGGTATTGCCGTGTCTGGCGATGATCTCCCTGAACGGCGTAGTCCGGATATTGGCCACCCCTTCGCGGATGACCGAGCACGGGGTCACATCTCCGGTGAATGTCACCGTAGCCATGGTGCCGCAATAGTATTTGTCGGTATCCATCGCGGCAATGGAGATGCTGTCGCGTCCGTAATTGATCCGATCTCGCTCGGTGTAGACCTGCCGGACTTCATCCAGCCGGGGTTCGAATGCCCGCCATTCTGCACCCATTCCGGCCGGATTGAACATGGTCAGGCAGGTTCGGAGACCTTTCTGTTCGAACCACCAGCGCATCGTTCTGATGGCGTCCTCCGGACCCTGCAGGGTGGTATAGGTGATGCAGTTGATCATGCTGTCGGCGGGCTTGCCGAGATCAAGCAAGTTCGTCACGCCATCGACGACGGCATCGATGAATTGCTGATTGCCGCCGCGGTGAAGTTTCGCATAGACTTCCGGGGTGATGGAATCGACATGCACCGAGACAAATCCGCCTTCGGTCACTTCATGCACCCTGGCGGCGGTCTCTTTGTTCCTGAGGGGCAGCCCGCTGGTCCAGACATTGTTGACCAGGCCGAGCGACCTTGCATACTGCATCAGTTCGTGCCAGTCGGGACGGAGCAGCGGATCGCCTCCCAGCCAATCGATCGCGCGGATTTCAAGGGCCGCGGCATCGTCGAGCAGGCTGCGGATTTCGTCCGAGGTCAGCCCATGGCGCTCCCTGGGTGTGGAACCGGCGTAACAGTAGATGCACCCCTGCTGGCAGGCATCGGTGGTTTCAATCTGCAGCGCATAGAGCTTTTTTTCTCTGAAATACCGTTTCTGCTCGTCCTCATGTCCGACGGCAAGGCCGCCGTAACGGTTCAGGTGGTCGTTGATACAGGCGCCCATAGGCAAATTACCTCCCGGCTATGTTGAAACTTGGTACAGGTCATGCATGTTCGCGCTCAAAAAAAGTCTGGGGCAACGGAACGGAAAATCACGGCCAAACTGCAGTAATCATTATCAAGTTGTTCCAGGGCTGAAAGGGTTCCCTCGCGGCGCGAAAAAATCCGGACTGATCAGGCATCGCTTTCCTGACGCGATTACCCAATTCACGCCTCCTTCTGCATCGGAACAGGAGTTTCTATGCTCTGAACATCATGCGAGAGGCAGGTAGACATCGGTGATGGCCTCGTCTTCCTTGACGTCCGGTCCGGTATTGACGTAATGGAAGATCATGGGGTATCCCGACAGAGATTCGCCGCTTGAAGGCAGCCATCGTTCGTACAGGCTTGCCGCTGCCCGGTTGTTCGATCGTGATCCCACATCCCTTGCAAAGGCGCAGCGCATCTCCGGAATGACCAGTTCGAAAATGCCGAACGGGTTTGGCCCGACGATACCGTCGAACGAAAGACAGAAGTCGGCCCGGTAAGCATCGGGCGCGACATTCCCCGGATCGGCATAGTGCAGGCCATAGTGCCGGTGCTTCGCGGGATCGGTCAGCTGCCTTTCGAGTTTCCAGGCGATGAGCTTCCGAACGGTATCATGCTCGGTACCGGGGGAACCGGTATGCGCGATGGCTGCCACCCTTGTTTCAGGAAATGTCACAATGCGCACATCCATAGCATCTTTGCTTGAGAAACTGGAGTTCATTTACGTCGTTCAATAGTAACGTCATGCAAAATAATCACCTGCATGCAAGTAGCAGGAAAAACCCGGTGGATTATCATGAAATGGAAAAAAAATGGTATCAACAGGGCTATGCTCCACGGTTTTCTGATCTCATCGGGAATTTTCAGTGTTGCCGTTGACGCTGAATGCCCATCAAAAAGCAGCATTCTGATGGCTCGTCACGAATCAAGGCCGATCTGGCGGAATTTTTTCACGATCAGCTCCCGGTAAGCTTTCTGCATGTTCCTGTCGAGGAAACTCCGTTCGATCAGGCTTTCCCAGGCCGGCAGCACCTTCCTGAATTTCCTGAACATCCGCTCCTGCACTACGCCGTCAACTGACGATCCCTCGAGGGCCGCCACGAAATCCTCGAAAGTGATCCTCTGTTTCTTTCCGTTCAGCGTGAGGGCAAGATCATCGCCACCCGAGGGCGCGAAAAGTGCCGTCGGAAGCAGCTCACAAACCGGGGCAAGGCTGAAGCCGCCCCTTTTGGGCATGTCGATCAGCGAAAAGTGCTTCAGATGCATATCCGCGTTGCCTGTAAGAAAACCGAACAGCACCACCTCGAAGAAGTTGATGACATCAAGGCCGGGATTTGCCGAATGACGCCGGACAGCTTCCGCGACCTGTTCGTAGGAACCGCGGTATTTCTCTTCCGTGAGCCTGCCCGTTATCTGGCACATATCCTCCATGTGCCGTTTGCCTTTTTTCAGCCGGTCGATGCGGCGGGTCAGGAATGCCGGGCTCCCCGAACGCATGCGC
Source organism: uncultured Chlorobiaceae bacterium (assembly GCA_903928225.1). Classification (GTDB taxonomy): domain Bacteria; phylum Bacteroidota; class Chlorobiia; order Chlorobiales; family Chlorobiaceae; genus Chlorobium. The sequence goes on from CAIYPU010000088.1 coordinate 14,655, forward strand.
ACAAGGCAATGCGGGACCGTGGCGATACCCGCAGCTTCGGCCATATGCATCGCCAGGTCCTCCAGCTCGCAAAGTTGCGGAAGCTCGGCAGAAGGAGGCATGAGGAAATAACCGCCTCCTGAAGCCGCCGGGATGAACTGTTGAATGGTCCGGTCCTTTGCGGACGGTCCCGTTTGAAGCACTAATTTCGGAAGAACACCGGAGACGGAGGTCCGGGAACGGACGACATCGAGGAGAAGTTCCTCCATCTGTTTTTTTTGAAAGGGAAGGTGCGGAGGCGTGCCCCACCCGAACATTTTACGGCTGCACTTCGGGTGGAAATCCCTCTCATCGACAGCCAGCGGCTCGTAGCAATAAAGACATCGGCGTTCCATCGGTCACTCCATGATAAGGGGATGAACGCCGACCGCTCCGGGGCAATCCCTGCAGCAGTGCATCAGCAGCCCCATGCGGTCCCGGGGATCCAGCTTCCAATGTTTCAGGGCCGCATCGAGAAGTGCCCCTTCGGGGATGAGCCCGTCAAAGAAAGGGATCATGGCCATACTGGTAAACGCTTCGGCGCGCAGCGGCAGCGAAAGGCTGACCGGCCTGGCGTCCGGGGACTCGAGGTACGCCTTGTAATAAAAGAAACGGCAGCCACCCCCGTCTTCGATCAGCCATCCGGCACACCTGCCGTTACAGGTTATCTCGGCTTTCCGCATGTGCTATCCCTCCCGCACCTGCATGACCGGGCCGAGCTCGTAACCGAACAGTCCGAGGACCTGGTTCACCTTGTCCATACGCAACGATTTCTTGCCCTGTTCCAGGTCGCGTATGAAACGAAGGCCCGTCCCAGCCTTCTCAGCAAGCTCCGGCTGGGTCAGCTTCAAAGCCTTTCGCCGCTCGCGGACAAATCCAGACAAATCATTCATAATAATATCAGATACCGGATCAGGTATAAATAAAAGTATTATATCCGCAAAATATACCTTTTCAGGTATATTTTTATAGTTTTTTCAAAAAAACCAGCTATGGGAATAATGTAAAAGCACAATCGCCTCAAAAAAGAAGATTATTGAAGCGCACCATAAAGTCGGGGCAAAAAAAGCCTGCAAGCAGTTGACTTGCAGGCTTGAAAGAAGAATCCTGGAAATAACGGGAAAGAATACCTTACAGTGCCTTCTCTTTCTTCGCGGCTTTGGCACGAAGGTTGGAATCGAGGATCTTCTTGCGCAGCCTCAGGTTCTGAGGCGTAACTTCGAGCAGCTCGTCATCGTTGATGAATTCGAGCGCCTGTTCGAGCGAAAGTATTTTAGCCGGGGTCAGCCGGAGCGATTCGTCTGTTCCCGATGCCCTCATGTTGGTGAGTTTCTTCGTTTTGCAGACGTTGAGGGTGATATCGAGGCCTCTTGTGGACTCGCCGACAATCATCCCTTCGTAAACCCTGGTGTTAGGCGGCACGAAAAATGTCCCGCGGTCCTCGAGGCTGCTCAGGGCATAAGCCACGCAGACACCGGTTTCGGCAGAAACGAGCGCGCCGGTCTCCCTCGAAGGCAGCTTGCCCTTGAACGGCTGGTAGTTGTGGAACACGTGCGAAAGCATTCCCTCGCCTTTCGTGTCGGTGGTGAATTCAAGATTGTAACCGATCAGGCCGCGTGTCGGAATTTCGAACTCGAGCCTCACCATGCCGCCGCGAAGCGTGCCCATATGGGTCATTTCGGCTTTCCTGCGGCCCATCTTCTCGATGATGACGCCGGTATACTCATCCGGAATGTCGATGGTGACATGCTCGACGGGCTCCATCAGGGTGCCGTTGTCGTCGTGGTACATGATGACCTCGGGACGTGCGATGGAGAGCTCGTACCCCTCACGCCGCATGGTTTCGATAAGCACGGAAAGATGAAGCTCGCCCCTGCCGGAAACCCTGAAGGTATCGGCGCTGTCGGTCTCCTCTACCTTGAGGGCGACGTTGGTCATCACTTCCTTCATCAGGCGTTCGCGGATCTTGCGGCTCGTGACCTCCTTGCCTTCCTGGCCGGCAAAGGGAGAGTCGTTGACCGAAAAGAGCATCGAAAGGGTCGGCTTGCTGATCTCGAACGATTCGAGCACCTCGGGGGCATCGACAGAGGCGAGGGTCATGCCGACGGTTGCATCGGAGATGCCGGCCATGGCGACGATGTCGCCTGCGCCCGCCTCCTTGACTTCAACACGCTGCAGCTTGTCGAAAAGGAAGAGCTTTGTTACCGAACCCCTGCCTGCGATGCCTTCGGGACCAACGACTACGAGCTGCTGGCCCGGGGCCACTTTTCCGCGCTGGATGCGGCCGATCGCGATCTTGCCGATATACTCGCTGTAATCGAGGCTGGTCACGAGCATCTGGAAAGGAGCATCGTCGTCGACTTCCGGCGGCGGGATCTCCCTGATGATCGTATCGAGCAGGAGGCTCATGTCGCTGTCCTCGTCGGTCATGCTGTATTTTGCGATGCCGTTTTTCGCGGAAGTGAAGATATAGGGAAAATCGAGCTGGTCCTCGTCGGCTCCAAGCGCGATGAAGAGGTCGAGCACCTGGTCGTGCACCTTTACCGGATCAGCCTGAGGGCGATCGATCTTGTTGATGACGACGATAGGTTTCAGGTGCAGCTCAAGCGCCTTGCGGAGCACGAACTTCGTCTGCGGCATAGGCCCTTCGAAAGCATCGACGAGCAGCAGCACGCCATCAACCATTTTCAGGATTCGCTCCACTTCGCCGCCGAAATCGGCATGGCCCGGAGTATCGACGATGTTGATCTTGCAGTCTTTGTAAAGGGCGGCGGCATTCTTTGAAAAAATGGTGATGCCCCGTTCGCGTTCCTGGGGATTGGAATCGAGCACCCTCACGTTCACCTGCTGGTTCTCCCTGAAAGCCCCGGTTTTCTGGAAAATCGAATCGACCAGCGTTGTCTTTCCGTGATCAACGTGCGCGATGATGGCTATATTCCTGATATTCTTTTTCGTGCTCATCTTTTTTCCCTCGTAAATAAGTATATTTTATTCTTTCGTGGCGGAATATACACTTTTATAAAGCAAATCGCCTACAATCTTTCAAACCCGAAGATGCACGGCTTCTCTTCCCGTATCTGGTATCATATCGGACTCTAAACAGTTGCACACTTCCCTTCCTTCTTTACGATGAATAATATATTACTCGGCAATATTCCCCTTCTTGTCCTCAACCAGCTGCTTTCGGGGCTCTACGTTTTTACGGGCGTGCTCTACGGCATCCATTTCTACGGCGACAACGAATTCGCCAAAAATTTCAAGCAGCCCGGCCTGGCAATGACCGTGCTGACCCATCTGCTCTATCTCGGCCTGCTGACCTCGACCGAAGGGTACAAGATCAGTTATTCGACATTCAACATGATGAGCATGGTCGCCCTCACCCTGAGCCTGACCTACCTCTTCATCGAGTTCACCACGAAAAGCGACAAGACCGGCTTTTTTATCATTTCCTTCGCCGCAGGCGCACAGGTAATCTCTTCCGTCCTGACCGCGCTCAGCCCTGACAGGGGAATGGCATTCAGCGGACTGGGGATCGGAGTGCACCTCATCGCAGCCATTTTCGGGTTCAGCGCCATAGCGATCGCTGGCCTCTACAGCCTTCTTTACCTGCTGCTCTACCGGCAGATCCAGCACAACAAGTTCGAGCTGCTGTTCCAGCGGCTTCCGAACCTTGAGGTCCTCGAAAAGCTCACCATGCATGCTGTATCGTTCGGCTTCCTCTTTCTTTCCATAACCCTTTTTGCAGGGGTCTTCGAACAGCAGGTTTCAGGAGAGTCGATTTCGATTCTGGAACCGAAACTGCTGACCCTGATCATCATCTGGTTCCTCTACGGAACGAGCATCGTTCTGAAACCGCTCATCGGCTGGGATATCAAGCACATGGCTTATGTCTTCATATCACTGTTCCTGTTTGTGACGGCACTTATCGTTCTGATGACGTTCTTTTCACCGACTTTTCACCGGCTGACGCCCTAAATAGCGAGAGAGGTTTGAAAATCACTGGGTTAATCGGTATATTGGCTGTTCATCGCGCAATATGCGCTGAAGATCTTGTGAAGCACTGGTTTCAATGCATCTGTACTTGATCAGTTCACTAAAACAATCCTGCCATGAATATCATTTCAGTTGGTGTCAACCACAAAACCGCACCTATTGAAATCCGCGAAAGAATCTCACTGACCGAAACCCAGAACAAGGAATTCATTTCCGGCCTGATATCGAGCGGCATTGCTCACGAGGCGATGGTGGTATCAACATGCAACCGTACTGAGCTCTACGTCGTTCCGGCAATGGAGGAAGTTACCGGCGAATACCTGAAAGAATACCTGATCGCTTACAAGGATGCTCGAACCGAGGTCCGTCCGGAGCACTTTTTCGGAAGGTTCTACTGCGGGACTGCGCGCCATCTTTTCGAAGTATCGAGTGCAATCGACTCGCTGATCCTCGGCGAAGGCCAGATCCTCGGGCAGGTCAAGAACGCATACAGGATTGCGGCTGAAACACAGGCTGCAGGCATCCTCATCACCCGCCTCTGCCACACGGCTTTCAGCGTGGCGAAAAAGGTGAAGACGAAAACCAAGATCATGGAAGGCGCTGTTTCGGTAAGCTATGCGGCTGTCGAGCTCGCCCAGAAAATTTTCTCCAATCTCTCGGTCAAGAAGATCCTGCTCATAGGCGCAGGCGAAACCGGAGAACTTGCGGCAAAGCATATGTTCCAGAAAAACGCAAGGAACATCGTCATCACGAACCGTACGCAGTCCAAAGCCGAAACGCTCGCCGAAGAGCTCGGCACCGGCAAAGTCCTCCCCTTCGAAACCTACAGGGACCATCTCCACGAATTCGATATCATCATCACTGCGGTAAGCACCAAGGAGTACATCCTCAGTGAAGCGGAGATGCACCAGAGCATGATGAAACGCAAGCTGAAACCGGTGATCATCCTCGATCTCGGTCTGCCGCGCAACGTCGATCCGAACATAAGCAAGCTGCAGAACATGTTCCTCAAGGACATCGACGCGCTCAAGCATATCATCGACAAGAACCTCGAAAGGCGCCGCGCCGAACTGCCCAAGGTCAAGGCAATCATCGACGAGGAGCTCGTCGCCTTCGCCCAGTGGATCAACACACTGAAAGTAAGGCCGACGATCGTGGACCTGCAGTCGAAATTCATCGAGATCAAGGAAAAAGAGCTTGAACGCTACCGTTACAAGGTCAGCGAGGAAGAGCTGCAGCGGATGGAGCACCTGACAGACAGGATACTCAAGAAAATCCTGCACCATCCCATCAAGATGCTCAAGGCCCCGATCGATACGGCGGATTCCATCCCGAGCAGGGTCAACCTCGTGCGCAACATCTTCGATCTTGAAGAACCAAACCAGTCATACTAAATTCATAATTCGTAACCGCCTTGAAAAAAAAGCTTATCATCGGCACCAGGTCCAGCCCTCTCGCTCTGTGGCAGGCAGAATTCACCAAAAACGAACTTTCCCGGCATTTCCCCGAGCTTGATATCGAGCTGAAACTTGTCAAAACAACCGGTGACGTGCTTCTCGACTCCCCGCTTTCGAAAATCGGGGACATGGGCCTGTTCACGAAGGATATTGAAAAGCACCTTATCGCCAAAGAGATCGACCTTGCGGTACACAGCCTGAAAGATGTCCCGACATCGACCCCGGAGGGCCTCATCATCACCTCATTCACGGAGCGCGAGGACACCAGGGACGTCATCATTTCGAAAAACGGCGTCAAGCTGAAGGACCTGCCGGAAAAATCCAGGGTTGCGACCAGCAGCCTCCGCAGGATGTCGCAGCTGCTCAGCATGCGTCCGGACCTCGATATCCGCGACATCAGGGGCAACCTGAACACCCGGTTCAAAAAGTTCGATGACGGGGAATTCGACGCGATGATGCTTGCCTATGCCGGCGTCTACCGCCTGAAATTCAGCGACCGCATCTCGGAAATCCTTCCCCACGAAGTCATGCTTCCCGCAGTGGGCCAGGGAGCGCTCGGCATCGAAACCCGTGTCGATGACGAACAGACAAGGGAAATCGTCAGGATCCTCAACCACTCGAACACAGAATACTGCTGCAGGGCAGAACGTGCGCTGCTCCGTCATCTGCAGGGCGGCTGCCAGATCCCGATCGGCGCCTACGCTTCCTTCAGGAACGGCACGCTCAACCTGCTCGCCTACGTCGGTTCGGTTGACGGCAAAGTCGGACTGCGCAACGAAATGACGAAAACCGGACTCAGCAATCCCGAACAGGCCGAAGAAGTCGGCATCGCGCTTGCCGAGGAACTGCTGAAACAGGGCGCAGACAAAATCCTCTCCGAAATCCGCAAAACGAGGTAATGAAAGCAGTCCTCGTTACCCGTCCAAGGCACCAGGCGGAATCTTTCGTAAAAGAACTGGAACAATATGGCCTGATTTCCGTTGTGTTTCCCACAATCGAGATCAGGCCGGTTCCCGGCTGGCAGGTGCCCGACCTCTCCCGTTTCGACGGAGTCTTTTTCACCAGCACGAACAGCGTGAGCTTTTTCATGGAGCGCCTCCTGAAAGAGAGCCCCGGTGAACTGAAAAACCTGCAGCAGCTCAGGGTATGGGCGGTCGGAAAGTCAACATCCCGGCTGCTCGACGAAAACGGGGTCAAAACCCAGCCCGTCCCGAAAATAGCCGATGCCGCAACACTCATGGAAGAGATACCCGAGAGTGAAATTTCAGGTAAAACCTTCCTTTTCCTGAGGGGAAACCTTTCACTGGGTATCATTCCGGACATTATCGGCAAAAGGGGGGGGACGTGCGTCGAGCTGACCGTTTATGAAAATATCCCGCCCTCGCTCGAAGAGACCGGCAACGTGAAAAAACTTCTTGAAACCGGCGGGCTTTCCTGCCTTTCCTTCACCAGCCCGTCGACAGCCGTCAATTTCTTCGAAGCTATCGGCACAACCGCCCTGCCGCAAGGCGTCCTGGTCGCAGCCATAGGAACGACGACGGCAAACGCGCTTGAAAAGCTGGGCGTCAGGACCGACATCATCCCCGAGTACTTCGACTCCCCGCATTTCGCTAAAGCGATCGCCACCGCACTCGCTGAAAAATAGACTGGTCGCGCCGTTTATCCCTGAAAACAAGTTCAGAGGTCTTCGATATCCGGTATATCGTCGGTGTAGCTTGCGGACCTGATCCTGACGGTTTTCGGGTCCGGCAAGGCTTCATGGCGGTCATTTTCTTCAACGACCGGCAGGTTCTCGATGTCGGGAATATCGTCGTAGAGATCGGCTGAGGGCAGCACCCTGATCATCGAAATGTATTCATCATCATCCTTTACCTCCGCCTTCCGCTGATTTTGGGCAGGCTCGGCTGCCAACGGGGCCTGAGGGACCGGACGGGGTTTCTCGAGCAGAGAACGCATCTCCTCTTCGAGGGCGGCCTTCGATTTCGGCTGAGGAGCGGCCGACGGGAAAAGCTGGAACTGGCGGTCGTCATCCTCGTCGAACCTTGAAAGTGATTTCCCTGACGGAGCTGAAGTGATTTCATCGTCGGCACCATTGATCTCGTTCACCGGAGCCGGCACGATGACAGGGCCGGAACCCCTCTGGACTGGCGCAGAGCGCCTTCGCCTTGAAGCACCACCGCCCTGCTGCCGGGATTCGAAAGCATCGAACTTCTGCTCGATAACCTCCCTGAGCGACTCTTCCAGCTCGATGCGCATGGAGTGCAGGAGCTGTATGGTATCGGCCCTGTGCTGTGCAAGCTCGCGCCGGATATCCTGGCCGGTCCGATCGACATCGTTTTTTTCCACAAGGGTCCAGCCAGTCACCAGCAGCCCGATAACACCAGCCAGAAGCAGAACGATGATGATGAGCAGCGCAATGATCATGAACGGGAATCCATGGTTTCAATAGCCCATAACAATTTTTCTCCCAAAACCCTGTTCGTACTGACAAGACCTTCGCCTGAAATGGTTGTCTTTCCCCTGTAATCGAAACAGCATCCTCCGGCTTCGAGCACGACGGGGATGAGCGCCGCGCAGTCCCACGGGCTCATGATCTTGTCGACAGCCACCTCGGCCCTGCCGGAAGCGACAAGCATGTGGCCGTAGCAATCCCCCCAGCCCCTGACAAGTGCTGCCTCATGACGAAGCAGGTCGACAGGATGGGTTGACGGAGGATCGAGGAGGTATTCCTTTTCCGTATAGAGAACGGTCGAATCGGCCTTTTCGGCGACAGATGAAACAGTGATGGGAGAGCCGTCGAGAAAAGCCCCGCATCCCCGTTCAGCATAATATAATTCACGGAGGGCGGGAAAATGAACAACTCCAAGACGAATTTCATTCTCTTCCTCGAGAGCGATGAGTATGCCATAGAGCGGGACACCGTGAATGAAAGCCTTCGTACCGTCGATGGGATCTATGATCCAGCGGCGCCGGTTCGAAGAGGGTCTTTCATCGAACTCCTCGCCGAAAAGACCGTCAAGCGGAAAGCGCTTGTGAATCGCATCGCGGATAAGATTTTCGGCACTCCTGTCCGCCTCGGTAACCGGCGAAGCATCCCTTTTCCGGAAAACCTCGATGGATTTGCGAGAAAAGTAGCCCAGGGTCAATCTGCCTGCCTCTTCGGCTATTTCTATGGCAAGTTGAAGATCGGGTGTCATGTCGGTCGCTCTGTTTTTCTGCCCCAAAGTTAAAAATATAATACTCTTCTGCGGCTAAAGCCGTTTGAGAAGGCGGATATTCGGGAATTTTTTTGAATATTGAAAAGCTGCTTGAGAGAAAAGAAAGAAAAACTCAGCTACAGAAACACATCGTATACCGGATCAACCGGAAGCTGCGACCCAAAGGCCGGATACGGGACTACCCCTCCGGAATAACGATCTTTCGCCCTGCGCCAAACAACAACACTATCCTGTTACCCCATGAAACGCCTGATTGCAGAACGCGAAAAAGCCCGCCTCGGCGGCGGGCAGAAACGCATCGACGCCCAGCATGCAAAAGGCAAGCTGACCGCCCGCGAGAGGCTCGACCTGCTGCTCGACGAAGGAAGCTTCGAAGAGTACGACATGTTCGTAACGCACCGGACCACCGATTTCGAACTCGACAGTGAACGGTACCTTTCCGACGGTGTCATCACGGGACACGGCACCATCGACGGCCGAACGGTCTATGTCTTTTCACAGGATTTCACCGTCCTCGGCGGATCGCTGTCCGAAACGAACGCCCTGAAGATCTGCAAGATCATGGACCAGGCCATGAAAGTCGGCGCTCCGCTGATCGGCATCAACGACAGCGGCGGCGCACGCATACAGGAAGGCGTAAGGAGCCTTGCCGGTTACGCGACCATTTTCCAGCGCAACATCATGGCATCGGGCGTGATCCCGCAGATTTCGGCCATTTTCGGCCCGTGCGCGGGAGGTGCGGTCTACTCCCCCGCCCTGACCGATTTCGTCGTCATGGCCGACAAGACCAGCTGCATGTTCGTGACCGGGCCGAAAGTGGTGAAAACCGTCACAGGCGAAACCATCTCGGACGAGGACCTCGGCGGGGCATCGATGCACTCCACAAAATCCGGTGTCACCCATTTCGTCGGAGCTGACGAAAAGGAGAGCATCCTGCTTATCCGCAAACTGCTGAGCTACCTGCCGCAGAACAACCTCGAAGAACCGCCGCTCGTCGTATGCGAAGATCCGCCGGACCGGCTCGACGACAACCTGAATTCCATCATTCCCGAAAAACCGTCGATTCCCTACGACGTCAAGGATATCATCCACTCTGTCGCCGACAACGGGGAGTTCCTCGAAATCCAGCCCCAGTATGCGCGCAATATCGTCATCGGGTTCGTGACCTTCAACGGCATATCGACAGGCATTGTCGCCAACCAGCCCAACTACCTCGCAGGCTGCCTCGACATCAACGCGTCGAAAAAAGCCGCACGGTTCGTCCGGTTCTGCGACGCCTTCAACATCCCTATCGTCACGCTCGTCGACGTTCCGGGGTTCCTGCCCGGCAGCGCCCAGGAGTTCGACGGCATAATAACCAACGGCGCGAAACTCATCTTCGCCTACGGCGAGGCAACCGTCCCGAAGATCACGGTCATCCTGCGCAAAGCATACGGCGGGGCATACTGCGTCATGAGCTCCAAGCAGCTCCGCGGGGATGTGAACTATGCATGGCCGAGCGCGGAAATTGCCGTCATGGGACCGAACGGAGCGATCGAAGTGCTGTTCAACCGCGAACTGAAGGCCCTCGGTTCCAACGAGGAAAGGAAAAAATTCATAACGGAAAATGCCGAGGATTACCGGGAAAAATTCTCGAACCCTTACGAAGCCGCACGCTACGGTTATATCGACGACATCATCGAACCTCGCAATACCAGGTTCAGGATAATCCGGGCCTTGCAGACCCTTTCGACGAAAAAGGATGTCAACCCGCCCAAAAAGCATTGCACGCTTCCATTGTAAACCAGGGCAATCACATGACAAACAGCACTCCGATCCTGCCGGTCGATTTTTCGGCGATTACGAAAGAACAGATGATTTTCGCTGTTTTCGGCTATGTCACGGTCATCGGTTCGCTCTTCCTGCTCTTCATCCTGTTCAGCCTGATACCTGCGATGCGCCGGAGGAAACAGAAAAAACTCGTAAGGACCCAGGGGCTTCCTGAAAGCGCCGCCGCCGTGGTCCCGGGCGAAGTGAGCGCGGCGATCGCCCTCGCACTTTCACTTTACCTGGAGGAACTGCACGACCAGGAAACGGCCATCCTGACCATCAAGAAAGCGGCCAAAAATTATTCCCCGTGGAATTCCAAGATCTACAACGTCATCAATTTCAACCAGATCAAACGATGAGGCGATATAAATTCACGATTGCCGGAAACAGGTACAACGTCGAAATCAAGTCGCTTGACGACCTTGCAGCTGAAATCGAGGTGAACGGGACATCCTATGCCGTCGAGCTCGGCCAGGAAATACCCAGGCCCCAGACCCCCAAACTGGTCCGTTCTTCGCCGACAGTTCCCCCGAAGCCGCCGGAACCGCTCAACAAGCCGGGGATAAGCCTCATCAGGGCACCCCTGCCCGGCACGATCATCGCCATCAACGTTGAGCCGGGTATGACCATAGCCCTCGACCAGCCGGTCCTGGTGCTCGAAGCCATGAAAATGGAAAACAATATTTTTGCTGAAAAACTCGGGACCGTCAAAGAGGTAAGGGTCGCAGTCGGCGACACCGTCATGCAGGGGGATGTCCTGATAGAAATCGAATGATACCGCAATGGAAGGAATAACGCACTTTTTCCAACATACCGGTTTTGCAGGAGCTGCGCCGGGCAATCTGCTGATGATCTTCGTAGGGCTGCTGTTCATCTGGCTCGCCATCCGTTTCGAATATGAACCGCTGCTGCTGCTGCCTATCGGGTTCGGGATCCTGCTCGGCAACATCCCCCTGCCATGGCAGCCCGGACTGCAGATCGGGGTGCAGGAAGAGGGCAGCGTGATGAACCTGCTCTACATGGGGGTACTGAAAGGGGTCTTTCCGCCGCTGATCTTCCTCGGCATCGGCGCGATGACCGATTTTTCACCGCTCATTTCGAACCCGAAGCTCATCCTGCTCGGTGCTGCGGCACAGCTCGGCATTTTCCTGACCTATATCGGTGCCATAACCCTCGGGTTCGGAAACCTCGACTCGGCAGCCATAGGAATCATCGGAGGAGCTGATGGTCCTTCGGCGATCTTCCTTTCATCGAGGCTCGCTCCGCACCTCATCGGGGCCATAACCATCGCTGCCTATATCTACATGGCCCTCATTCCCGTCATCCAGCCACCGGTCATGCGGCTGCTCACAACGGAAAAAGAGCGGAAGATCAGAATGAAACCACCCCGTTCGGTTTCACGAAAAGAAAAGGTCCTCTTCCCGGTCATCGGTGTACTCCTGACGGGGTTCATTGCACCGGCTTCGCTTCCGCTTCTCGGCATGCTGTTCCTTGGAAACCTTCTCAGGGAGTCGATGGTGACCGCGAGGCTCGCCGACACGGCAAGGAACGCGCTGATCGATGTCGTCAGCATCATCCTCGGGGTAACGATAGGCGCTTCAGCACAGGCGACGACCTTCCTGACCAGGAATTCGCTCCAGATCTTCATCCTCGGCGCGGGTGCTTTCGTGATTTCGACAGCGGGCGGGGTGCTGTTCGCGAAAATGATGAACCTCGTGCTTCCTGAGGAGAGCAAGGTGAACCCGCTCATCGGGGCCGCAGGCGTATCCGCCGTACCGAACAGCGCGCAGGTGGCCCACCGGGAAGGGCTCAGGGCCGATCCGACGAACCACCTGATCATGCACGCCATGGCTCCTAACGTTGCCGGGGTCATCGGATCAGCCCTCGCGGCAGGCATCATGCTGGGCTATCTCTTGTAATCAGTATACGGTGCACCTCTAACGCATACCCTCTCCGAGGGGATGCCTGCGCTCAAACGAACGGACAGCCTCCTGCATGTTCCATCCGGAAGGGGGCGTGCTCCTGAGGCGGTCAGCAACCTGTTTCAACCCTGCAGCCATCGATGCCCGTTCAGCATCAGGCACCGAGCAGAACACCGAACCGAGGTGGTTCCGCTGCACATGGAGCGAAAGTTCGTAAACCCCGGTCGTGACGATACCGTAGTAAAAATCCTGGACATTCCAGTCGAGGATGTCGGAAAGCACTTCGAGGAACAGCGGTTCCGCGAGACCTTCCATAAATGCGAGCTGCAGCCGTACAAGGGGATAATACGGTTCCATGAAACAGGCCATCCGCATCCTGAAACGCCTTTTTTCAAGTGCGGCGGCAATCGGCGGCGCTTCACGGTCCACGCCCTCGTAACCCAGGTCGATGAGGATCCGCGAAAGGCCTCCAAGTGATGCCAGGGCCGGCATGTTGGGCTCTATGTTGCCCGGATAACCGAATATCCTCGGGTTCTCCCCGCCAAGGGTCATCGTTCCCCTGATCTTCGAGAGCCTCATGCTCGACCCGCTCCCCTGTGGAAGGCCCCTGATCATGTCAGAATATTTCGGGTCCGCGTCAGCAAAACGCTTCCCCGAGCTCCAGCCGGCAAGACCCTCGAAAATCGATGCGATATCGATTTTCCCGAGGTCCGGCACAGGTTGTTGCGGACGCTCCGGCTCTTTCTGGAATAACATGTCGAAAAAACCCATTCCATCCTCCGTTTCATGGTTCCCTGGAAATAAAGCGCAAACATGTTCGATAAAGGAATATAACGAATCCTGCGCCGCTCATCTCTCCATGTTTTTTTCCCGTTCCGGGCAGGACGATCTGCGGGGATTTTCTCCGTTGAACTTCATGAAATTCGCGGATTTTCGTATTTTAAGCTTTTTAAAAAACCTAACCCGCCATTATCAATGAGCCAGCTCGATCTACTCAATATTGTCCAGCGCCCCAGGAGACTCCGCAAATCCGCCGCCATCAGGAACCTTGTACAGGAAAACACCCTGACGGTCAACGATCTCGTTTTTCCGCTCTTCGTATGCCAGGGAAGCAACGTCGTCGAGGAAGTGCCTTCGATGCCGGGGAGTTTCCGCTTCTCCATCGACAATGCGGTAAAAGAGTGCCAGGAGCTCTGGGACCTCGGCATCCAGTGCATCGACCTTTTCGGCATCCCTGAAAGGAAAACCGAAGACGGCAGCGAGGCCTACAACGATAAAGGCATCATCCAGGAAGCGATCCGCGCCATAAAGGCCAAGCTCCCGGACCTCTGCATCATGACCGACGTCGCGCTCGATCCGTTCACCCCGTTCGGCCACGACGGCCTTGTCAGGGACGGCATCATCCTGAACGACGAAACCGTCGAGGTGCTCCAGAAAATGGCCGTTTCCCATGCGAAAGCCGGCGCGGATTTCGTCTCGCCGAGCGACATGATGGACGGCAGGATCGGCGCCATCCGCGAATCGCTCGATGACGCAGGCTTTTCCGATGTCGGCATTCTCTCGTATGCCGCGAAATACGCTTCGAGCTTTTACGGCCCGTTCCGCGATGCGCTCCATTCCGCCCCGCAGTTCGGAGACAAGAGCACCTACCAGATGAACCCGGGCAACACCGACGAAGCCATGAAGGAGATCGAGCTCGATATCGTCGAAGGAGCAGACATCGTCATGGTGAAGCCGGGCCTGGCCTATCTCGACATCGTCTACCGCACGAAAGAGCGTTTCGACGTACCGGTTGCCATCTACCATGTGTCCGGCGAATACGCCATGGTGAAAGCCGCTGCACAGCGCGGATGGATCGACGAGGACCGCGTCATGATGGAATCGCTGCTCTGCATGAAGCGCGCCGGCGGCGACCTCATCTTCACCTATTACGCGAAAGAGGCTGCCAGGAAGCTCCGCTGAGGCATACCGTTTCCGAAAGCATCATTCACCACGCCCGGCTGCAGTTCCAAGAGTCAGCCGGGCATTTTTAATCCGGAAAACCATGATACGTTATTTTACCGCAGGTGAATCCCATGGCCCTGCCCTTTCAGCGATTGTCGAAGGGCTGCCGGCCGGGGTCCCCGTATCTCCTGAAGATATCAACGGACAGCTTGCCCGCAGGCAGCAGGGATACGGCAGGGGCGGCCGCATGAAAATCGAGACCGACCGGGCGGAGGTGCTTTCGGGTCTCCGCTTTGGCAGGACCATCGGCTCACCGGTTTCCCTCATCATACGGAACCGCGACTGGGAAAACTGGACGAAAACCATGGCCCAGTTTGAAAAACCTTCGGACGAGATCCCGAAAATTTCCATTCCGAGGCCCGGCCATGCCGATCTCGCGGGCAGGCTCAAGTACGGCTTCGACGACATCCGGCCCGTCATCGAACGCTCATCCGCGCGGGAAACCGCTGCTCGTGTTGCTGCCGGCGCCCTTTCGAGGGCATTCCTCAGGGCCCTCGGCATTGAAATCGGAAGCTATGTTTCCTCGATTGGGCCAGCCGGAGGCAATGTTCCGTCATCGAAGCTCCTGGAACTGCTCGAAACAGGGGCTGAAACCCTTGCAGCGGAAGCCGACCGCTCCCAGGTGCGCATGCTCTCCGAAGCCGATGAAACGGAAGCGATTGCCGCCATCGATGCGGTAAAGGAGCAGGGCGATACGCTGGGTGGGGTCATCGAAGTGTTCATCACCGGAGTGCCGCTCGGGTTCGGCAGCTATGTGCAGCACGACCGCAGGCTGGACGCGGCCCTTGCCTCGGCCATCATGTCGATCCAGGCCATCAAGGGGGTCGAAATCGGACCTGCCTTCGAAAATACCCGGAAACCCGGGTCGCAGGTCCATGACGAATTCCTCTTCGCAGCGGGAGAAGTCCCCGCGAGGAAAACGAACCGTGCAGGAGGGCTTGAAGGAAGTATGTCGAGCGGCCAGTTCATACACCTGCGGGCAGCTATGAAACCGATATCGTCGCTGCTGTCGCCTCTCGGCTCGTTCGATTTCGAAACGATGAAACCTACGCTCTCACGCTTCGAACGAAGCGATACCTGCGCGGTCCCGGCTGCAGGTGTCGTCGCCGAGGCAGCCGTAGCACCGGTGATAGCGAACGCCATCCTGGAAAAGCTCGGCGGGGACCATCTCGCGGAGATCCTCGAAAGGCTGGAACTTCACCGCGAAAAAATCAGGAACATCTTCAGGGCTTAAGCAAGAGCGTCGTCGCCCGCCTCGGAAGCAACCACTTTCTGGTTCATATCAAGCGACGGCTCCGCAACTTCGGTCTTTCCGACAATCTGGGCGGGCACGCCGACAACCGTGTAGTGCGGCGGAACATCGTCGAGCACCACGCTGCCCGCCCCGACTTTCGATCCCTCGCCGATCTCGACATTGCCGAGTATCTTCGCTCCCGCGCCGATCAGCACGGATTTCCTCACCTTGGGATGACGGTCACCCGTCTCCTTGCCGGTGCCACCAAGCGTCACTTCATGCAGGATCGAAACATTGTCTTCAACCACCGCGGTTTCGCCGATAACAAGGCTTGTGGCGTGATCGAACAGAATACCCTTGCCGATAACTGCCGCCGGGTGGATATCCACCGAAAAGACTTCCGACATGCGGTTCTGGATAAAATATGCCATGGTTTTCCTGCCGTTATTCCAGAGCCAGTGCGCAAGTCGGTATGCCTGAAGCGCCTGGAACCCTTTGAGGAACAGCATGATCTCGAAATAGTTGACGGCAGCAGGATCGCGCTGCTGGGTCGCGACCAGGTCGCATGCCGCATGTTCTACCTCTTCGGGGCACTGGTGGTAAAAATCCTCAAAAAGCCCCTGAAGCACAGGCGGAGGAAAATGCTTCGATCCGAGCTTGACGGAAAGGAGCATCGCCAGCGAATCCGCGAAATTGTCGAACCGCAGGATATGCTGCTCGAGGAATATGCTTATTTGCGGATCGCGCTCGCACTCATTGGATGTTTCCGCAACGATTCTTGTCCAGATATTTTTTAAATCGACTTCCATAACTCCCTTTTGCGGTTCTCGTTCCGCACTATGATTCTGTAAAACCGAAAAAAATAACCCTGCGGGAAATCATTGCCCGGGCCATTTCTCTGACACGTTTACGATGTAAACCATCCACCGGTCGTAAATAATTCACCTTACGCTCCCGCCGGCGTTCCGGAATTTATAAAAAATCATGGTGAATGCGTATCCGGACCATGCAATGTTTCAGCGGAAACAATGCCGCAGAACTGCGAACAAGTGGTTTTTACAGACGAACCCTGGCCTGCGGACAGAAACATGATCAGATTCTTTAAATTTCATTTTATCATGTATCTTTCGGCATTTTGCCGACCTTTCAGCTGGAACCATGCGCATATCAAGGAAGATAGAGATCGATTACGGCCATACCCTGCCGAACAGCTACTCATTCTGCAACCAGATCCACGGCCACCGAGGTGTCGTCGTGGCGACCGTCGAGGGAAAAGTCGTGAACCGCTCCGGCGACGGAGAGGAAGGCATGGTCATGGACTTCAAGTTCCTGAAGGAAATCATGATCCAGCATATCCACGACAGGCTCGACCATGGCTTCGCGGTATGGAAACACGACTACGAAGACCTTGAGTTCATCACCAGGCGCAATTCACGGGTACTGATAACCGATGAACCGCCTACAGCCGAATGCCTTGCGAAATGGGCGTTCAACGAAATCCGGGACCGCCTTCCGGATGGAATAACGCTCAGGCACATCCGCTGGTACGAAACTCCCAATAATTATGCGGAGTACGACGGCAACGAAACCGGCATTTCCTGAAACCCCCGAACAAAGCACTCATAGCTTGCAATCATCGATTGCCGTGATGCTGAAACACCTCCCGGCTGAACCAGCATATAACGCAAGGTCCGAACAGAATCCTTCCCCTGATATTATTTTTTTTCTGAAGCGCAGGATTAAAAAAAATTCATCGTCATACATTGTGAACTCCTCGATGACACTTGTAAATCATGATATCAAAGGGAGTAAGAGATGTTGCTCATTTTGTAAACGTAAATGTGAATAACGATGAAAAAAAGTTTCTTGATGGTCACGGGTATCGCAGGAATGCTTCTCGGCTCACCGGTAACGGATGCGTTCGCCTGGGACGGACCGGGAAGGCATTCCCAGGTAATTGTTATCGACAGCAGGCCTGACTTCATTTACCTTTCGAAACCCGGCTTTCACGTATCCTTCAACGGTTCGAACGATATCATTTTCTACGGGAACCGTTACTTCCTCTTCCGTGACGGCGTATGGTACCGTGCATCGAACTACCGCGGCCCCTGGGTGATCGTCAGGTACGAGTCGCTTCCCTCGAGAATCAGGCACTACCGCTGGGAAGAACTGAGAAGGTACCGCGACAGGGAGTACCAGAGGCACGACCGCAGGTACTGGGACAACCGTTTCGAACATGACCGGCGCCGCTATGACGGACCCGGACCGAATGCAGGTCCGATACCTCCGCCTCCGCCTCCCGCAGGGCCCGGCGGCGGACCTAATGGCAACCAGGGTCCGGGCAATCCAGGACCGGGAGGCCCCGGCCCGAGGTGATGCGGCCTTCGGGAAACCCGGATAAATCTTGTTGTCTGAGTTGTTGATCTCAAAAAAAGGAAAGGGAGCCATTGCCGGGTTCCCTTTCCTTTTCTATCATTCTTTTTCGCCTTTCATGACCCAGTAAGGCTCTCCATGATGATCGACGATGGCGAACCTGCCGGACTTGAGCAGGGAGGTCATCGCATCGGAAGCTTTCTGGCGATCGCCGGAAAAACAGTTTTCGACCGCTTTCTGCAGTTCACGCTGCTGGACAGGATGGCGGGAAACAATCGCCGTAACGGCCTCGAGAAGATCCGTTTCCGCCGAGAGGTCCATGACGCCTTTTGCGGGATGCACGACCGGGGCAACCTCCGAAAAAACAGCAATCGCGCGTTTGATGCGTTCTTCGGAAGGAAGGTGCACCACCTGATCCGGTGCCGGCCTTGTCGGAAGGACGATATGGACCATGTCGGGACCGATTTCCCTGAGGGCTTCGGCTATGTCCGTCAGCGCCTCGTCGGAATCGTTGATCCCCCCGAGCAGCATGACCTCGATCCACAATTTCCCCCGGTATTCCTTCCTGAGCGCGGCAAGCCCTTCGACATGCCGGTGGAAACCGAGGTCGTGAGCGGGCCTCCCTATTCGATCGTGCAGCGCTTCCGAGCCGGCGTTGAGTGAAGGCATGATTGCATCGGCTTCGAGCACTTCCCTTCGGACTTCAGGGAGATAAAACAGGGATCCGTTGGTAATCACGGCAACCGGAATGGACGTCAGTTTTTTCACTTCCGAAATCAACCAGCCGATTCCCTTGTAGAGCATGGTCTCGCCGGACCCCACGAAGGTTATCCAGTCTATGGCCCGCTTCTCCTCGATTGCCCTGCGGATTTCATCGAGGATCTCCTCCTTCGGGAAAAATTCCTGCCTTTCGGTAATGAGCTTGCGGGTCTTGCCCAGCTGGCAGTAGATACAGTTCCAGGTGCAGCTCTTGGGCGGCAGCAGATCGACCCCGAGAGACTGGCCGAGGCGTTTGGACGACAGCGGTCCGAACACGTGTTTCATATCCATTCTCCCGCCCCCTCAGTTCGCTTTTGCAGCCTCTGTATATTCGGACATCTTCGCATGGCTTTCTTCTTCGAAAGCCTCCTTTGAAACATGCGGCAACACGAAGCTCGAAGCGGTGAATGCGATGATTTCAACGATGAAAATAGCGGCATAGGCCAGCATGTGGTTGCCCGAGAACAGATAAACCAGGTCGCGGACAACGCCTGCCCCGGAATGGCCGATAAAGATTGCAAGGCTCTGGGCAGTGCCCCATAGCCCGATATAGATGCCGCTCCGGCCGGCGGTCATGTTCATCATCATCGAAAGGTTCGAAACGCTGGCCGCGCCCAGCCCCATGCCTGTGACGACAAGCCCGGCACGGAGCAGGTCCATGTTGAGTGTGAAACCGGCCACCATGATGATCGCAAAACCGATGGAGCTGACCGTATTGCCGAAATACGCTCCACGCTTGTACCCTATTCTGGAGAGCAGGAAGCCTGTAATCAGCATGAAAACAAGTTGTGTCCCCCCCATGGTCGGCTTGAAAAGCTTCGTGGTAACCGAAACCGGCATGCCGAACACTTCGGCACCGAAAGGGTCCATGACAACCTCGTTTGCGAAAAGTGCGAAAATCGAGATGAAAATATAGAGCGCAAACTGCAGGGTTCTCGGAGAAGATGAAAGCAGTCGGACCGACTGCGCGAACGTGATGCTGTGTTTTTCCTTGCCCGGTCCTGTTTCCGCATTCCGCTTTTCAATGCCGATAACCGCGAAAACGCCGAAGAAGAGGGTGAGAAGCCCGCCGAATTCCGCTACCTGGGTAAGGCGTTCGGGAGTGAAGACTTTAAGGTAGTTGCCGATGTTCCAGTTGGAGATGATGGCGGTCAGCACCATGAGGGTCCAGCTTGCCGCGGTGATCTTGCCGATGTGCTCTTCCGGAACGATATCGGCGATGAGGGCGTAATAGGCGGTCGTGGCCACCTGCAACCCGAAACCGAAGATCAGGAAAATGATGCTGAGCTTCCAGAGGCCGATATCGGTAAAGAGGGCGGGCAGCATACGCGAAAACTCCGTTCCTCCTACCTTCACTTCGTAGGCTGCCTCCGGGGAAAGCATGAATGAGACAACGCAGCTGACAAGTCCGAGCAAGATGTAGGGTGTCCTGCGGTAGCCCAATACGCTCTTGCGGTCCGAGAGGTTACCCGCCCAGACCTTGACGCCGAAAATGGCCATGAGTTCCTTGAGGCTGATCAGGCCCAGCGCTATCGTTGCCGGCAGCAGGAGTTCCTTGATCATGACCCGGTTCAGAATATCCTGGACAAAACCGAGCATGAGGCCGAACCCCATCTGGAACATGCAGAGTCGGATCAGGTTGAGCGTTTTCACAATCTTGTTCATTGCAAGGGAGTGATGGTTTGGCAAATACCTCGTACCGCAGGGAAAAAACCATGCAGGAACTCAAGGGACGCAATATAACAAAAAAGCCGGTTCAACCTTGCCGGATGCCTTCGGCGTTCTCTTCGGCAATCAGTTGAGCGAGCCCCGTAAGCCGTCCGGAGGCACGCTTTTCGGCGATGGCCAAGGCAAGGGCCCTGGGATCGCCGATGATCATCACGAGCTTCTTCGCCCTGGTGACAGCCGTGTAGATGAGGTTCCTTTCAAGCAGGGTGAAATGCTGCATGGCAAGGGGAATGACGACGGCAGGATATTCCGAGCCCTGGCTCTTGTGGATGGTTATGGCATAGGCAAGAGTGATCTCGTCGAGATCGGCAGCCTCATACACCGCATCCCGGTCGTCGTAGCGGACTGTCATCGATCCCTCTTCTTCATCGACGGAAACGATGCGCCCGATATCGCCGTTGAACACCTCCCGGTCGTAGTTGTTCACCAGCTGGATCACCTTGTCGCCCTCGGCGAACGAAGTCCCGAAACGGACAAGCTTTTTGCGGTTCCCGGGGTTCAGTGTTTCCTGCAGGAGTTCGTTGAGGGCTTTCGTTCCGAGAACGCCTTTGTTCATTGGAGAGAGCACCTGGATGTCACGCAGGGGGTCGAGGCCGAAACGGGCGGGAATCCTCTGGCAGATGACCTGCAGGAGCCTGCGCCGGATATCGGCTGCTGCAGCGGTTTCGACGATATAGAAATCGGAAAGCCCCGAACCGGCGGATTGTGCGGGCTGTTCTCCGTGGTTGATTCGGTGCGCGTTGACGATAATCATCGACGACTGCGCCTGGCGGAATATTTCAGTCAGCCGTACGACCGGGACGGCACCGGAGCGGATCATGTCGGCAAGCACGAAGCCGGGTCCGACAGGGGGAAGCTGGTCCACATCCCCGGCAAACACAAGAGCGGCATGATCGGGAACAGCGCAGAGAAGCCGGTTCATCAGCACCACGTCGATCATCGAAGACTCATCCACGACAACAAGGTCGGCATGGAGAGGGTTGGAAGGTCCCCGCTTGAAATCACGAAGGTGGGGATCGAACTCGAGCAGCCTGTGGATGGTCTTCGCCTCCCTTCCCGTTGCTTCGGCAAGGCGTTTGGCAGCCCTGCCGGTGGGAGCGCAGAGCATGATTTCAAGCCTGCCCGAACCGAGAATGGCGAGAAAGGTATTGATAATGGTCGTCTTGCCAACCCCCGGACCTCCGGTGACCACCAGCAGCTTGCTCTCAAGCGCCAGTGCGACGGCATTGCGCTGCGACTCCGACAGCTCGATACCCGAGTGCCGTTCGGCCATCGTAATTGACGTCATCGTATCGGTGCTCCTCCACGGCAGCTTTCCCCGCATGAGACGCCGGAGATGGGCGGCTATACCCTTCTCGGCCCGGTAGAGCTCGTTCAGGTAGTAGCAGCGCTCCTCAGCCTCACCGACCGATATGACGTTGCCGATGGAAAGCTCCTGTTTTAGAGCATCCCCGATCACGGGTGCCGGGATATCGAGCAGGGTGCCGCAGGATTCTACAAGCATTTTTTCGGGTATGCGGCAGTGTCCCGCAGACGACAGCTCGAGCAGCACGTGCCCGATCGCAGCGCGAGCCCGCATCGGAGAGTCAGTCGGCACCCCGAGATTGCGCGCTATCTGGTCGGCGGTCCTGAAACCGATGCCGGGAATATCAAGGGTGAGCCGGTAAGGGTTCGATGTAACGACCGATATGGCTTCTTCGCCGTATGCCCTGAAAATCCTTACCGCCCTTGCCGTCCCGACGCCATGGGACTGCAGGAACACCATGATCTTCCTGATTGCGCGCTGTTCGGCCCATGCGGAAACCACCTGATCCATGCGCTTGCGCCCTATCCCCGGCAGTTCGAGCAGACGTTCCGGGTGGTCCTCGATGACATTGAAAACATCCTCGCCGAACGCG
Organism: uncultured Chlorobiaceae bacterium; assembly: GCA_903928225.1. Taxonomy (GTDB): domain Bacteria; phylum Bacteroidota; class Chlorobiia; order Chlorobiales; family Chlorobiaceae; genus Chlorobium. The sequence goes on from CAIYPU010000088.1 coordinate 37,068, forward strand.
CGGACAAGCACGTCGGCGAAATGGGCGCCGATACCTTTCACCATTCCGGAAGAGAGGTATTTGCGGATACCCTCGAGCGTGTCGGGAGGGACTACCGTCAGCCGGTCCGCCCTGAACTGACGTCCCCAGGTTTTGTCGTTCTGCCATGCGCCGACCGCTTCGATGTGTTCGCCCTCGCTGACAGCTGCGACATACCCGATGACGGCTGACGGTTCCCTCTCCCCTTCGAATTTGACCTTCAGCACCGAAAAACCGTTTTCGGCATTGAAAAACGTCACCTTCTCGACAATGCCGCTCAGCCTCTCCCCTGCTGGAAAGCCTGTGGTTGCCCCGATATCCTTCTGTTCATGTTCCGATCTGCCCGCCACGTTCATCTTTCCTTGTATCCTGCTGAAACCGCCGATGCCCGAAAATCTCACCGATTTGTAAAATAAGGTGAATTTAAGTATTGTGCCGATGAGATTCTCATCTTGGGGGTGCTGATTGTCGTTATGGATTCAGCTGAGATCAAACCCTTGTAACTTGATGCAGGTAATGCTGACGCAAGAAAAGATGAAGCCGGAGCTCACCGTATCCAGCCATCCTTCCCCGTTTACAGGTCCCTGCTCATTCTGACCGATTCAATTTGTAAGCCCGAACATGCAAAATCCTCCTGAACATTTCTCCATCCCGGAACCCGCGACCGCTTCCGGAGCCATGAAAAAAACCTTTGTGAAGGGAACGCTTTTCCCCGTGGAAGTGGGCATGCAGAGTCTCGATCTCTCGAAAACCTACCGTTGCGGGGATCATGAATTCCCGTCGTTCCCCATGTACGATACCGGCGGACCGTTTTCCGATCCCTCTTTCAGGTTGGACCCCGAAAAAGGAATACCGCCCGTGAGGGATAGCTGGCCCTTTCCGGAAAGGGTAACGGAACCATCCGTGCATAACGCATCCCAGGGAAAATTGTCATCACGAACGACCAGAAAGACAAAGGAAGGGTTCGGCATCACACAGATGCACTTTGCCCGGAAAGGCATCGTCACTCCCGAAATGGAGTATGTCGCCATCAGGGAAAACCAGCAGCTTGAAACATGGACCGCATCGTTTTCAAAGGGGGGACGCCCGGCGATACCCTTCACTGCCGAATTCGTCCGTAAGGAAATCGCTGAAGGCCGGGCCATCATTCCGGCAAACATCAACCACCCCGAGCTCGAACCGATGATCATCGGCAGGAAATTCCGGGTGAAAATCAACGCCAACATCGGCAATTCGGCGCTCGGCTCCTGCATCGAGGAGGAGGTTGACAAGGCAGTATGGGCATGCCGCTGGGGCGCCGATACCGTCATGGACCTCAGCACGGGCAAGGATATCCACCGCACCCGCGAATGGATCCTCAGGAATTCCCCGGTCCCGATCGGCACGGTCCCGATCTACCAGGCGCTCGAAAAAGCGGGTGGGCAGGCCGAAAGCCTCAGCTGGGAGCTTTACCGCGACACCCTGATCGAACAGGCCGAACAGGGTGTCGATTACTTCACCATCCACGCGGGCATCCTGCTCCGCCACCTTCCGGCGGCCGACCGCAGGCTTACCGGCATCGTTTCCCGAGGCGGATCGATCATGGCGAAATGGTGCAGGACAAACAAAGAGGAAAATTTCCTCTACACCCATTTCGACGAGATCTGCCGGATCCTGCAGGCTTACGATATCGCCGTTTCGCTCGGCGATGCCCTTCGCCCCGGTTCGATTGCCGACGCCAACGACGAAGCGCAGTTCGGGGAACTGAAGGTGCTTGGCGATCTCACGAAAGAAGCATGGGCCCACGATGTGCAGGTCATGATCGAAGGCCCGGGGCATGTGCCGCTCGACATGGTGGCAGAAAACATGCAGAAACAGCTCGAATTATGCCACGAAGCACCCTTTTACACCCTCGGCCCGCTCGTGACCGACATCGCGGCAGGCCGCGACCATATCAACTCGGCTATCGGCGGAGCACTGATCGCCAGCATGGGGTGCTCCATGCTCTGTTATGTCACGCCGAAAGAGCACCTCGGCCTGCCCGACAGGAACGATGTGCGCGAAGGGATCATCTCCCATAAGATTGCAGCCCATGCTGCGGACCTGGCAAAAGGCAACCCTGCCGCATGGCTCCATGATGAACTGATGAGCAGGGCCCGGTTCGACTTCGCCTGGGAAGACCAGTTCAACCTTTCACTCGACAGCGAA
>CAIYPU010000089.1 GCA_903928225.1 uncultured Chlorobiaceae bacterium
CGGGGCGGCTTTTGCCCCAAGAAGCAGATAGAAAGGCAGCGGGGTGTGGCAGTTCCGCTGAATGTATTTCCAGGCCCTGTTCTCCTGCTCGATATTCCCGGGCAATAGGGGAAGAGCGGCTGAAACGAGGGGTTCGATTCCCGGAATACCGGATAACGCATAATTGCCTTTAAGACGGTTCACACAACAACCTATGGTCTCTTTGCCCAAAGATCCGGGGATACTGCAACAACCGAAAATCTGCCGTGTTCCCGTCATGCCGGCAAAGTTCAGGATTCCGAGAATAAGAAGATGGAATACCGCTCCGTTCCGGAAATCAGGATCAATGCACATCCTGCCGAGCTCGAACTTTTTTCCTTCGGTTTCAAGTATTGCACCGATCATGAATTCCTCAGCCGAATAATAACCGCATGGCCCTCCAGCGTTGATCCGGCAGGTGCCGACGAGCCTGCCTGAACAGTTGTCCCTGACAAGCAGATGCCAGCATTGCCGATCGTACTTGTCCCTGTCGATACCTTCCGGCAGGCTCTGTCCGAGGTGTTCCCGGTAATAGACCTCATGGCGCAACCGCAGCGCAGGTTCAGCATCGCGGCCGCCCTGAACATAACTCAGCGAGAAATCGCGGCCCCGGAATTCGAAATGTTCAGGACGGTGGCAGAAATTCATCATGATCTGCGATATACTTTTCAGTTATCCGAAATCGAGCAGGCACATATCAGCTGCGACGACACCACACCCTTCCAGCCATTTGTAATCGTCCCTGGAAATACTGCACCAGAGAGCGATGCGCATCTCATTCCTTCTTTTTTCATAATCGCACAGCAACAGGGACGGAATGCGGACATCACCCGTTTCTCCGGCATGCTCATGAAGACATCCTCCGCCGCACATGAACCGGGTCCAGCATTTGCCGCACGCTTCAACAGCATCGACGGGAGAAACGCAATAATCCCGCTTTAACGGTCCGTTGTCGAAAATGCTGCTTATCCGGTACTTTTCCTGGCCGACAAAACGATGGCATGGATAGATATCACCCGTAATTGAAACCGCGACATAGGTACGGCCGATGCCGCATTTATATTTTCTCCTGCCCAGAAACACCCGGTTCCCGGAAAGAAAAACATCTCTGGTCGGAAGAGGGATGCCTGTTGAATTCGCGAGTCGGTTGATTTCAGCCCGATCCCTGTCTTTGAGTGCGTCAAGAAACCTGCAAATGGTTGACCGGGTATATGAAAGTTGATTTTCAACAAAAGCCTCTTCTTCATTCCTGTCTGCTATGACGGCATATGGTGAGCGGGACGCACGGACCATATGTGATCGCTGAAAGCCCATATCGTTTATGGCGTCCTGCACCTGGGAAGGATCCGAACCCGGAACGAGAGTGGCACGGGCGTTAACTTTTTTTCCCCGTTCAGCAATAAGTTCGGGCAGCATTGATATAGCCCTGTCATACGAAGAATTGCCATCCAGGGCTGGCCGCAACGTATCGAACAGCGATTTTGGACCATCGAAGCTTGCTATGATCATCACATCGAAGTCGCGAATGAAATCAAGCTTCTGCTGATCGAGCAGCGTAAGATTGGTATTTGCCGAGAAACCTATCCTGACACCTCGTTTTTCTGCCTGCTCACGGGCATAAGCGGCAACTTTTTTCATGAGGGGGAAATTGAGAAACGGCTCTCCTCCAAAAAAAGAAATCCTTCCCTCGACCGGTCCGCATCGGTCCAAAAGCCAATCCACAGCCGTCAATGCCGTTGATTCATCCATAACGCCCGGATTGCCGTACTCACCCCCGCCACCATAACAGTATCGGCATCGAAGATTGCACTGCTGCGTGACAAAAATCGCAATACACGCAATCCGGCCATCACCTCCGACCTCATCCGAAGTTTTTCCTTTCCCGTCATTACCTCTCAATGGCTGGGCAACCGGTTTCTCTTCACTGTTTTTCTTCTGGAACTGAAGTGACTCAAGCTCGTCCTTCGCTTTGTCTGAAAGGGCATCGCAAGGTATGCCCAAATCCCCGCGCAGATATGAAGCGCTCTCCCGGCTGATGCGGGAGGCGATCATTGTGGCGGTATTGACAGCATAATCCTGCTGATCCAAGGAAAAACAATACAGCGTCAGATTATCATTCATGATGGCATGTCATTGGCAGTGCGAATTTCTCGACAGGTGCAGATGATAATAGGGGTCTTCCACAAAAAAATCCCGGTTTTAAGCATGCGGATCGAGATTCCGGAACCATACTTTGAACCTGGTACCGATGCGCAGCGCTGTAGCACAATCACGCAAATAATTCTCCGGAACATTCATTGAAGGAGATTTGCTTCAACAATGACCTTGGATGCAAGGCCTTTTCAAGCGTAAGATATCGGTAAAAAAACCAGATGACTACTGTCAGAGATCAGACCCGATACTTTCTTTTTTCAAGAATCCTTTATGGGTGTGAGCAAACCTGTTATCCGGCAGAACGTATTACCCGTCGAACCCGCACATGCCCGATTCCGATTCGCATGATTGCATACAGCAGTTACCTCCGGATACTCCATCGAGCTCCGCTTCAAAGAATTCAGTGCGCACCTCCGCAAACTCATCGGCAGTAAAATCGAACCCAGACTCCTTTGCATAGTTCATTCTTTCATCCGGAGTAGAACAGGAATGCAATATTTGCTTCAGCTCTTCATTGACTGCCAATTCCTTCATGAACGCTTTCGCCTGATCAATCGACATGACTGTCTCCCTGCTAGACAAGTTGATAATGATCAACATATTGAAGTATTATCATACTATTATAAAAGTATATTCAACCGCAAAGCGGTAGGCGCATTCTCTCCTTTTTGGGAGGCAAGAATACCAGAATACTCCGGCAGGAAAACGGAAACGCCGTATCAGCGCATCGGCAGGTCAATAAGCCCAGGCTTCCTTTTCACAGGTAAAACCGCAACCGCACTCTCCTCCTGATACGGCATCGAGTTCTTCATCGAACAACTGTGAGCGGGCATCGCTGAACTCTTCGGCAGTAAATTCGAAGCCTGTTTCTTTTGCGATGTTCAAGCGTTCTTCGGCAGATGTGCATGACAGGATCCTGAGCTTCAATGCTTCATTTCCGGCCAGTTCCTGCAGAAACGCCTTTGCATGGTCTATGGACATAACGTTCTCCCTGTTGGTCTTATTGGTAATTCTCCCGGATATTGCGGCTGCAGGAGCCTGGCCATGAAACAAAGGGACAGCGCGGGCACAGCTCAGGTAACGGAAGAACTTTTTTATCTGTCAAAGAGAGGTTTCGCGATTCCTGAACAGTTCTGGTTCGGCCATGCACGATCGGTTATCCGTATCGCTGATTATTCCCAGGCATGGGTGCAATAACCATCTTCCTCTTCACATGTAGAGCCGCAGCAGGAGCCGCCGGATATGGCATCGAGCTCGTCTTCCAGCAACTCGGAACGTGCTGCACAGAATTCATCAACCGTAAACTCGAAGCCCGACTCCCTTGCAATTTCCATGCGTTCTTCAGCTGAGGATATGGAACACAACTGTTCCCTCAATACCTTGTTAACAGCCAATTCCCGAAGGAATGCCTTTGCCTGATCAGCTGACATGACGACATTATTTACACAATTTACACATCAGGCATTATTAAACCGCAGTGATGTCTGACCTGAATTTGCATTTCGAAGCTATTGTTCACTAATCAGTATTAACAGGTTCAATCGCCATAGTAATAACCGCAACATCCAGGTAAAACTGCTTCCGATCCCCCCCCCCCTACCTCGGCACCAGTTCCACGCGGCGGTTCTTCGCCCGGCCCGGTTCGGTCGTGTTCGGGGCGACAGGAGCGAGGTAAGCGACACCGTTTGCCGTCAGGCGGGCGGGAACGATGCCGAAATCCTTCACCAGAGTGGCAACAACAGCATCGGCACGACGTTTTGACAGCCCCATGTTGAATTCGAACCCGCCAATATTGTCCGTATGGCCGACAACATGCAGTTTCAGGGCGGGCTGCTTTTTCAGCAGCGACGCAATCTCCTGGAGAGCCGGACGGGACTCGGGTTTGATATCGGATTTGCTGGTATCGAAGTAGATGCCGTAAAGCGAAACTTTACCGGTCGAATTGATTGACTGGGACATTTCGTCGGCTGTGACCGTCACCATCTTCTGGAGCATCGGTTGAGTCTCTATGATATCCACCGCGATATAAGCTCCGCGCCTCGCTTTGTAAACCGGATCGTTTTTGCCCCACTCCACGGCTGTCAACTGAACATAGACATCCCCTTCGGGCCTGCTCTTCTTTGCACTTGCCACACATAAACCCGTCTTTTCCGCTGCATAAAAAATATAGTAGCTGCGGTTCGTCTGGATATCCATCGAGCCGAAAGGGGCCAGGTAGTTCGTCCAGTTGATGGCGGCCGGGTCCCGTTTTGAATCATAGAGGATGACGAACCCTTTTGAAACGAGCTCGTTCAGATAGTTCCGGTAAACCTCCAGCGACCCGGTATCACCGGCAGCTTCGTACCAGATGCGCGTCAGCTTGCCGGCGGGCCTCAGAGGCGGCCTGACGAACTCGCGCTTCCTGCTCGCAAGATTGTAGCGCGCAAACGTCGAGCTCTGCAGTTCATACTCGTCGTAACGTTTCGCCTGGTAAGCCACGATCTCGGAACCGACGAACCGGCGCAGAAGCGGGCTGTCCTTCGAACCCGGCAGGTCGGCTCCGCGCGATGCATCGGGACAGAAAAGCAGAAGAGTGAACTGCAACAGCAGAATGGTCCTGAAATGTCGCATGGAAAAGCCTCCTTCTTTGGTTTATTCGTTTTTTTTGCGTTTGTCGCGAAGATATATCGCTTTGGACGGTCCCTCCCCGATTATCCGCTCATCGAGTTCAAACAGCTTCGTGGCGGCCATCAGCTCGCCGAGCTTGCCGTAGCCGTAATTGCGGGGGTCGAATTCTGGGGACTGTTTGGCGATGTTGCTCCCCGTTGTTGCAAGGTGCGCCCAGCCGCTTTCGTCAGACGATGATTCCACCGCGTTGCGCAGCAGTCTGACCAGGCGGGTGTCCTGCTTCAGTTCGGCCATGGATTTCCTGGCAATGGTATCGTTTTCGTTGATCTTTGCCCTGAGCACTTCGATATAGATGAACTTGTCGCAAGCGGAAACAAATGGTGCCGGGGTTTTTTTCTCGCCGAACCCGTAAACCATGAGGCCGGATTCCCTGATACGCGATGCGAGCTTGGTAAAATCGCTGTCGCTGGAAACGATGCAGAACCCGTTGAATTTGCCTGTGTAAAGCAGGTCCATGGCATCGATGATCATGGCACTGTCGGTGGCATTCTTCCCTTTTGTATAGCCGAACTGCTGGATAGGCTGTATGGAATGTTCGAGAAGCACCTCCTTCCAACCTCTCAGTGCTGTTGACGTCCAGTCACCATAAATTCTTTTCACGCTTGCCGTTCCATATTTGGCTACCTCGGCAAGAAGGCCTTCGACTATGGACGGTTGGGTGTTATCTGCATCGATCAGCACCGCGAGCCTTTCTGTTTTTTCCGCTGCCATGTTCCCTGCGATTGTTTTGATGTCTGAATTTTTACCGGAAAGGGTCATTCGCTGACACTGAAACCCTGCTCTCCTATGACGGCCTTGATTTTTTCCAGGCTCACTTTCAATGGATCGAATTCCAGCGAAACACGACCTGCAGCGTGTGAGACATCAACATTTTCGATACCGTCGAGTTCTCCGAGGGCTTCCTTGACAAGAAGTTCGCAACCACCGCATCGCATTCCGGTCACTTCAAGTTCACATTTCATGGTAATAAAATTTTATTTTGGCAGTTCGAAAGGCCCCGGGAGCGTAAGGATGACGCTGGCACAAATTACTCAAGAAGTTACATACATGATCAGCTATTCTGAAATAATCTCTGAAAATTCAGTACAGTCGCGGACGGCATTGCCTTATACAACGAGAAGTGATTATATTGAAAGATTATGATTGAAAACGCACCACATCCGGAAAATGGCATTTTCCGCATTCCCGCACTTCTTTTGTTTCTCCTGTCCCTCCTGCTTACCTCATGCAACCCTGGAGGGGACGAGATCAACAAGCTTCAGCAGAATGTATGGAAAAATCCTGAAGACGCACGTTCCTATATGCTGCTCGGCGACGCTTTCGCACGCCGTGAACGATACAGCGAAGCAACGGAAGCATACAAAAACGCCCTCACTGCCGATCCGGCCTATACCAGGGCCCTGCACGCACTCGGAGCGGTTTCGTTCAACATGAAGAATTATCCCCAGGCACTCGCTTATTTCAACAGATATCTCGAGTTCTCCCCGAAAGACTCGCTGAGGCTTTACGACATCGGCAATACCTACATGCAGATGCAAAAATACGACAAGGCGGCCGATGCCTACAGCGCATCCATTGAGAACAGCCGGGAGTTTGTCGATGCCCATTACAATCTTGCGGTATGTTATATCCACACCGGTAGGAAAAAAGATGCCATGGCGATTTATGAATGGCTTCTCGACAAAAACAATTATCTTGCCCGTTCATTGCAAAACCATCTCAACGGGAATTGAAAACGGCACACTGAAACGATATCCTGCTCCAGTTATGTAATTTCCCGAAGGTGTTCCGCAGCCTGACAATATCGTTAATATTCCGGAGCACCTGATGCCTGATCACATACACAACAGTAGCAGGAAACGCATAACCGGAGTGTTTGAGCGTTACATGGCCTACAGATCCATATGAGTGAGCGTCACTATACCATTACACCTTCAGAAGCCCCCCTGCCATTTGAAAAGGCCGTTGCCAGTATCAAATCGGCCCTGGAAAGCTATGAACACGACCGTACGGTAAAGAACGATGATGTCAGTGGAATACTGGTAGTATTCTCCCAGGAAGTACAGGCGGTCGATCCCAGGGCATGGCTGGCCAATCAGTCGGTTTTTCCGCGACTGTTCTGGATGAACCGCGAAAAGGATTGCACCGTCGCAGGCATCGGCCAGGCCGACAGCATACAGTTCGAGGGATATGGAGACAACGCCTCCTGCTTCCGTGAGTTTGACCTGAGGTTTTCCGGTAAAAACCCGAAAGCCCGCTATTTCGGAGGGTTCCGGTTCAACAGCATCGAGCTGGAGGATCCGCTGTGGGATGAGTTCTCCTCCTGCTATCTTGTTCTGCCCCTTGTCCAGCTCGGCATTGAAAACAATACCTGTGTCCTTACCTGCCACCTGTATGCGGAAAAGGGCGACATCATTGCGGATAAAATCGCCGAACTCGGAAAAACGCTCGATCTGGTCTCTTCAGATACCGGATGCGACTCACTGAAACTGCCCGGCCTGCTGAAGCTCTCGTACAACCCGGACGAAGCCGGCTGGCGCAATACCTGCATGAAAGCGCTTGAGACCTTTGAAAGAGGAGACATGGACAAAATCGCGCTTGCCAGGCAGGCAGTGCTTGAATTCGCAGACAGCTTTTCTCCATTTCTTTTCATGCTCCGCTACCCGTCTCAGAAAAGCGCGATATACAATTTTTATTTCGAGCCTTCGGAAAATCATGCATTTTTCAGCTTTTCTCCCGAAAGGCTCTATCGCCGCGACGGCAATATGCTGCTGACTGAAGCGCTCGCTGGCACCTGTTCGAGGGAAAGCATGGACGACAACCGACCCGATGCATCGGAAGTCTTGCTGAACTCGGAAAAGGACATCAGGGAGCACAAGTTCGTCAAGGACATGATCTATAACGAGTTGCTCGAAGTATCCAGCGATATCGACATGGAAGAGGAGGTGCAGGTCCTTCAGCTCAACCGGCTCGCACACCTTTATACCCGCTGCTCGGCGAAACTGAAACCGGAGTTCGAGAAAGACAGCGCCGTGCTTACGACGCTTCATCCGACGCCTGCAGTCGGAGGAGTGCCGAGGGAACCCGCATTGCAACACATCATGAACCTCGAACCGTTCCGTCGTGGATGGTATGCCGCGCCGGCCGGATGGATCAGCAGGGATGCCGCTGAATTTTCAGTCGCGATACGGTCGGCCCTTGTCATCGACAATCATGCCTACCTGTATTCCGGTGCCGGGCTCGTGAAGGGTTCCGAGCCGTCGCTGGAATGGGAGGAAATCGACCAGAAAATCGGTGACCTCCTTGCCATAACCCGCCAGGACCCATGAACAACCGCGCCATAACCACCCTCTGGAGCACCGTCATCGTCGAAGAGCTTCTCAGGCAGGGTGCGGATTTTTTCTGCATCTCACCCGGCTCACGGTCAACCCCGCTGACGGTAGCCGTTGCAAGGAACCCGAAAGCCCGCTGGAAAATATTTCCCGACGAACGGTCCGCCGGTTTTTTCGCGCTCGGCCATGCAAGGGCGACCGGCAGGCCTGCAGTGCTTATCTGCACGTCCGGGACCGCCCTGGCCAACTATTTCCCTGCGGTAGTCGAAGCCTCGATGGATTTCCAGCCGATGATCGTCCTCTCGGCCGACAGGCCGTTCGAACTGCTCGATTGCGGAGCGAACCAGACCATACGCCAGGAGAACATGTTCGGCAACTATACCAGGTGGAACATGCAGCTCCCCTCTCCATCCAGGGAAGTGCCTCTCCGCTCGCTGCTTTCGACTGCCGCATACGCCGTTGCGAAAGCAACAGGCTCTCCTGCAGGCCCGGTCCATCTGAACCAGCCTTTCCGTGAACCGCTTGAACCGGAAACACCGGACTTTTCAGATCCCTGGTTCACTCCACTGCGATCCTGGCGTGAATCGCGATACCCGTCGACATCGCCGGCATTACCGGTTGCAATGCCGGATGCCGTTTCCATCGGAATGCTGAGAAAGATACTTGAAACTTCCCGTCAGCCCTTCCTCATTGCAGGAAATCTTACCCGAGCGGATGATGCCCGGGCGGTGGAAGAGCTTGCATCCGACCTGCAGGCACCGCTTTATGCGGACCTTTCGTCCGGCCTGAGAATGAAAGGAACAGCCCGGCCCTGGCAGCTCGCCATGCAGTCTCCCGAATTCAGAAAAACATTCAGGCCCGACCTTGTGCTGCACTTCGGAGGGCACCTCATAGCCAAACATCCGGCGGCGGCTGTCCGTGAATGGCAACCGGAACAGGTCGTCGTCTTGCGCGACCATCCGAACCGCTTCTCGCCCGACCACAATGTCACCATGAGCATCGAGGGCTCCATTGCCCGGTCTGCGTCGTTGCTGAAAGGGAGCAGAAAAACACCTCCGGCGTTCACTCATTGCGCAGCGGATGATTATTTCACGGCTGCAGGCATGGAAACAGAAAAAGCAACGCAGCCGGAAAAACCCGTGACCGAAATATCGGCAGCCCGCATCGTTTCCCGGCTCATATCCCCTTCTGACGCGCTCTTTCTCTCCAACAGCATGCCCGTCAGGGATATGGACAACTATGCCACCGCCCTATCGGAAGATGCGGTCGCAACCGGGCTCAACCGCGGGGCAAGCGGCATCGACGGCATCATTTCGACCGCGGCGGGATTTGCCGAAGGCCAACGCAAACCGGTTACTCTGCTCATCGGCGATATCGCGTTCCTCCACGATATGAACGCGCTCACGCTGCTTGGCAACCTCACGGTTCCCATGAAAATCGTCGTTCTGAACAACAATGGTGGCGGGATTTTCTCCTTCCTCCCGGTTTCAGGCGTAACCGACGTCTTTGAAACCCATTTCGCCACGCCGCAGCACTACAGCATCCGGCTTGCCGCGGAAACATTCGGGGTCAGCTATGCTTGCCCCTGCTCGAACCGGGATTTTACATCCGTATACCTGAACGCCGGACGTGACGGGAAAAGCACTGTTATCGAAGTGAAGGGAAGCAGAAAGGAAAACCACGAGCAGCACCGCACCCTGTCAGCCGCTCTATCCAAGATCGCATCGGAACAATTCTCGGGCTCCTGAAAGCCGACAGGGGCTGATGACCCCTGTCGGTATATCCTGCCCCTCTTTCCGTTTTCCTATGAATATATCTTTCGCATCCGTACGCTCATGCCGTCAGGAAGCCGTATGTAATAAAATGCATCGGTCAGCCGGGCTTTTCAATATCCGTAACAGAGAAACCTGTTGTCGGAATATCTGTTACTGGTCCCTCCATCAAGTCGGCGCTCTTCAGTCCCTGACACAACGGACAGCAAAACCAAGCCGCTTTCCGGCTTCTCCCCGGCGGAATGCCTTGTCGAAATAGCCGACAGCCCTTCCCCATGCTTTCATCTCATTGCATTCGGTCGAAGACCATAACCTGCTGTACTCACCCTGCAGTACAAATGCACCGTCCGTATCCCTCCGGGCACCTCCGGGAAGCAGTTCAAAACCACTATCTGTCCTGCCACCATCCTTTTCTTTCCACAGACGTCCGGATTTCATCCTTCCACCGGAAACATCATCACCGCCCAAAACTTCGGAGAGCGAATCCCAGTCAGCATCTGTTGCCACATGCCATCCCTGGGGAGCAAGCCCTCTCGGATCGTTTACGGCATACCAGTTGTAGAGCCTGCCATAAACTTTCCCCTTCTCAGCACTGTTTTCATACCAGCACCACGCTCCTGTCGTAAGTTGTGACCATTCCAGAGAATCCCTTACTTCAGGTATCGGATCGCCATTGCGGTAATGGGCAACCTCCAGATTTTTCGCCGTCCACAGCTTTTTGCCGATGTTTATTGAAGGATAGCGGTTCCCGTCCCTGTCCGTCATGGTTTTCGCATGGTTGCCACCGCACGCTGTCAGGAGCAGGAAAAGCAGAGAAGAAAACAGTGTAAAAATGTGTTTCTTTCCGATCATGTGATTTCAGGTGTTGTTCCTGTTACGTATATGTCGCAATATTTATGTCAGGCGACAAATATAAGCATTTGCCCATAATCCTGCAGGACTGTTTCTGAGAATCCAGCCAGAACTTCATTTTTTCCCCGGATTGCTCACGAAAGCCGAATTACGACCTTCAGAGAAATGGGATTGTCAACCGGAAGAGAATGAAAACGAAGAAAGAAAGTGAAGCTGAATAACATATCACCTTTCTCATAGAACAACCGGAAAGCAGGAAAAAAGACAGAACCGTCGGAAACAGTGTGCCGAAAGGTTGCAATGAAAAAAAATCGCAGAAACAGTTGATTGTAACGGGAATCTTCGGCAACCCGATGTCTCACAACCTGTCCAGCCAGGCCCTGGCCGACAAGGCATCGGTGAATATCCTGATCTGCTGTCCGCGATTGACAACGATGCTTTCAAAAAAACGGATGTCGAAGGATGTCTCGGGATGGAATACGACAGCGATCCTCAGCGAAGTGGGAACGAACTTCGATATGAACAGGCCGATTTCATAGGTATCGAGGGTGCTCAGCTCGGTCTTAACCTGGCTTTCGTCACAGAGGACGCGCTGGATACCGTTGTCAAGGCAGATTTTGAGAAGCCTTGATGCATATTCTTCGACATCGGCAGGGCACAGGTCAAATCCTGAAGCCAGAACATGCAGGACATCCCCTTCAATTTTTGTCGTATAATGAATCGCCATTCCCTTTTCCCCAAGAATTCTACCTGAGCGAGAACTTTCTGGTTTACCGTAAAAATACCATAAAGCAGGGGAGTGCCCGCAAAATATTATGCTGAAAAAAAATCCGGGATCCGGAAAGTCCGCTAATTTCCTTCAATTACTGATCTCGCCGTCAACGCCGGTAGAAAGGAGCCATTGTTTCGCCTCTTGAGATTCCCTGAAAAGCTTCAGGCTATGGCCTCTGTTGACCACGACATTTTCAAAAAAGACGGTGTCGGAAATATCCTCGGGACTGCAGACTATGGCAACCCTGATCTCCCTGGGCACGCTGGAGGAAAAGAATTTGCCCAGTTCGTACAGATCAAATGTTCCGAGACGATACTCAAGTTCCGTTTCATCACACAGAATGAACCTTACGCCGCTTTCAATGCACTGCTGAAGAACACCGGCCGCGTAATGCCGGACATCTTCCAGGCTTTCGTCGTATCCCGACGCGCGAACCTGAAGGATCCCTTCTTCAATCCTGGTACTGAATACAATACTCATATTTGAAGAACATTCCCGGATTCAGGAGAAACGGATGCAGGATTGGGCTGGTCAAAACTATTTACTCCTGTTAATATATTAAAATACCAAATCCACATACAAATTAAGTTTATCCATCGAATTCCGGTAGACAAACACCGGATTGTTTCCTCTATCGTAATCAGCTTGATATATTTCCCCGGATACAACATCATGAAAACAGAATACCGCCTACAACCAGGCTGATTATGGAACCGGAACAAAAAATGATCGATTTCCACGTCTCCGAAACAGGAAACGTACAGCTTCCAGGTATCGTATTCATGCACGGCTTCCTTGGTTCGGGCGATGACTGGCAGCCCATCGCGGACCTGCTCGACCAGAGGTTCCGGTCTATCCTCATCGACCTTCCGGGCCATGGCTCCACCAGGGTTCCGGCCTGGGCATCCCCCCTCACATTTTTTTCCGATACCGTCGATGCACTGGCCCTCATGCTGCAAAGAAACTTTAAGTCCCCTCTCTTTCTTGCCGGTTATTCGATGGGAGGCCGGCTGGCTCTGGCCCTCATGCTGCGCTATCCTGAGCTTTTCAGTAAAAGCCTCATCGTTTCCGCTTCCCCGGGTATCGCCGCCGGGAAAGAACGATACGACCGCATCATAAGCGATGAGGGCATCGCCCGGAAAATCGAAAGGAACTTCAGGGGCTTTATCGATGCCTGGTATGAACAGCCGCTTTTCGCAACCCTGAAAAACCATCCGCTTTTCAACGAAGTGGAACGCAGAAGAAAGCAGGGCCCGCCGGAAGAGCTTGCGGCGGCGCTCCGACTGCTCGGGACCGGTCGTCAACCTTCACTATGGGAAAAACTGAAGGAAAACAGGGTTCCTGTCAGGTTTTTTGTGGGGGAAAAAGACGTTAAATTCGTTGAGATTGGCCATCAAATGGTTAATTTATGCCCTGATTCCTCGATGGAACTCTTTGCCGGTTGCGGCCATACGCTGCACATAGAAAACAAAGCGCTTTTCGTGGAGCGCCTGACGGAATTTTTCAACACATACCCATAAAAAAGCCGACATGAGCACTGTAAACTGGATTTCAGCAGGCGAATTTTCCGACATACTCTACCATAAAGCCGAAGGCATCGCCAAAATCACCATCAACCGCCCCGAAGTTCGCAACGCGTTCCGCCCCCAGACGGTGGAACAGATGATAAGCGCGCTGAGCGACGCACGCAATGACGAGACGATCGGCGTCGTCATCCTCACCGGTGCAGGCGACAAAGCGTTCTGTTCCGGCGGGGACCAGAAAATTCGGGGTTATGCCGGCTACGCCGATGCAAAGGGAACAAACCGCCTGAACGTACTCGATTTCCAGCGCGACATCCGCACCTGCCCCAAACCCGTCATAGCCATGGTTGCCGGATACTCCATCGGCGGCGGGCACGTGCTCCATATGCTCTGCGACCTCACCATCGCCGCGGAAAATGCCATTTTCGGCCAGACCGGCCCCAAAGTCGGCTCGTTTGACGGCGGATGGGGCGCAAGCTACATGGCACGCCTCGTCGGCCAGAAAAAAGCGAGGGAAATCTGGTACCTCTGCCGTCAGTACAATGCGCAGGAAGCCCTCGACATGGGACTGGTCAACACGGTGGTGCCCCTTGAAAAACTCGAGGAAGAGACCGTGCAGTGGTGCCGCGAGATCCTCGCAAATTCGCCGCTCGCTATACGCTGCCTGAAATCGGCCCTCAATGCCGATTGCGACGGGCAGGCCGGGCTCCAGGAACTTGCCGGCAACGCCACCATGCTCTACTATATGTGCGAAGAAGCGCAGGAAGGAAAAAATGCTTTCGTTGAAAAACGCAAACCGGATTTCAGCAGATTCCCGAAAAGACCTTGAACGCATCATATCTCTTTCTATACCGTTACACCATCCCCCTGACCGAAGAGGTGAACGTCAGAGGCCACCGGATCAACGGGAGGGAAGGGATCGTGCTTGCCCTTCAGAGCAGGGATGGAAAGAGAAGGGCTTTCGGCGAAATAGCCCCGCTCCCCGGTCTGCACGATGAATGCCTCGATATGGCCGAAGCGCAACTTATCGACTGCATCTCGTCCAGGAGGCTGACCACCGGGGACGAACTGCCCGACGGTCTTTACCCTTCGGTCCGGACAGGGCTCGAAATGGCAACGATCAATCTTGCCGCAACAGTTTCCGGCAACCCTCCCTCGTTTTTCCCGGAAACGGAAAGTTCGAAGCGGCTGCCGCTCAATGCCCTGCTGTATGGCAATACCCCAGATGTCCTGAATAGGGCCGAAACCCTTTTCAATAACGGTTACCGCACCTTCAAGCTCAAAGTTGACGCAAAGAGTGCCGCAAATACCGTCGAGTGCATCAGCGCACTTTACGCCAAATACGGAAACCGTATCGAACTTCGAATGGATGCAAACCAGACATTCACCCTCGATGAGGCTGTCGATTTCGCAGCACGCATCCCGAAAGGGGCTGTTTCCTATATCGAAGAGCCCCTTCGTGACGCTGCGGCAATCGGCGAATTCCATGCGAGGAGCGCAATGCTCTCCGCCCTTGATGAAACGCTCTGGCAGCGTCCCGGAATTGCCGATTCATTGCCCGTCGAAGCACTGAAGGCACTGGTGCTCAAACCGAACCGGCTCGGCGGCATCGAAGCCGTTATCCGGCTGATGCGCAAAGCTGAAAAAGCAGGACTGCAAACCGTGCTCAGTTCTGCCTTTGAAAGCGGCATCAGCCTCGGAATGTACGCTTGGCTCGCGGCGTCGGCATCCACGAAACCTGTGGCCTGCGGTCTCGATACCTTCAGGTACCTGAAGCACGACCTTGTCGAGACTCCTTTCGGAACCAGCGACGGCGTTATCGATGCCCGCAAGGCATTCATCGACGGACAGAAAGTGGACCTGCACGCGATCAACCTCCTTTCGATATGGACATTGTAGGAAGGGCTGCCGGGCTTTTCGGCGACCTGCCTGCCTTGAGGGTACCCGGAAAAACGATCTCATTCAACGAATGCCGGAAAATCACTGAAGGCATAGCGTGCCGCTTCCTCTCGCAAGGCCTGAAACACGGCGACATCGTTGCCGTTGTTTCGCCCAACACACCAGAAACAGCGATGCTCCTGCTGGGTCTCCTGAAAGCCGGGCTGGTCGCAGCCCCACTCAACTGCAGGTTTCCCCGGCACCTGATCGGACAAACGGTTGAAAAGCTCCGGCCTCGGCTTCTGCTCACCGGGCCCAACGAAGCGTTCGAACTACCCGGCATCAGGGAAGCATCGATCAGCAAAGCCATCGAAGAATCAGCCCGCTGCGATGCCTCCGGAAGTGAAGAACCGCCGGAAGATCCTGAAAGGCCCGTAACCGTCATCCACACTTCGGCAAGTACGGGATCGCCAAAGGCAGCGCTCCACAGCTTCTCGAACCACTGGCACAATGCACTTGGCTCCAACGAAAATATCCCTTTAGGGCCGGGCGACTGCTGGCTGCTTTCCCTGCCATTCTACCATATAGGCGGCTATGCCGTCATCTTCAGGGCGCTTGCATCGGGCTCGTCGATGGCTGCAGGAAGTCCGGGTGAAAACCTCGCCTCGTCCCTGAAAGGATTCCCGGTCACCCATCTCTCGCTGGTACCAACCCAGCTTTACCGGCTGCTTGCAAACCCGGAAACGGCTGAAATGCTGACCGGAATGAAAGCCATCCTGCTGGGAGGCAGCCCCGCTCCGAAATCGCTGATCGAAGAAGCCGTACAGCTTGGGCTCCCCCTCTATCTTAGCTATGGGTCTACGGAAATGGGCTCCCAGATCTCCACGACACCGGGACCGGTAAGCGGCCTTCAGCAGGACAGCGGACGCATCCTGCCTTTCAGGGAGGTCATGGAAGCAGTGGACGGCGAGCTGCTGGTCAGGGGCGTATGCCTCTTCAGGGGATATCTTTCGGGAGGAGAGCTCGACACCCGGAGGGATGGCGACGGATGGTTCCATACCGGGGATATCGGCCGTGTCAGCGAAGACGGACGAATTACCGTTCTGGGAAGGAAGGACAATATGTTCATCTCCGGCGGTGAAAACATCCACCCCGAAGAAGTTGAAAAAGCGCTGATGACCATCGACGGCATCATGGAATCGATCGTCGTGCCGGTGCCTGACAGTGAATACGGACAGCGCCCGGTGGCGTTCATCAGGACATTCGTGAAAAACATGCCTGCAGACTCGGAGCTCGATCTTCTGATGAAGGGACTTGTCGGAAAGCTGAAAGCGCCTGTACGTTACGAGAGGGTCGATGAATGGGCCGTCCTGCCTGGCTCGCAGAAAACCGATCGCGCATTTTACCGCAGGCTTGCACTCGAACCCTGAACCGGTAACGTAAAATCACCTGCCCCTCGCGGCAAGCCGCTTGAGCCGATAAACCGCGAATGCACCGCCGATACCCGCAATCAGGCCATACATCACGCCGGAAACGCCCATGTTGACCAGAAGGTCCGCCAACGTCATATTCACCGGTGCCAGGGCCAGTTTTTCAGCTTCCAAGAGCTGCTGGACCTGCCCCTGCAAGTCGGGCCTTCCCTTTGCCATGTCGAGCATCCACCCGATCACCAGCGAAAGGCTTTCACTTCCGGGCCTGTAATTGAAAAATTCCATGAACAGGAATCCGGCCAGCTCCGACAACGCTCCGCCTGCAAGTCCTGCGAGGCAGCCCGTAAGGTATGCTTCACTGTATGGGAGCCGCACCTGGAAACGCAGGATGGTATAGTGGAGCGCAACCGCGCCGGCAATGAATATTCCTGAAAAAAGAAAAATATTCAGGATGGTGAGGTAAGGTACCGTCGTTGTGAGCAGAATGATGGCTGCTCCGACAAGCACGGCATGCACTCTTCCTTTGGGAGGAAGAACAGATTGAACCGGTTTTTTTTCAGCCATAACTACTCAGGAAAGCCTTTCATTGAGAAAATCGTCCATGGTATAGAAACCCGGAACGGTTTTGTGGCGACCGGCAAGCCATACGGCGGCTTCGACGGCGCCCGAGGCGAACCCTGAACGGTTCTTGGCTGTATGGGAAATCACGATCTCATCCGACTCGGAATCGATAAAGGCCGAATGCTTTCCGAAAACGCTGCCGAGCCTGATGGCGGCAACCTGCAGCTCTTCGGGAGCAAGTTTGCGGTCGGGGGAAAGCTGGGCGGCAACCGTTTTCTTGCGGCTGTTCACCGAAAGGATCATGTCGGCAGCCCTGAGGGCCGTCCCGCTCGGAAAATCTGACTTCCCGGTATGATGCTGCTCGGCGAATGCGATATCGAACTGCCCGAACGGGGCGATCATCCTGGCCGCCTCGCGAACGGTCCGCAGGAAGATATTGACACCGAGTGAAAAATTCGCGGAATACAGCAGTGACGCGCCCGCAGCCGCAACATCACGGACGACCTCTTCACGGACATCGTCCCAGCCGGTGGTGCCAACCACAACAGGAACCCCTGAGCCGAGCATCGCCGGAAGGTTGTTCAGAAAAGCGTCACGGACGGTAAAATCTATGATGGCATCGCTGCCGCGGAATGATTCCGGAGTGATGCGGGCATCGACATCGAGCACGGCCGCTATTTCGTGGATGCCGCTCTGTTCGGCGACCATGGCGACCTGACGTCCCATTCTGCCGTTTCCAACAAGGGTGAACTTCATATTCGGGTCAAACTGTAAACTTTTAATACATGGTGAAAATAAACCGGCTTTGCCGTATTGTTCGAACCTCTAAAAAGTGTGATGAGCGATCAAAGTGCAAGGCGGACGGAGTGGAGAAACCGTAATGTACAAGAAGTACAAAAGGATTTCGAGCACCGGCCCCAACGACGCAATTTGGTTGCGCAATAGCTTTTCAGTGGTTCCATCATGCATGGTTCACGATATCCAGAAGCCTTTCCAGATCATCATCCGAAAAATACTGGATATGGATCTCGCCTTTGCCTCCTTTTTTTTCGACGATACGAACTTTCGTTGCCAGCCGGTCCCTCAGCTGGGACTCCAGGTGCACGATATGTGACGAACGGTCCTTATTCCCTGCCGCAAAAGATTTCGGCTGTTCCTTGAACATCCGGCTGACGAGCGCTTCCGTCTGGCGGACCGAGAGCTGCCTTGCGATGATCTGCTTCCAGACCTTGAGCTGCTGCTGTTCTCCCGGAAGGTTGATCAGTGCGCGGGCATGTCCGGATGAAATCTCCCGGCTCCTGATACTGTCCTGGACCTGGAGGGGCAGTTTGAGCAGCCTGAGGAAATTGCTGATGGTTGAACGGTTCTTGCCCACTTTCTGGGCAACCTCGTCCTGTGTCAGCCTGCATTTTGTTGTCAGGCTTTTCAGGGCAAGTGCGACTTCGATGGCATTCAGATCCTCGCGCTGGATATTTTCGATCAGGGCGAGCTCAAGCTTGCTTGAATCGTCATGCGCCTCGATAACGTAAGCGGGAATGAACTTGAATCCGGCCTGCGTGACAGCCCTCAACCGCCGTTCCCCGCTGATGAGCTGGTAGCCGTCTCCATCACGGCAGACCGTGACCGGCTGGATGACGCCGTTTTCGATGATCGAGTTCTTCAGCTCTTCGAGCGCTGCTTCATCGAACTCCTTGCGGGGCTGAAAAGGATTGACGCGTATTTTCTCGATCGGCAGGCTGCCGATGGTCCCTTCCTGGGAAATCTCCGGTTCCTCCTCTTTTGCAACTGAAACGAACCCTTCATCGGGGATCAGCGCTTTGAGACCCCTGCCCAACGCTTTTTTTGCCATATCCGCCACCGGATTGCCGTCAGTCAGTGCTGACGAACTTTAAATTTGTTGATATTCCCGTCCCTCTCGAAAATTTCCTGGGCAAGATCGAGATAGTCTTTCGACCCGATGCTCTGCGCATCGTAAAGCAGGGCCGGTTTGCCATGGCTCGGTGCCTCGGAAAGCCGGACATTCCTTCGGATATAAGTCCTGTAGACCTTGTCCTTGAAAAATTTTTTAACCTCTTCAGCTACCTGTGTCGCGAGACGGAGCCTCGCATCATACATGGTTACCAGTACCCCTTCGATCTCGAGTTTCGGGTTCAGGTGCTTGCGCACGATACTGATGGTATTCAGCAGCTTTCCAAGGCCTTCGAGCGCGTAATATTCGGCCTGGACAGGAATGAGGACAGAATCCGCCGCCGTCAGGGAGTTCAGGGTGATGAGGCCGAGCGAGGGCGGACAGTCGATAATGATATAGTCGTAACGGGAACGGACATCCCTGAGCGCTTTCTGCATGACGTATTCCCGCTCCCTCATGTTCACGAGTTCTACCTCCATACCGACAAGGTTCACGTTCGAAGGCAGCACATCAAGGTATTCGAGGCTTGTCGGCTTGATGGCATCCTCGATATTCCCGCCCTTGACCATGACCTGGTAGAACGTATTGTCGATCTCGTCGCCGGTTTCGATACCGAAGCCGGAAGTGGCATTGGCCTGGGGGTCTATATCTATGAGCAGCGTCCTGAATTCGGATATGGCAATCGATGCCGCTATGTTGACAGAAGTGGTGGTTTTCCCCACTCCCCCTTTCTGGTTGGCAATCGCAATAATTCTACCCATGCATTAACCAGGGAAATTAACAGCAGTTGAAGTTCCGTCCCTACTTGTTACATTATTATAATACATATGAAAACTATTACAAATTTTTATCGCGGCCCATGGTGAGGGTGCAGAGGCAATTCTTTGAAATACCGACAGTTGAACTGGCTGAAAAACTTCTCGGGAAACTGTTTGCGAGAGTGCTGCCTGACGGCACCGTTCTGAGAGGCAAGATTGTCGAAACGGAAGCATATCTCGGAAATGGAGACGAAGCCTGCCATGCCTGGAGGGGCAAGACCGCGAGGAACAGCAGCATGTTTTGCATGCCCGGAACGATCTATGTTTACTTCACTTATGGAAACCATTATATGCTCAACATTGTCAGCGAGCCTGAAAACATGGCGGGGGCAGTGCTGATACGCGCCCTGGAACCGCTGGAAGGGATTTCTTTCATGCAGCGGCAAAGAGGCATCAATACCCTTACCAGCCTTATGAGCGGACCTGGAAAGCTTACAAAAGCAATGGCAATAGGTCCGGAATGCGACGGCAGGAACCTCTTCGGAAACGAGTTCCTGATAGAAGAATCACCTGATATCCCGGCAGAGCAAATCGGCACCGGCAGGCGGATCGGCATATCGAGAAGCCTCGAACTTCCCTGGCGGAAATTCATCCTCGGCAACCCGCATGTATCGAAAGGGAAACCATCGTGACCAGCTTGCATGACGTGTGTTGCAAAGTTCGAAAAAATATTCTTTTTTAGTCAGGTCTGACGCTGTCAGGAAATACTATTCACCAAACGTTTCCAGCCATGATCGGAACCCCGCTTTTACCGGAAATAAGGGAGCTGATCGAGAAACGCAACTTCAGCGCCCTGCAGAGGATTTTCCAGGACTGGCTTCCGGTCGACCTCGCAGAGCTGATCTCCGACCTTCCTGAAGATGAGCAGGCCATCCTGTTCCGGCTTCAGCCGAAAGGCCTCGCAACAGAAACGTTCGAATACCTCGATTTCGATTCCCAGCAGAACCTGCTGAAAGCCCTGACGAAAAAGCACGTCAGCCAGATCCTCAACAGCATGTCGGCTGACGACCGCACCGCGCTGCTCGAGGAGCTGCCCGGTCCGGTTGCCCAGGAACTGCTCAAGCTCCTTTCCTTCAAGGAGTTCAAAATCGCGAAGACCCTGCTCGCCTATCCCGAGGAAAGTGTCGGAAGGCTCATGTCCCCGGATTTCCTGAGCGTGAAAAAAGACTGGAACATCAACCAGGTCCTCGAACACATCCGAACCTACGGGCATGAAAGCGAAACCCTGAACGTCATCTATGTCGTAGACGACGCGGGCAAGCTTAACGGAGAGCTGTTTGCGAGGGACCTGCTGCTTTCCGCACCCGACAGGAAAGTCGACGAAATCATAGAAGAGGAGAAAATCGTCACCCTGACGGCCTCGCAGGACCAGAAAGACGCCCTCGACGCTTTCAAGCGGTACGACAGGGTAGCCCTGCCGGTCGTCGATTCAAACGGATACCTGATCGGCGTCGTCACCATCGACGACATGCTCGATGTCGCTGAAGAGGAGGAGACCGAGGACATCCAGAAATTCGGCGGTATCGAGGCGCTGGAAGAGCCCTACATGGACCTGCCGATCCTCCAGCTCGTCAAGAAACGCGCCGTATGGCTGGTCGTTCTCTTCCTGGGCGAAATGCTGACAGCCTCGGTGATGGCCTATTACGAGGGAGAACTTGCCAAAGCCATCATTCTTGCCACGTTCATACCGCTCATCATTTCAAGCGGAGGAAATTCAGGCTCCCAGGCGGCATCTCTCATCATCCGCTCGCTCTCCATCGGAGAAATCTCCATCAGGGACTGGTGGGCGATTATGCGCCGGGAAATCCTTTCAGGCCTCGCGCTTGGCTGCATTCTCGGAGTAATCGGCATTGTCCGGGTCATCGGCTGGGCGATCGCGTTCGGCCATTTCAATACGCAATGGACATACATCGCCTTTACCATTGGCCTTTCCCTGGTCGGAATCGTGCTTATTGGAACATTGTCCGGCTCCATGCTGCCACTGTTGCTCAAACGCCTGGGCCTCGATCCGGCGGTCTCATCAGCCCCGTTCGTGGCTACCCTCGTCGATGTGACCGGGATTGTGATCTACTTCAGCGTAGCTTCGCTGATATTAGGGGGCATCCTTCTCTGAATATGCCGCCAACTCCACCTCAATCACCAGGCGTGAACCAGGACCGTGAATACCTGGATTTCGATATCGTCTTTGTCGGGGCTGGTCCGGCAAACCTCTCAGCAGCTATCCATCTCAACCGCCTGCTCGAGCGCCATGGCGCTCCTGTCCCGGAAATCGCCATTATCGACAAAGGACGTTATCCCGGTGCGCACCTGCTCTCCGGTGCCATACTCGACCCGAGGGCACTCCACGAATTCTATCCGGATTTCATCGAGGCGGGCTGTCCCCTTGAAACGGAAGTATCGAGGGAAAGCGTACTCTTTCTCTCGGCAAAAAAAAAGCTTCCCTTCCCGTTCCTTCCCGAAACATTCAGCAGCAGGGGATGTCACCTCGTATCGCTCAGCCGTCTCGGAGCTTGGCTGGCTGAAAAAGCACAGGACTCTGGAGCACAGCTCTTCGACAGCACTGCCGCTTTGGTGCCGGTCATGGAGAACGGGTACCTTGCGGGCATTCTGACCGGCGACAAGTCCCTCGACAGGAACGGAAGGCAGAAGCCGGGATACGAACCCGGTATCATCCTCAGGGCGAAAACGTTCGTCATCAGCGAAGGGTCGCAGGGATCGCTGCTGCGGCAGATCCCTAGCTACCTGCATTCCGGGGCCTGTGAAAACCACGAATATGCCTCCACAGGAGTCAAGGAAACCTGGCGCATCCCTGAAGGGCGGATCAGGCCGGGCGAAATCATCCACCTCTTCGGCCACCCTCTGCCATCGGACCGCTATGGGGGTGGATGGGCCTACGCATTCAAACCCGACCTGCTCTCCATCGGGTTCGTTACCTCTATCGGACCGTCATCTCCCATTTGCGATCCGCACCTGAACCTGCAGCTTTTCAAGCAGCACCCGTTCCTGCGCGAGCTTCTCGAAGGAGGCGCCATGCTTGAATCCGGGGCCCGCAGCATCATTTCATCGACATATGACCGGCCGCCCCGCCTCTCCGGCCCCGGATACCTCGTTACGGGCGAATCGGCGGGCATGGTGAACCTGCAGCGGCAGAAAGGGATCCATCTGGCTATGAAATCCGGTATGCTCGCAGCCGAAACACTGTTCGAATGCCTGGCTCAGGACGATTTTTCCCCGGAACGGCTTGAAACCTTTACGCACCGCTTCCTGGATTCCTGGGCATACGAAGAACTTCACGGGGCGCGCAGCTACAGGAAAGCTTTCGACAACGGCCTCTATGCCGGGCTTGTCCAGGCAGGTCTTAAAATGAAGCTCCCCCTATTCGCCGCAGGGCGCGACGCAGGCAGCCTTTCATCTTTCATGGCGCTGAAAGAGGGCTTCAAGCCGGACGGAACCCTGACGTTCGGAAAAGACCAGTGCGTCTACCGGTCGGGAACCCTGCACGAAGAGGACCAGCCCTGTCATCTCAGGATAAGCCAGGAAGATATCCTGAATATCTGCCTTGACAAATGCCGTACCGAATACGGAAACCCCTGCAACCATTTCTGTCCCGCCGGGGTTTACGAAGTTACGTATGGGCCGGCTCCGTCGTTCAGGCTCAATGCGGCGAACTGCCTGCACTGCAAGACCTGCGAAATCGCCGACCCTTACGGAATCATCACCTGGACCCCTCCTGAAGGCGGGGGCGGGCCCGGATATAACGTAAGCTGACCCATGGACACGAGGGAAAAAATAGTAGTCGGTATATCGGGAGGCGTCGATTCTGCGGTCTCCGCCTGCCTGCTCGCAAAAGAAGGTTACTCGGTTATCGGGCTCAACATCAGGGTCCTCGACACGATCGACGAACGACCGTCGCTTCAGCCGTCACCACTGGTCATCAGCGACCATCCCGACTATCAGATACCGGTTTTCAGCCTCAACCTGAGCGGCAGATTCAGGGACGAGGTCATCCGATATTTCCACGAAGACTATCTCGGCGGCAGGACACCAAACCCCTGCATGGTCTGCAACAAAAAAATAAAATGGTTCGGTCTCCTTGAGGGAGCGAAACTGCTCGGGGCGGAGCAGGTCGCAACCGGCCACTTCGCCTCCACGTCCTGCAGCAACGGACGGTACCGGCTCTACAAAGGGGCCGATCCCGAAAAAGACCAGAGCTATTTCCTCTGGATGCTCACACAGGACGATCTTTCAAAAACCGTTTTTCCGCTCGGAAAGCTCAGGAAACCGGAAGTTCGCGCCCTCGCACGCTCATTCGGCGTCAGGGCGGCGGAAAAAAAAGAGAGCCAGGAGATCTGTTTCGTGCCGCAGGACGACTACTGCGGCTACCTGAAACATGCCATTCCGGGCCTCGAAGCAAGGGTGGCGGATGGTGAGATCGTCGATGAAAACGGCATGGTGATCGGCAGGCACCGCGGCTATCCGTTCTATACGATCGGCCAACGGCGAGGCCTGGGCGTTTCGGCAAAGGAGCCGCTCTATGTCAACGCGCTCGATCCCGGGCAAAACCGGATCCATGTCGGCCCGAAAGCATCACTCGAAAGCCGCAGTATCCTGGTGTCCGGCATGAACTGGATCGGCATCGAAAAGCTTGATGCTCCTATGAAAGCCACGGGGAAAATCCGCTATCGTGACCGTGAAACCCCGTGTAACCTGGAACCCCTCGGACATGATACGCTCTCGGTAACCTTCGAAACGCCGAAAAACGCCATAGCCGCCGGACAGGCTGCGGTTTTTTATCGTGACGACGAAGTGCTCGGAGGAGGCTTCATATCCGGCAAGCTCAAAAAGAACCTGCAATAATCGGACTATCCATGCTTCAACGCAGAAACCTCACCCTGACCTTTCTCGATTCCCCCCCGCCGGGCACCGGCAACGCACCGCTCCTGCTCTTGCTGCATGGTTACGGAAGCAATGAAAAAGACCTGATGCAGCTTTCCCCCATGCTCCATAAAGGCATGCGCCACATCAGCGCACGCGCCCCTCTGACCCTCGATTTCGGAATGTTCGCATGGTTCCCGATCCAGTTCACACCGGCCGGCATCGTCGTCGATCACGCCGGGGCCGCCGAAGCCTGCAAAAAACTTACCGGTTTCATCAGGGAAATCATTGCCGAATACAACCCCCCGGGAGGCAAAATCTTTATCCTCGGGTTCAGCCAGGGGGCTGTCATGAGCTACCTTGCCGCTTTCCACGCGCCCGAACTCCTGCACGGGGTCATTGCCCTCAGCGGTCACCTTCCTGAACAATCGATGCCGTTCGATCCGTTAAAACCTGACCTGGGCGAATTGCCTTTTCTCGTCATGCACGGTATCTACGATGATGTCCTTCCTGTCGACAACGGGCGGCGATCGAACGAATGGCTGCAGCAGCATGTCCGTGACCTTGTGTATCGGGAATACCCCATCGCTCACCAGATATCCGATGAAGGGATAGACCTCATCCGTTCATGGCTCCTGAAAAAGGTACCGAAAAGTGAATGAAAGATAAGCGTGATCGCACGTATTGTTCCCACCTCAACAAGTCGCAGGGAAATCCATGCAATGTGTCTGTCATGCTGAATGAAAGCGCAGCGCAATGAAGCATCCATCTTATGATCTGAACAAATAATGTCTGGATTCTTCACTTCGCTCAGAATGACAAGTAAAAGTGCAGAATGACACGTGCAGTAAGTTTGTTCTGAATCACAGGTATCATCCTTAATGAATCAGAGCGGAGTGAAAGATCCATCGTTCTATAAAAAAATAAGTTATGGATTCTTCGCTTCGCTCAGAATGACAAAATCGAAGCTGATGTTGCTAACCGGTATTGACCGTTTTAATCACCGGAGCAATAACGGCAAAACCCCCATGCATCGGCGTGCGGGCAATGGATTTGCCGCCGAATCCCGTATATTCTCTTTTTTTTAAATGCAGTCACCGCTCATTGAATGAAGGACACAAAAAAAACACTTTCAAGCCTGCTTGAACAGCGCATTCTTGTGCTGGACGGCGCCATGGGGACCATGATCCAGCGCCGCAAACTGACGGAAGAAGATTACCGGGGCGCAAGGTTCTCATCACACCCGCACTCACTCCTCGGCAACAACGATATCCTCGTCCTGACCCGTCCCGATGTCATTCATGAGCTGCACTGCGAATTCCTCGATGCCGGCTCGGACATCATCGAAACCAACACCTTCAACGCGAACCCGATCTCGCAGTCGGATTACCACACCGAAAGCATTGTCCGGGAACTGAACTCCGAAGCTGCCCGTCTGGCCCGAAAGGCTGCGGACGGATATACTGCCCGGACCCCGGAAAAACCGCGTTTCGTGGCCGGTTCCATCGGCCCGACCAACAAGACCCTTTCGCTCTCTCCGGACGTCACGAACCCAGGGTACCGGGCGGTGAGCTTCCGTGAAGTCGTCGACAACTACCTTGTTCAGCTCGAGGGACTGAAGGAAGGCGGCGTCGATATGCTGCTTGTCGAAACGGTGTTCGATACCCTGAACTGCAAGGCTGCGCTTTTTGCCATAGAGGAGTTTTTCAGGTCCACCGGCTGGAGGGTCCCCGTCATGGTCTCCGGCACCATTGTGGACGCCAGCGGACGAACGCTTTCGGGCCAGACCACCGAAGCGTTCTGGATATCGATCGCCCACATGCCCGACCTCATGAGCGTCGGCCTGAACTGCGCGCTCGGCTCGAAACAGATGCGCCCGTTCATCGAATCCCTTGCCGGCATTGCCGAAAGCTATGTCAGCGTCTACCCCAATGCCGGCCTTCCGAACGAGTTCGGCCAGTATGACGACTCGCCGGAATACATGGCGGCCCAGATCGCCGGCTTCGCCGAGTCAGGGTTCGTCAACATCGTCGGCGGCTGCTGCGGCACGACCCCCGACCATATCCGGGCGATCGCCGAAGCGGTCAGGACACTCAAACCGCGCCGCAGGCCGGAGAAAAGCCATGAACTGCTGCTTTCAGGCCTCGAACCGCTCAGGGTCAACAGCACGACCGGCTTCATCAACGTCGGCGAGCGCACAAACGTAACCGGATCGAAAAAATTCGCCCGCCTCATCAAGGAATCGAAATACGACGAAGCGCTTTCCATCGCCCGCCAGCAGGTCGAAAGCGGTGCGCAGGTCATCGATGTCAACGTCGACGAAGGAATGCTCGATTCGGAAAAAGTCATGAAGGAGTTCCTGAACCTCGTGGCCTCGGAACCGGAAATTTCACGCGTGCCGGTCATGATCGACAGCTCGAAATGGCAGGTCCTCGAAAGCGGGCTGCAATGCGTCCAGGGTAAAAGCATCGTCAACTCCATCAGCATCAAGGAAGGCGAGGAGCTTTTCAGGGAGCGGGCCCGCAAAATCCTCCAGTATGGGGCGGCGGCCGTGGTCATGGCCTTCGATGAACAGGGCCAGGCCGATTCGTTCGAACGCCGCGTCGAGATATGCAGGCGTGCTTATGACATACTCACGCTCGAAGTGGGCTTCCCTCCCGAGGACATCATTTTCGATCCGAACGTGCTGACAGTCGCGACCGGCATCGAAGAGCACAACAATTACGCGCTCGATTTCATCCGGTCGGTACGCTGGATCAAGGAAAACCTGCCCCACGCCAAAGTGTCCGGCGGCATCAGCAACGTATCGTTCTCGTTCCGGGGCAACGAACCGGTAAGGGAAGCGATGCATGCCGCGTTCCTCTACCACGCCATCCATGCAGGGCTCGACATGGGCATCGTCAATGCTGGCCAGCTCGCCATTTACGAGGAGATCGATCCCGAACTGCTTGTCCGCGTCGAGGATGTGCTCCTCAATCGAAGGCCTGATGCCACGGAACGGCTTGTGGCTTTTGCGGAAACGGTGCGCGACGGCGGCGAGAAAGCAGAAGCCAAAGCCGCCGAATGGCGAAACGCATCGGTTGCCGAACGGCTGCGCCACGCGCTCATCAAAGGCATCACGGACTACATCGAAGAGGATACCGAGGAGGCGCGCAAACAGTATCCAAGCCCGCTCCAGGTGATAGAAGGACCCCTCATGGACGGCATGAACGAGATCGGCGACCTTTTTGCCGACGGAAGGATGTTCCTGCCGCAGGTCGTCAAAAGCGCACGCGTCATGAAACGCTCGGTCGCATGGCTCCTTCCCTTCATCGAACAGGAAAAGGCAGCGAATAAAGAGAGCCGTGCGACGGCAAAAGTCCTTCTCGCGACCGTCAAGGGCGATGTGCATGACATCGGCAAGAACATCGTCTCCGTTGTCCTGGCATGCAACAACTACAACGTGGTCGATATCGGCGTCATGATGCCCTGCGAGCAGATCCTCGATGCGGCGGAACGCGAAAATGCCGATCTCATCGGTCTGAGTGGCCTCATCACGCCATCGCTTGACGAAATGGTGCACGTTGCGTCCGAAATGGAGCGCCGCGGCATGAAGATCCCCCTGCTCATCGGAGGAGCGACCACTTCCAGGGTGCATACCGCCGTGAAAATCGCGCCGGTCTATTCCGGTCCCGTCGTACAGGTCCTCGACGCGTCACGAAGCGTACCGGTCGTCAACAGCCTCCTGAACCCGGCATTGAAGGATACCTATATTGCGCAGCTGAAAGCCGACCAGGCGGCGCTCAGGGAAAGCCATGCCTCACGTACTGCATCTTCGTCGTCCGTCACCATCGAAGAAGCCCGGAGCAACCGTCTTTCGCTGCACTTCGACAACGCGAAAGTCCACCAGCCGAAACAACCCGGCGTCACGCTCCTTGAAAACGTAACGGTAGCGGAACTCCGTCCCTATATCGACTGGACGCCGTTCTTTGCAGCCTGGGAACTGAACGGTCAATATCCCAGGATCTTCGATGACGCCCGTTTCGGCGCAGAAGCGAAAAAGCTCTACGACGATGCATCTGCATTGCTCGATCTTATCGACAGGGAAGATCTGCTCGGATTGAAAGGCATCGCCGGCATTTTCCCGGCAAACAGCCATGGGGACGATATCGAAATCTATAGCGGCGAAGACCGCTCGAAACTGCAGCTCACCATGCATACCCTCAGGCAGCAGCAGAAAAAGGAAAAAGGCGAACCGAACCTTGCGCTTTCCGACTTTATCGCCCCGAAGGAGAGCGGCGTCAGTGATCATATCGGCTGTTTCGTCGTCACCGCAGGCCTCGGCATCGAAAAGACACTTGCACGGTTCGGCAGCGAGCACGACGACTACAGCCGCATCATGACACAGGCCCTTGCGGACCGCCTCGCCGAAGCGTTTGCCGAAATGCTCCATGAAAAAGTACGGCGCGAGCTTTGGGGTTATGCGCCTGACGAGCATCTCGAGCCGCATGAAATGATCACGGAAAATTACCGCGGCATCCGTCCCGCACCCGGTTATCCGGCATGCCCCGACCATACCGAAAAAGCAGGCATCTTCACCCTGCTCAACGCCGAAGCGGCGACAGGGGTGACGCTGACGGAAACATTCGCCATGAACCCGGCCGCATCGGTCAGCGGACTTTACTTTGGCCATCCGGAATCGAGATATTTCATCCTCGGAAAAATCGGACGGGACCAGGTGAAAGATTATGCCATAAGAAAAGGCATGGAGCTTTCTGAAGCGGAAAAATGGCTTGCACCCTCTCTTAACTACAACCCCTGACAAAAGGAGGGGCCGGCAGCTGTTGTGCTTTCCGGCCCCTGTTTCCCGTGGCTTGAGTCGAGGCTATGCAATGTTCCACTCCCCACTCAGTCCTTTTTTCAGTGCTGAGTGCTCAGTGCTCAGGACTAAGCTTTTTTCTTTACCCATTACCCACTTTCCACTTTCCACTTTCCACTTTCCACTTTCCACTTTCCACTTTCCACTTTCCACTCCTCAGTCCTCAGTCCTCAGTCCTCAG
>CAIYPU010000090.1 GCA_903928225.1 uncultured Chlorobiaceae bacterium
TCTTCGACGGCAGGAACATCTACAGTCCCGACTTCATGCAGCAGCTGGGGTTTGTCTATTACTCCATAGGAAGGCCGCCGGTATTGGGGCACTGAGCACTGAGCACTGAGCACTGAGCACTGAGCAATGAGCAATGAGGGGGGAATGGGATTTGGAAAGTGGAAAGTGGAGAGTGGGAAACTCAGGACTGAGTGCTGAGGACTGAGGGGTATCTGGGTAATGGGATGTGGAGAGTGGAAAGTGGGTGCTGGGGAACTCAGGATTGAGGAGCGAACTTTCCCGTTACTCTGGTGAATAAAGCTGTCAATTCCGGTTAGCAGCAATAGCTCCGATTTTGTCATTCTGAGCAAAGCGAAGAATCCACGAGGATGCGCGTGAGGAATGCGGGAGGTTCTTCAAGAGCAGCAAGAACAGTGGGGACTGAGAAGTGGGGGCTGGGACATGGAAAGTGGAAAGTGAGTATTTTATCCTATAGCCCCCGTATTATCTTTGGCTGCTGTTCAAGGTTCTGAGGAGTGAGCGGGACTCGTTGCTCATTGCTTTTTGCTGCGGCACTGAGATCTCAGTCCTGAGCACTCAGCACTCAGTCCTGAAAACCCCATCACCACAGACTGAACAGGTGATGGAGCGGCCCGATTCCATGGCCGAGACGGTATGCCCCTCCAGCTTTCAATGCCTCTGTCACGTAAACTTTCGCCTGTGTTACCGCCTGGGGGCAATCGCATCCCTTCGCCATATGCGCCGCTATTGCAGATGACAGCGTGCATCCCGTCCCATGGGTATTCGGGGTATCGACCTTTTCCGAAGAGTGCCAGGAGAACGATCCGTTCCAGAGCAGGCAGTCGCTGCTGTGGGTTCCTGTTCCATGACCGCCCTTGACAAGTACCGCCGGGGCTCCCGATACGCTGATGAGCGCAGCAGCCTCTTCAATTTCTTCAATGGAGCCGGGAATGTTTTCCAGCCCTGCCAGGACTGCCGCTTCCGGGAGGTTCGGCGTGACCAGTGCCGTCAAAGGAAACAGCTCCTCCCTCATGACGGTTATGGCTTTTTCCTTAAGAAACACCTTTCCCCCTGAAGAACCGAGGACGGTATCGAGGATAACCGGAGGGTTTCCCGGAAGCTCACGGATAAGTGAAGCGATGGTTTTTATCGATTCCTCGCTACCGGTCATTCCTATTTTTACGGCATCGATCGCGATATCGGAAGCAACAGCTCTGAATTGAGAGAAGAGAGAATGCGGATCGAGCACCATGATTTCTTTCACTCCCGTCGTGTTCTGCGAGGTTACCGCTGTGATGACTGAGAGCCCGTAGCACCCGAGGGCCGCGAATGTCTTGAGGTCGGCCTGGATTCCGGCCCCGCCGCTGCCGTCGGACCCGGCAATAGTGAGTACTGTAGAATAGCTTTGTACCATTTATCGGTTCAGGTTTATGACCCTTGAAAGTTCCTTTGCCGCCTGAAGCGGCGATGGCGCCCGGCTGACGGCGGAAATGACCGCAATGCCTGCCGCACCTGCCGAAATGAGTGCCGGTGCGTTTTCTATCGTGATCCCTCCGATGGCGACAACCGGAACAGATAGAAGAGATGCGGCTTTTTCAAGGGCTTCAAGGCCGAGCGGTGGATGATGTTTTTCTTTTGATATCGTTGGGAAAATATGGCCGAGCCCGATATAGTCAGCCCCCTCATCCTGCGCTTTCATCGCCTCATTGAGCGATGTGGCCGATATGCCGATAAGCATGGTATTTCCGACGGCCTCTCTTGCGGCCCGTAAAGGGATATCCTCCTGGCCGAGATGGACCCCGTCGGCTCCGCTGGCCATGGCGATATCGAGTCGGTCGTTGACGATAAACAACGCTCCATGTTCCGTGCACCGTTTTCTGATTTCCATGGCCCAGTCGAAAAGTACCCTCCCGTCGGCAGATTTATGCCGGAGCTGGATCATTGGCGCACCACCACGAAGAGCTTCTTCTGCAAGTGATACCGGGCTCGTTTCCTCATCGGTGATGACACAGAGAAAAGGATAGCTGGGGATTACTTTTGCCATAAAAGGTTCAATTGTTCAAGGGTTCCTGCAAGGGCCGCAGTATCAAGAAAAAGAGAGAGAGCAGCGCAACCGTATGCACCCATATCCCTGCAAAGGGGCGCTGTCTCCATCGAGATCCCTCCAAGCGCATAGACCGGAAGTTGTGTCAGGCGGCAAACCTCTTTCAGCTTTTCAAGGCCCTGGGGGGGACCGTACATTCGTTTGGAAGGGGTATCGAAAACCGGGCCGAAAAGAAGATAGTCGGCTCCGTTTCTTTCAGCCTCAATGGCGCTCTGTGGCGAATGGACGCTGCAACCGAAGAGCATTTCGAGCCCTCCTTTTTTCAAGGCGGAAGGGGAGCATGCCTTATCAGGAAGATGAACCCCTTCGAGGCCGGAAACGAGGGCTATATCCGCTCTTTCGTTCAGGAAAAGCAGGACCTTTCTTGTCCCCCGTTTTCGACGGGCAAGACATGCGAGGTTGTAAAGCGTCAATCCATCGAGATGTTTTTCACGGATCTGGAGCATACAGTGCACGTTTTCAGGGATGCTTTCAACAAGGGCGGTCAGGTGTACCCCCTCGTTGTTTTTTTCCTTTCCGCTGCTGATTATGCAGATTCTGGGAAGCATATGCTTTCTGTCACGTAACCACCGCATAATAGGAATGCCGCTTTGTTTTTTCCGGCACGATAAATAATTTACAAGGCAATAGCAACAGCCTGGCGTCAATGATGGCATATTTCAATCGTCGTGGCCGTATTTTTTCTCATGATAAACCTATAGCAGGAACATTCAGGATGAGCATCATTGAAGAAAAAATCATCAGGTCCGGCTTCCTGCTTCCCCAGCCAGCAACCCCTGCAGGACTTTACGTTTCCGCAATACGTTGCGGCGATCTTGTCTTCACATCGGGCCAATTGCCCCTTGTCGACGGAAAACTAATTGAACCAGGAGGCAAAGGAAAAGTCAATGAAATTAACCAGGAGCATGCTGCAAGGGCATCCCGCTTTGCCCTTTTGAACGCACTGGCAGCGATAAAGACTGTTTGCGGTTCACTAGACAATATTGAACAGGTTGTCAAAATGACCCTGTTTGTTGCAAGCGAATCGTTCTTTTCCCATCAGCATATCGTTGCAAACGGAGCATCTTCACTGCTCAAAGAGATCTTCGGAGAGAAGGGAATACATACAAGAAGCGCAGTAGGCGTTGCAGAACTGCCCCTTGACTCAAGTCTCGAAATCGAGCTTATTGTGCGCTGCGCCCGTTTTTCATGACCTGATAAAGCCAAATCAACAACGCGGCAATACCACGTATCTCTTCACAAAAACCAAATACCCCCTTCATATAATATGGCCTGCCAAGACAACAGGCTAACGGTTTTTAATTTTATAATTAAAAGATTTAAGTCTGAAAAAAGATGTGGATAAAAAAATAATTTTTACAATAAAAAACCAATAAATCGTTCTTAATAAGATAAATAAAAGTCATTGAAAAAATTTTTTTATCAAAATAATTTAATTTTTAAACATAATAATGTTTAGTTGAGGTAAAATTAATTAAATTATTATAATAAAAGAGGATGCTTTGATTTTAATAAACAAAACATTAAATGTTTTGCTTTTGTTAAAACTTTGTCTAAATGTATAGTTGATTGTCTCGTTCTGTGGCTGTTAGTTGCTTTTTATTATGTTTGAAAATTGTTTTTGATTTTAATTTCTTTTTTCTTTTTTATCTGTTATTTGGTTCTGTTGTAAGTGGTTTTTACTTAAAGTCAAGTATGTGAATGTGTTGATTTTTCTTGATTATCCAGTTGTGGTTCATTAGTTCGAAACCATGTATTGTTCTATCGTTGAATGCGCTCTGAATTACTGGTTCAGGGAGTTCTCTGCCTGTCTTCTCATCGTTTGTGTTGAGGCTGTTTTCCTGGGTAAAAGGACAAAAGAACTCTGTGAAGTGGAATGTTTCGTTTGTGATTTAGGAGAATGATCGGTAAACTTCTCGTTTGCATGATTACATGGCATGCAAACCTGATTCTGTAACCAATTCTTCTCCTCAACGATGTCCCGCATACTGACCATAATTATCATGCTGGCGGTGCTGATATTCGGCGTGTTTATCGGCATCAGGCTCAGAGGTGGCCAGGGAGGGAACCAGGCGCAGAAAAAGATGGAGGAAGCATATTCCATCATCAGGCAGTATTATGTGGATGATGTCAACGGTGACAGTCTGGCCGGATCCGGAATCCAGGGCATGGCTGAATCTCTCGATCCCCATACGGTATATCTGGAACCTGAGAAAGTTTCCTACACGCAGTCTGAATTCGAGGGAAATTTCGATGGAATAGGTATCGAGTTCGATGTTATCAGCGACTCGCTTGTTGTTGTCACTCCCCTTCCGGGAGGTCCCAGCGCATCAGTGGGCATATCTCCGGGAGACAGGATCATCGCAATCGATTCCTCTTCAGCAGTAGGGATCAAACCAAAAGAAGTGCTTCGCAAGCTGAGGGGTCCACGGGGGACTAAGGTCGATCTCAGGATTTTCCGTCCGATCAGCGGAAAGGTCATGAATTTTCTTGTCACCAGGGAAAAGATTTCGACGGCGAGCGTTGATGCGGCTTTCATGCTCGATAAGACAACTGGGTATATCCGGATCAGCCGTTTCATCGCTACGACGGCGGAGGAATTCCGCAAGGCGCTTGCGGACCTTAAAAAACAGGGTATGAAGAGGCTTCTTGTCGACCTCAGGGGTAACCCGGGAGGTTTTCTTGAACAGGCAAAGGACGTCGCTGATGAATTTCTGGCAAAAGGGAAACTTATCGTCTATACGAAAAGCCGTAACGGAGGTGCTGACAATGTCCGTTACGAGGCAAAATCCGGCGATGGTTATGAAACGGGTGATCTTGTCGTGCTTGTCGACAAAGGGAGCGCTTCGGCTTCGGAAATCCTTGCCGGAGCATTGCAGGATAACCATCGGGCGGTTGTAGTAGGTGAACTCACATTCGGAAAAGGCCTTGTTCAGCAGCAGATTCCGTTCGGGGACGGTTCTGCTCTCCGCCTCACTGTCGCGCGTTATTTCACCCCTTCAGGGAGACAGATCCAGAGGGTTTACCACAAGGGAGGGACTGGTCGCGAGCGGTATTTCGAAGATTCCCTGATAAATATCCGTCCGGAAAAACTCTTTGCGCATCCTGACAGTTTATTGTATTTCAGGAACGGTGATGTATCCGTTTATCATACTTCCGTTCTGCCCGGCTTACTTACGTCATTGAAACCGGTTCCCGGAAAACCAAAAAGCAGCCTTGCTTCCCTCAAAGATGCTGGAGGTATCATCCCTGATTTCTGGGTCAGCGGTAAAAGCTACTCGGATTTTTACCAGGAACTATACCGTTCGGGTTCATTTGACGATATGGCGCTGAAAATCATCGACGATCCCGAAAGTATGGTGCAGAAATACAGGAGTTCGCTCGAACAATTCATCAGCGGATATACAGAGGAAAAGAATTTTGCCGCTCTCCTGCAGAAAATTTGCAGAAACAGGAACATTCCTTACGACAGCAAGGGTTTCATCCTCGACAGGAGCTATATTGCCAGGGCGGTAAAATCCAGAATGGCGCATCAGCTTTTCGGTGCAGAAGGCCAGATAAGGTTTCTAGTCAGGACAACAGATCCGGTAGTTAAGATAGCAGTGTCCGTTCCTGTTCCTCGGTCCTGACAGCGTCATATCTCCCCGGCAGGGAGAGCAACCCCAGAGAATACGATAACAGATAAACGAGAAAATTCCCATGTCCATCCTTGAAAAGATCGATAGTCAGACATGCACACTGCGCCTGAAAAACGACTGGATGAAAATCTACACCTGTCCCGTACCGACATCCGATTTTCTCTCCTTTGTCTGCATCGCGACCGTCGATGCGCCTCAGAGCGCGGTGCTCAGCCTTCTTTACGATATTGAAGCTGCAACTGAATGG
Organism: uncultured Chlorobiaceae bacterium; assembly: GCA_903928225.1. Lineage (GTDB taxonomy): Bacteria > Bacteroidota > Chlorobiia > Chlorobiales > Chlorobiaceae > Chlorobium. Next base: position 5,990 of record CAIYPU010000090.1, read on the forward strand.
GTCTGGAAAACCAGGGAGATGCGTCTTCTGAAAGAGCTTTCCGAAGACGAGGGGCGTATAGTGTATCAGCTGGTCAGCGCTCCGTGGCCGGTTTCCGACAGGGAAATCATAACCCGTTCACAGGGGTATATCGATCCGGAAACATCGGAGGTATTCATCAAAATTGAGTGCATGGCCGATTACCTGCCGAAGGACAGCCGGTATGTTCGTGTGCCTCAGGTCGAAGGTGCCTGGAATATTCTACCGATCGACGAAAACCGCTGCCGAGTCGTTTTCCGTCTCCATATCGAACCGGGCGGAGAAATTCCTTCATGGCTGGCCAACATCGCCGTCATCGATACTCCCTATCATACCATGGTCAACCTGCGAGAGATGGTAAAACGGGAAAAGTACCGTACCCCGGTCGAAGCACCTTTTAAAAAATCATCGAAAGAAGTCATACAGAATTATGAAAACTTTATAACGGGCTGAGCTTTTAATTTATTTTCCGGCTTTCAACAACGTTAAACAAGGCGCTATGGACGCAGCGATACTCCTTCAGGGAAACTGGCGGTTCCGTGTGGAACACAAAGGGATCAAAATTTATTCTTCATCCGTAAAAGGTTCCGATGTGCTCGGTTTCAAGGGAGAAATGGAATTCAAGGCGTCAATGAGGAAGCTGATCAGTCTGTTTCACGACATGGCCCATTACGATCGCTGGGTTTACCAGTTGGCGGAAATGGAGGTTCTCGAAAAATTCAACTGTGTTGAATATGTTCTCCGGCAGGTTATCAACACTCCCTGGCCTCTTCCGAAAAGGGAAGTGATCCTTCGTACCGGTCTCGAACCGGCTGGAGAAAATGCCGTCGCGGTCACCATGACCGGCGAACCGGACTACCTGCCCCTCAATCCAAGATATTACCGGGTCCATCATTCACGGGGGATGTGGGTATTCGAACCTACCGGGAGCGGTATGGTCCATATCACCTTCATGATGCACCTCGACCCCGGGAGGGACGTTCCTCCTCCGGTCAGCAATGCAGGCATGTTCGATGTTCCATTCCATACCCTCAACAACATGAGGAACCTCATGGCCAACCCCTCTTATAATCCAGCATATCCAGCGGAAATAGACGAGTACCTCTCTATCGTTGAAGATACTCCTGACAAACTCTGAGAAGTTTTTCGGGTTTGACGGGAACGGCCCCGACCTCCTGACAGACAGTTGCTGCTGCGAGATTGGCCACCTTGGCATTGGTGACGAGATCAATGCCGGAAGCCACGCCAAGGGCAAGAAGTCCGATGACGGTGTCACCGGCCCCTGAAACATCGGCGACATCAAGCGATGTCGCTTCAATATGGGCGAACGATCCGTCAAATACCGTCATTCCCTTTTCGCTCCTGGTTACGACGATGTTTTCGGCCTGGATTTTTTCCTGGAGCATGAGGCAGGCGCGTTCCACCTCGGCATTTTCATTCGGTATCATGATGCCGAGCGATGCCGCCATTTCCGAAAGATTCGGCTTGAAGAGCGAGCAACCCCTGTAGGCGAAAAAATTCCTGTGTTTCGGGTCGACCAGCACCGGAACGCCATATTTTTTCGCTTCGTCGATGATGCGCCCGATGAGTTCTTCCGAAAGCAGACCCTTGTTGTAGTCTTCGAGCACCACGGCATCGAGGGAGGAGAGTTTCGAAACCAGCGATGAAAGGACCGCATCGGCAGTTGCTACGTCTATTTCATGCCTTTTTTCGAAATCGACCCTGACGATCTGGTGGTTCTGGGAAAGAACCCTGGTTTTGCATGTTGTGGGACGGGACGGGTCAGAAACGATCCCTTCGGTCGACAGTCCCTTGCTGCGGAAGAGGTCCAGAAGGATTTTCCTGTCAGGGTCTTCTCCGGTGAGACCTATGAGCAGGGTATCCGCACCGAGTGAAAGGGTATTGAGGGCTACGTTGGCTGCACCACCGAGCCGGTAGTCCTCGCGGCTCACATCTACCACCGGTACGGGATACTCCGGAGAGATGCGGGAGACATGCCCGAAAATGTATTTGTCGAGCATGATGTCGCCGACAATTGCGATCCGTTTGCTGCTGAATGATCTGAGCAGCGATGCAGTTGAGTCGTCCGGCATGGGTTATGGAATCCTCTATCTTGAAAAAAATGATATAATTAACCGCTCAGTTCCTTAAGATAGGCAAGGGGAATTGTATTTCTTGTGATTTTTTTATATAATTAAAGCTAATCATTTTTAAGCTTTATCTGAAAAAGCCGGAACCGATGTTTGACAGTCTAAGTGATAAACTGGAAGCAACCTTCAAGAAACTTGCAGGTCAGGCTACCATCAACGAAATCAATATCGGTATCGCCATGCGCGATATCAA
>CAIYPU010000091.1 GCA_903928225.1 uncultured Chlorobiaceae bacterium
AATTCACTTTCCTGTATGGTCACCCCTGCAACTCTTCATGTGTTACTGCTTCGCGCTCAATGGAGGATACCTCCTTCCAGAGCCTGTCTTTCAATTCCTTGAGCCCTTTTCCGCTGACGCTCGAAATCGGGATTGCCTTCATCCCCCGCTCGAGGGAAGGGGCCTTGAACCCCTCGGGAGCGATGTCCATCTTGGAGATGACCGCGATCCTCGGTTTTTTGAGGAGCGACTTCTGGAACTTTCCGAGCTCGGCAATGATGGTTTTGTATTCGGCCTTGATGTCCGGAGAATCAGAAGCGATCAGCACGACGAGGATTTTCGTCCTTTCGATATGGCGGAGGAACTGCAGGCCGAGCCCCCGGCCTTCCGAAGCGCCTTCGATGATGCCGGGAATATCGGCCATCACGAACGATTTGTATTCGTCGTACCGGACAATGCCGAGGTTCGGCACCAACGTCGTGAACGGATAATCGGCGATTTTCGGCTTCGCCGCGCTCACGGAAGAAATCAGGGTCGATTTCCCGGCGTTTGGAAAACCGACAAGGCCAACATCGGCCATCAGCTTCAGCTCCATTTCAAGCTCGAGCTCCTCGCCCTTGTGGCCTGGTTCGGCAAACCTCGGGGCCTGCCGCACCGGGGTGGCGAAATGCTGGTTGCCGCGCCCTCCCCGGCCGCCTTTTGCTATGAGGATTTCCTGGTCTTCCCCGGTAAGATCGGCGATGACCTCACCGGTCGCGGCATTCCTGACGAGCGTTCCGCACGGAACGTCGATCACGATGTCGGCACCGTCGCGCCCGGTCTTACGGGCACCCTGCCCGTTGACCCCCCGGCCGGCGGCATACTTTCTCTTGTACTTGAAATCGAGCAGCGTTGTCAGGTGGCTGTTGGTGCGGAGCCATACATGGCCGCCCCTGCCTCCGTCTCCGCCTTCCGGCCCGCCTTTCGGCACGTACTTCTCCCGGCGGAAACTCACGCACCCGTTCCCGCCGTCACCGGCCTGGACAACTATGGACGCACTGTCTACAAACTTCACCTGTCTGCCATCCTTTTGAAATAATCCTTTGCATTATCTATCTTGGCCTTCAACACTAAACCTCTCCGGCCCATGGCTTCATCCCATTCCCCGAAACTTTCGATCGAAGAACTCATAACGCGCCTCGAGGAGATCACGAAAAAAATCGAGAATCCGGAAACCGGGCTCGAAAGTTCGATTTCGCTCTATGAGGAAGGCCTCGGGATTGCCGAACAATGTAAAAAAAGACTGCTCGAAGCAAGAAAAAAAATCGAGGTCATCAATCCCGAACTTTCCGGAAGCTGGCCCGAATCCGCCCGCACCAAAGACCTGTTCGACAGCGAGCCCTGAAAAAGCTCAGCCTTCGAGCGCCTTCAGCAGCACTTCGTTGACCATCTGCGGATTGGCTTTCCCTTTCATCCTCGCCATGCACTGGCCGACAAAGAAGCCGATCAGCTTGGTTTTGCCTCCGCGGTAATCGGCAAGCTGGCCCGGATTGGCTTCGAGCACTTCACGGACGACCGCTTCGATGGCGCCGGAATCCGAAACCTGCGCAAGCCCTTCCTTTTCGACGATCTGAGCCGCAGAAAGCGTGCTGGCCTGCATCAGCTCGAATACCTGCTTGGCTATGGTGTTGCTTATCGCCCCCTTCGCGATCATGGCGATGAGCCCGCCCAGCCTTTCCGGCGAAACGGCGAATTCATCGATGTCGAGGTATTTTTCCTTGAGGGTGCGCATCACCTCGCCCATCACCCAGTTCGAGGAAGCCTTGGCGTCCCCTGAAACCGTGACGGTCTGTTCGAAATAATCGGCCATCGTCCTCTCGACGGTAAGCACGCCTGCATCGTAAGCGGGAATGCCGTACTGCGAAACAAAGCGGTTTGCACGCACTTCCGGGAATTCCGGAAGCTCCGCCCTCATGCGGTCCAGCATATCCTGGTCCACAAGCACGGGGATAAGGTCCGGATCGGGGAAGTACCGATAGTCGTGGGCATGCTCCTTGCCCCTCATGGAGCGGGTCTCGCCCTTGTCGGCGTCCCAGAGACGGGTTTCCTGGATTATCGTACCGCCGTTTTCAATGATCTCCCGGTGGCGCTGAGCCTCATATTCGATCGCTTTTTCGACGTTCTTGAACGAGTTCATGTTCTTGATCTCGGTCCTCGTGCCGTACTCGGTGGAACCGATGGGACGGATCGAAACATTGGCGTCGCAGCGCAGGCTCCCCTCTTCCATGTTGCCGTCCGAGACGCCGAGGTACTGCACGATCTGCCTGAGCTTCTGGAGATAGGCCGAAGCCTCCTTCGGCGTGCGGATGTCCGGATAGCTCACGATTTCGAGAAGCGGCACGCCGCTGCGGTTCAGGTCGATGTAGGTATCGTCGCCGATATCGTGGATCGACTTGCCCGCATCCTCCTCGATGTGGATCCTGATGAGGCGGATCTCCCTGCTTCCCTCGCCGGCATCGATATGGATCGAGCCTTCGCCGCAGATCGGCTCCTCGTACTGCGAGATCTGGTAGCCTTTGGGGAGGTCGGGATAAAAATAGTTCTTCCTGGCCAGCACCGAATGGGGCGCAATGGTGCACCCGAGTGCAAGGCCGAGCTTGACGGCATCCTCCACGACCCTCCTGTTGAGGACCGGAAGGGCGCCCGGCAGCGCAAGGCAGACCGGGCACACATTGTTGTTCGCAGGCTTGCCGAACTGTGCGGAACAGCCGCAGAATGCCTTGCTTTCAGTGCTGAGCTGACAGTGGACCTCGAGGCCCACCACTAATTCATACTTCATCAATCAGGTTTGACAATATTATAAATAACCTGGCAGTCCGTCCTTCCCGACATGGTAATCCGGGAATTAAAACTTTCAATCATAATTCGCAGCGATAACTCCGATTTTGTCATTCTGAGCAAAGCGAAGAATCCGGAAATTATTAATGGATGCTTCATTGCGCTTCGTTTTTATTCAGCATGACAGACACATTGCATGGATTTCCCTGCGACTTGTTCCTGCCGGATTAATAAACCGGGGAATCAGTAAGCCCTGTAGGAAAATTTCTGGCCTCCAAGGGTCAATTCAGCCATGAGGCCCGATTTCGGCTTGACGAACACCGCCACACCGTTTGAATAATCGGTGTTGGTGGCCATACCCGATTTCACGACGACTGCCGTCGCCTGGGCGCTGAGTTCGAAGTTGCCGTGCTTGAAATTGTCGAGCTCACGCTTGTCCTTGAAAAAGATGATTTCGG
>CAIYPU010000092.1 GCA_903928225.1 uncultured Chlorobiaceae bacterium
GCCGTGCCCGGTATGTTCAAGCGTACCCGTAAAGCGTGGACGCTTCTTTTTTATGCGTCCGTCATCAGCCTCATCGGAAGCATTGTTTCGCTGAGCGGCATTTTTGGAGCGATTATCGGAGCGATTATCGGCTGGTATATCCTGTTCCAGGTCAAGGAGCTTTATGCGAACTGACAAAAGAAGGCCGCCCGTGCTGTTGCTCTCCGGAGTACAGGTACGGGTGGCCATCCGGTTGCGGGCATGAATTCTTTTTTCTGGAAAAGATTTTTTTAACGTCTTGCTTTTAAGCATGGTAACCATGGGGATGACATGAAAAAGTTGTCTGTATTCGGAACGAGGCTTGCTGTTGTCGCGTTCTGGCTGTTTGCCGGGATGCTTTCCATCACTTTCGCTCTGCAGGCGGAGGAAAACCAGATCGTCGTCAATGCTTCGGGGACGGTATCCGTAAAGCCCGATACGGCCGAGTTCGGCGTTGTCGTCAGAACAGAGGCCAGAACTGCGGAAAAAGCTGCGGCTGAAACCGCCTCGAGGCACAGGGCCGTGCAGGATGCCCTGAGGGGTGCCGGTATTTCGCAGGAAGATGCGCCCTCCTCGTCCTATACGGTTTCCCCCCGATGGGAGTGGGACCCTTCTGCCGGCAGGAATTCCCTGAAGGGGTACATCGCGAGGCATGTCATCATGGTGAAGGTCCGCAAGCTCGACGGTATCGGCAGGGCGATCGATGCTGCGGTCCAGGGCGGTGCGGACGAGGTGCAGAACATCACGTTTTCATCAAGCCGGTTCGAAGCGCTCAGGGAGCAGGCCCTTGCTTCCGCAATTGAAAATGCAAGGAAAGATGCCGGGATTATGGCAAAATCGGCAGGAGGGCGTCTGGGACAGCTTGTCGAGGCGAGTGTGAGCCAGTCTCCGATTCGGGAACGGCCCCAGCTTGAATTCATGGCCATGAAAGCGGCCCCGGCTCCTGTTTCGACCGAGATTTCTCCTTCCGAAGAGGATATTACCGTCAACGTCTCTACCCGATGGAGGTTTATCGGAACGCCATTGAAATAACATGCTTTCGATGCTGAAAAAAATCAGGGATGACTCCCGTTAGAAAAAGAATTCTTGAGCGGTACGAGAAAACACGTGAAGGCCTTGTTGTCATCGACGTAGCTGCAGGCAGGGTTGAGGACCTCTATGATGATTTCGACAAAACGGCCCCTTATCACAGAAAGGACCTCGATGAAGACCTTGTCTATTATCTGACTGAATGCGTGCGGGAGATCGGGCGGGCAAAGTTCCTGATACGTTTCATTTTCGAGCAGTATCCGTCCGAAGAGCTTATACAGCGGGTCCGTACGAGCGTGTACAAGTTTTTCATCTACCAGAAAGAGCTCGAGACCGGGGCATTGAAGCGGATGCTCAGGACGTCCATGACCCTTTTTTTCATTGGAATTGCCGTGCTCGGGCTTTCCTTGTGGCTGAACCACCTTTCGTCAGGGCCGACTGCACCGTCGTTCCTGAATATTTTTTTTTCCGAAGGTGTTACGATCGTAGCCTGGGTTTCCATGTGGGAAGGCCTTGCCAACCTGCTGCTCAACCTTTTGCCCCATCTCAACAGGATCAGGCTATATGGCAGCATCGCCGAAGCGGAAGTGCTGTTCGATCGTCAGAAAACTGACTCTCAGTCGGAACACGCCCGGAAAGAGCCCGGGGTATCAGGGATTTGACTCTTGACGAAAAAAATCTATCTTTCCTTATATGTGCTGAAGTATTGCTCTGTAATGGATAAGCCCTCGTAGTTCCGTTGCCAGCCTGAGTCTGATTACTTATCAAGACCTCACAACCGTTTGGCAGGAAATCGCAGCCGCTCTTTGCATGAAGCGGTATCGTACTAAATTTATAATAACTTGTAAGGATGCTTATGATTCGCTCTATAATAACATTATGTGCCGTAGTTACGTTCTTGCTGCCGATGAAAAGTCGCGCCATGTCATTTGAACAGGAACTTCTCAGGACCAACCTTGTTTCTTCGGCACGGTTTTCGGAACTTGACGGCCGGGTAAGCCCTGAAGTGCTGAAACTGGCCCTTTCGGGTTACCGTGCCCTCAAAGAACAGGGCAAAATCCTTCACGACGGTGTTCTTACCATTATCGATTTCAACAAACCATCCTTCTCCGACCGCCTTTTCGTTGTCGATGTCAACGATGGCCGCGTCCTCTATTCAGGTCTCGTTGCGCACGGCAGCGGCAGCGGTCAGATTTTTGCCGAGAATTTTTCCAACCATCCCGGCTCTCACTGCAGCAGCCTTGGTTTTTATACGACAGGCGAAACCTATGACGGGAAGCACGGCTACTCGCTGAGACTCTTAGGAATGGAACCGGGTATCAACGACAATGCGGAATCGAGGAGCATCGTCATGCATGGGGCGAATTATGTTTCGTATGACTATGTCCGCGAACACGGCCGCATCGGCCGGAGCCAGGGCTGCCCTGCCGTATCTTTTGAAAGTTTTCAGCAGATCATCGATCTTATCAAGGGTGGAAGCTGCCTGTTTATCTATCGCGGGGACAGGGATTACGCTTTCCGCTCCTCTATTGTCAATCCGGACCTTGCCCGTATGACTACGGGTACCGGCCCGCTTTCTTAAAGCACGTTCAGAAGTATGACCGGAATCCTTCTTCTCTGGCTGGCGCTCAGCCCAGTTCAGGCACATTCAGGAAAACAATTCTCCGTTGACCAGCAGCAGGTCCTGCATCACGAAGCGTTTCCGGCATCCTCCGGCAATGCCCAGCTTGTCAGGAACCTTCCGGAAACAATCCGGACCCTGATAAGGGAAAACGGTGATAAAATGCAGCTGAACCCCCATCTCAACCAGTTCTATGCAGCGAGGCGTTATCAGACAGTCTGGACGCGGCCCGAGATGGTTTCCGAGCTGCTTTCGGCTATCGAGGGGGCTTCAGCAGACGGTCTTGATCCCCTGGATTACCATCAGAAGGAGATCAGCGAACTTGTCGCGGCATTCCCGCTCACCATCGAGAAACAGGCACTGTACGATGTGCTCCTTTCCGATGCCTGCCTCACTCTTGCAAGTCATCTTCACACTGGCAAGCTCGATCCAGCTCGCATCGAGTCGACATGGAACCTGAAGAACGATGTCGCTAACAGCATCGTCGAGTACAAACTTCAGGCCGCTCTTGCAGCCAACAGGGTCGGTGCGGTGATGCAGGAACTCCGTCCGCAGCGCCAGCCATACGCTGACATGAAAAAAGCGCTTTCAAGGTATCGTTCGATCGAAAAATCCGGCGGCTGGCCTTCCATTCCGGAAGGGCCATCCATTAAACCGGGTGATCGTGATTCAAGGGTGCTTTTTCTGCGAAAACGTCTGGCTGCGACAGGTGAGCTTGTTTCGGGCGTTCAGGATACATCGAAGGTATACGGCGCTGATCTCACGGATGCGGTAAGGCAGTTCCAGAAACACAACGGTATGGAGCCTGACGGAGTGGTCGGGAGCGGAACGCTCAAGGCGCTCAATGTGCCTGTTGACCGTCGTATCGACCAGCTGCGCATCAACCTCGAACGGTACCGCTGGTTCCTCAACGATCTGGGCCCGACATATATATTGGTGAACATTCCGGAGTTTTCCCTGAAATATGTGGACAACGGGACAAAACTCTGGAGCACAAGGGTCATCGTTGGAAAACCGGCAAGGGAGACGCCGGTGTTCAAGGCCGACATGCAGTATGTCATCTTCAACCCGCAATGGGTGATTCCTCCCACGATCCTCGAAAAGGATGCCCTTCCTTCACTGCGCAAGAATGCCGGCTATCTGCAGCAGAAAAAACTCAGGGTGATCGACAGGGACGGGCGCGTTGTCGATCCTGCATCGGTCAACTGGGGCGAATATTCGGCATCGAACTTCCCGTACAGGCTGCAGCAGTCGGCTGGAGACCATGGCTCGCTCGGCAGGATCAAGTTCATGCTTCCCAACAGATATATCGTCTATCTTCACGATACACCGTCAAAGGATCTTTTCCAGAAAACCACAAGGACATTCAGTTCGGGGTGCATCAGGGTCGAGAACCCTCTCGATCTCGCACAACTGGTGCTCCGCGACAGTGTCAGGTGGAACGCCGGCACTATCAGGTCGGTGATCAATAAAGGCAGGACAAGCACGGCCTTTCTTCCAAAAAGAATACCGGTGTATATCCTTTATCTGACGGCCATTCCGTCCGGTGACGAACTGTTTTTCCGCGAGGATGTCTACAACAGGGACAACGCTCTGCTCAAAGCCCTCAACAGGCATGTGCCCGGATTGCAGAACGGCCGCGTCGGTCTTTAAGCTTCAGGGATTCATTCGTTCGCTGCAGTATTTTATCAACCGGAAATTCCGGATGATGTTTTCTCGGCAAGCACCAATCATCGTTCGTTATGGAAAAACCTGAATACGAGCTCAGGGAGTTCACAAGGCAGGCCCTTTCATCAGGTATTTCGAGAAACGAGATAAAAACAGCGCTGCTGACGGCCGGCTGGGATGCGGATCGGGTGGAAAAATCCCTTCAGGATTTTGCCGAAATCGATTTTCCTCTTCCTGTTCCCAGGCCGCGTCCGTCGCTTTCCGCGCGTGAGGCTTTTTTCTACCTGCTGCTTTTCGCGACACTCTACACAAGTGCATTTCATTTCGGGAACCTGCTTTTTCTTTTCATCGAAAAGGCTGTTCCCGATCCGGCAATCCAGGCTGTAACCGCTGAATGGGGTGACGATCGCATCAGGTTTTCCGTATCGGCCCTGATCGTCGCTTTTCCGCTCTATCTTTTCCTGTCAGCGAAAATCGGCAGGGAACTGCTTGCCTCTCCAGCAGCGAGGGCTTCCGCCGTCCGCAGGTGGCTCACCTATATTACTCTTTTCATCGCCGCGTCCATCCTGATAGGCGATCTGACCACACTGCTCTTCAACCTTCTCGGCGGGGAACTCACCTTACGGTTCATGCTCAAATCCCTGACGGTCGGGATGATTGCGGGCGCAATTTTCCTTTTTTACCTCGGGGGCTTGAAAAAAGAAGAGAAATCATCATGAAGGGCAGGTTTGCAGGCGCTGTCGCTGCCGCATCGGTGCTGACGGCAGTCATTCTCGGTCTCTACCTTGCCGGACCTCCGGAGGTGCAGCGGGAGAAAAAACTTGATGCCCGGCGGATTGCAGACCTGCAGGCTATCGCTTCGGCTTCTGATTCTTATTATACACGTTATGGCGAATTGCCCGATTCGCTTGCCATCCTCCAAAAAGAACCGGGGAGCAGGCTCTTCCTGTCCGATCCCCTGACTGGCGAACCTTACCGGTATACAAGGCTTGCTGCGGGTTCTTACAGGATCTGCGCGAGTTTTGCAAGGGAGTCCGGTCCCGGTGAATCGGGAACGGTGTGGGCACACCGTAGCGGCAGGTGCTGTTTTCAGCTTAAGGCCAGGAGGTCGGAGAACAGGTAGGCAAGGATCATTCAGGCAGCGGTGATCATCGCCTTTATGACAGCTTTATTCATGGACGGCAGCCTCTGTTTCCGGAAAGATCGGGTGATTACGAAAAAAGGAACGGCAGAAAACCGTTCCTTTTTCTCGTTCCTGAAACTTATGGCCGGGTCCAGACAGAACCGCCGAAGCCTCCTGTCTTGAACGTGGAGTGCATCTGGCGTTCAAACGGGCCGGTTTCAAGGATAAGTACACCTTCCTGCATAATCGATCCTTTCGGTACGTCAGCCCAGCGCAGAATAATGCGGCCTCCGTCGATATATCCGTGAGCGATGTTGGACCAGGCGGTATTGGCAGGACGATGTTCTCCGAACCAGAATACCTCTTTTCCAAGCTGCCGGACATAATAGGTGCCGCCGTCATTGCAACTCCATCTGCCTGTAAGATCGGCAAAGGCAAGGGAGGGAGTGGAAAAAAGGGCGATAAAAAGCAATGCTTTCAGCGTTTTCATAAGACCTCCTTTGATAGATTTCCGTGTACGAGAGAGTGAGGGATAAAGACGGTTTTGTGCTTCGCACGAAGCATAGAAAGAACGAGTGAGAAGGTGTAAATAATTCCCGGCTGATGACCGAAGACGAAATAAGGGCGTAGTAAAGATAGTTGTTTGCGTTGGTCCAGGGGGCTTTTTCAGCAGGAAATGCCGGACAAGGGTGAAGGGATGATGATGATGTCAGACACGGTTATTCGGGTATTGCCTGAAGAATGTTTCAATCCATTTTAATAATTTCGGAAAAAATGGAAGAGTTGCAAGGTATGTATCTTTTTTGAAAGAGAAACGTATCAAGTTTTAAGAAAAACAGGGAAGAAACAATTGTTAATATTGTGAGGAAGGCATGTATTTCGCAATATTTACATTCTATCGGGTTTTTAAATGTTGCATATCAGCGGGTGGCGGTGTGTTATGTGCCGTAAAAGTGCGTGATAAAAACAAAAAACCGCTTAACAGCTTGTTTTGTATGAGCAAAGTGAGAAAAACAGGATGTTATATAGAAAAAGGAGAAAAAATATTTTTTCTAAAATATCGGTTATTCGTATATTTGAACGTGTAGTATTTTAGTTGAAATTTACACATAACCATTTAAAAATGTATGCGCTATGTGTACATTTTTATTGATTGAAGTAAAAAAAAGGAGAACAATTATCATGAAAGCAACAAAAGCATTAGTGGCAGCAGGTCTCGCCGTCATGCTCGGTGCAGGTACCGCATCCGCCCAGGATGGAAAAATCGGCCTTGGTTACCAGGGTATTTTTGCCGGCGATATTCTTAGTGGTGTCAGCGCACGCTACTGGTTCGACAAGAACTGGGGTGCAGAACTGAACGTTTTCTACGGAACCGTTGGTGCTGAGATTGATGATGTTGAAATCGGAAATGCTGATCTTCTTCTCGGCACGGCAAAAATCGTGTATGCTCCGGTCGTGAAACCCAACAGCAAGTTCTATGTTGGTCTTGAAGGCGGTCTCGGTTCTGTCGGTGGCGATGTGGTTCCTGACGACGTCGATTTAACAATCTGGACCCTTTCTCCTCTTATGGGTGTCGAATACTCCTTCTCCGACATTCCGGAACTCGGCCTCAACTTCGAAGTCGGCTACAAGTTCCACAATATCGATATTGAGACTCCCGGGTCTGATTTTAATGTCAATATCGACGGCACCTTCGTATCGCTCGGCGCTCACTACTACCTCTGATAGTAGCGTAATGTGATCAAGTCTGCGGCGCAAGCCAAAGCCGAAAAGCCCTGCTGAAAAGCGGGGCTTTTTTTTTAACGAAAACAAAATTATCCGTATGCAATCAGTTACCGAATCGCTGGACCTGCTCGATGAACTTCTCGAAAGCACAAGGGGTGTCCTTGGTCCAGATTACGCAAGGTACAGGAACCACTGCTATCGGGTTTTCAACTTCGCGTCAGCCCTTTCGGGAGGGAGTGGCGAATCTTCAGGTAAACTGGCGGTAGCTTCATTTTTTCACGATTACGGCATCTGGGCCGAGGAAACATTCGATTATCTTCTTCCTTCACAAAAGCTTGCAGCCCACTTCCTCAGTGAAAAAGGGCTTGACGGATGGCACGTTGAAATAAACGAAACGATAGGTTGGCATCATAAAATAACGCCGTACAAGGCCAATCCGTCATGGATCGTTGAGCCGTTCCGGAAAGCGGACTGGATCGATATTACCGGTGGCATGCTGCGGTTCCGGCTGCCGGACGGTTTTGTTTCGGATGTCATGGATGCGTTTCCGTTCGAAGGTTTTCATAAGATGCTGACAAAGCTCATGCTCGATCGCCTGAAAACCCATCCGTTCAACCCGCTGCCGATGATGAGATTGTAGGAAGGGATGTGGGGTTTGGAAAGTGGGAAGTGGGAAGTGGGAAGTGGGTAATGGGTAATGGGGACTGGGGACTGAGGAGTGAGGACTGAGGACTGAGGACTGAGGACTGAGGACTGGGGAGTGGAAAGTGGGTAATGGGGAATGGGTAAAGAAAAAAGCTTAGTCCTGAGCACTGAGCACTGAGGACTGAGGACTGAGGAGTGAGGACTGGGGAGTGGAAAGTGGAAAGTGGGGAATGGGGAATGGGTAAAGAAAAAAGCTTAGTCCTGAGTCCTGAGCACTCAGCACTGAAAAAAGGACTGAGGACTGAGGACTGAGGACTGAGGACTGGAAAGTGGGTAATGGGTAAAGAAAAAAGCTTAGTCCTGAGCACTGAGCACTGAGCACTGAGGACTGAGGACTGAGGACTGAGGAGTGGAAAGTGGAAAGTGGAAAGTGGA
>CAIYPU010000093.1 GCA_903928225.1 uncultured Chlorobiaceae bacterium
CTGAGGACTGAGGACTGAGGACTGAGGACTGAGGACTGAGGACTGAGGACTGAGGACTGAGGACTGAGGACTGAGGACTGAGGACTGAGGACTGAGGACTGGGGACTGGGGACTGAAGACTGGGGACTGAAGACTGGGGACTGGGGACTGAAGACTGGGGACTGGGGACTGGGGACTGAAGACTGAGGACTGAGTATTGATGTCCTTGCTTTTGTCCTGTCATTCTGAGAGCAGCGAAGAATCCAAAAAAACCAAAGTCAGGAAATGGATGCTTCACTTCACTTCATTTCATTTCGTTCAGCATGACGATCCGAGATGTCATTCGGAGTTTCCTCTATCCGTCCGCTGCCGCACACCGCTCATGAACAGTAAATCCGTAAATTTCTGGAAATGAATTTGCTCAGAGCGGTACATTTTCATGGAAAGTAAGACGAAAATATTGTGAGCCATGGGTTCATTATACAGCGAATTCGCTCCTTATTACGAGCAGATATTCCCTTTCAGGGAGGATGTTTACACATTTCTCAGGAGGTTTTCAGGGCATTCGGGAGAGCGTGTTCTCGACATGGGATGTGGTCCCGGACATTACTGCGGCAGGTTTTATGATGACGGGTTCATTGCTGAAGGGGTCGATCTTGACCCCAGGATGATCGAGGCTGCGTCATTGAGGTATCCGGGTGTTCTGTTCAGGTGCCTCGATCTTGCCGGTCCTGCCGTCTTCGTGGGCCGTTTCCGGATGATCTACAGTGTTGGAAATGTTCTTGCCCACATTCAGCCCTCAACTCTTCCTGCCCTGCTCGATAGGGTACATACTGCACTTGTACCGGGGGGATACTGGATCTTCCAGGTTGTAAACTGGGATTATCTGCTGACGTTGACAACATACACCTTTCCCGAAAAGAAAATCGAGGGAGGCGATGTTTCCTTTTTCCGGTCCTATCCGGTCATTTCCGATGGACGGGCAGTTTTCTATGTGCGTCTCGTGGCGGCAGGCAGGACGGTTTTCGAGGAGAGTGCCACACTGTATCCGACAACCAGCGATACCTACAGTAACCTCCACGAACAATACGGTTTCATCAGTGCGGGTATTTATGCCGGATTTGACGGTTCTGTTTACAGTAAAGTGAAGAACTCCGGGCTCGTGATGGTTTTCAGGAAAAACTGAGTCAGTTGTAAGCTTCGACCCGGACGTTTGCGGTCCCGGTAAGTCCTATTTCTTTTGCGGCGGCAGCGGAAATATCGATAATGCGCCCTTTCATGAACGGCCCCCTGTCATTGATCCGTACGACGACATTCCTGCCGTTATCCAGATTGATGACCCTGACATTCGTACCAAAAGCGAGAGTCCGGTGGGCTGCAGTGAAATGCCTGAGATTGAAATATTCACCGCTTGCTGTTCTCCTGCCGTTGAATTCCTTTCCGTAAAAAGAAGCCTTACCTACTGCTATCAGACGACCTCCGACAGATTCATTCTGGCCTTGATATGTCGATGAGGCCGGATTTACACTTGTGTTTTCCGGAAGCCAGGAGATGTCAGGCCTGGCAGGATCCAGAAATTTCCTTGTTTCCGCTGCGACAAGGGTAATGCAGGGGAGCATGGTCATCATGATTGACGACAGTGCAAACAACAGTGAAAAAATGGAAGCTTTTTGCTTTAGCGTCATGGTATCTGAAGGTAATCAATCGTTTTTGAGACGTTATTGCCTTGAAGGCACCTCTAATTATTTGTTCCAAAACCCTATTGCTGCTTTGTGCGGTGCACGAAATCATCATGTACTGTTGTACACTCCGGTTTCTCCGCTCCGTCCGGCTTGCTCTCGTGTTTCTCTCGACAATAAAAAGAATTGCCCTTGAGACGGCTCTGCAAGGTTTACATTTATCTGTATTGCTGCAGCGATTATCTAAGCTGCATGGTGCGATCCTGAAGGATTGCCGGTGCCATGAACAGGCAGGCGTTGCGACTGAAATGAGGCTGTTACCGTGTGGTGATAACCGTGCCCGGAGGTTGAAAACAGTCGCTATTCGTTAGAGAACAGGAAATAAATTAACTGCAATATCCTTCAAGCTACAAAAATTAATCCTGCGATGCAAAACCTCCCGTCATTGCCCCGACGGCAGGTTTTACACCGGGTCTCCGTCAGGATTCGGGCTGGAACGCTTCGAGCTTGACCTTGACTATACCGGAATGAACGATTCCCAGCTCTTTTGCCGCTCCGATCGAAAGGTCGATGATCCGTCCTTTTACATAAGGGCCGCGGTCATTGATGCGGACAATAACGTCTTTGCCATTGCTCAGATTGGTTACTTTCACCCAGGTCCCGAAAGGAAGGGAGCGATGTGCCGCTGTCAGTTCATGCATGTTGAACGTTTCGCCGTTCGCTGTCCTGCGCCCCTGGAACTGGTCGGCATAGTAAGATGCCGTGCCGCGGGTCACCATGAATGGGTCGCGGTTCGTTCTTGTGTCGGCAGGAATGCTGAACATGCTGCCGAATTTTTTTGCAGCGTCAGCGATGCTGGTGAAAATGTTCTGGTTGTTGGATGGATCGGAGGCTGGTGTATCTGCAAATCCTTTTGAACTGCTTAACGAGAGAAGGATTGCAACGAGAGATGTTGTAAAAAATGTTTTTCCATACTTCATAAGATCTCGAATTTAATTAGCCGTTCCGCCACTGATAGCCGTCATGGAACGGTCAAAATGAATAAAAATCAAAAACCGATTCAATCTTCATTCTCTGACCAATATAAAAAAATATATTTAAAAAAAACAAATATTACGGCAAAAACCTCCCTGTTCTCGTGTTTGCTGTAAAACGATGTAAAAAATAAAAAATAACAGCGAATAAATGGCGCGATAATTCTTGTTCTGTGTGGGCAAAACATCTGTTCAATACAATGCCTTATGCAGGAAATTCCGAATAAATTCCATTTGCACGATCTGTGCCGCACATGGTTTGAGTGCATGAAATTGCCCCCATCCGGCACCGGTTGGGTTGCGGGTGTTCCTGATTGCCGTTGTTCCCATGGCTGACGGAAGGCTGTTCTTGTTTTTGGAAACTCTTGTATATATTGTTCAGAGAAGTTTTTCTTTGTTTTAGTAGAATATTTAATGTTTCTGTGCGCCTTTACCTTAAAAGATACGGTTATAACGGTCTTGTTATGAATATTATTTAGTGTAATCGCGGGAATCACTTCTGTTGGTGAGGTGCGATCGCAATTGATCGGCATCTCTTTTATTCAGTGTAAAGAACGAGCATGTCAACAATTTCTGAAGAACATGATATACATGACTTTTCAGGCCTGTCGGGCTTGAAAAGGCTTTTTGGTCTCTCTCTCGCCGCTCTCGGAGTTGTGTTCGGTGATATCGGTACGAGCCCCCTTTATGCCATGAGGGAGTGTTTTCACGGAGAGTACGGTATTCCCGTAACACAGGCTAATATTCTGGGAGTGCTCTCCCTGCTTGTCTGGTCGCTTATCATGATTGTCACCATTAAATACCTCACGTTCATCATGAAAGCCGATAACCAGGGTGAAGGTGGCATTCTTGCCCTGACATCGCTGATCATCACGCACAGTCGCAGCAATGGCAAAGAACGCATGCTTCTTATAGCGATCGGGTTGTTCGGGGCCGCCCTGCTTTACGGTGATGGAATGATAACGCCGGCGATTTCCGTTCTCAGCGCGGTCGAGGGGGTACAGATTATTGCACCGGCTTTCAGGGAGCTCGTCATTCCGGTAACGATCGTGGTTCTCGCGGCACTGTTCCTGTTCCAGCACCATGGCACGGCAAGGGTCGGAGCATTTTTCGGGCCTGTTATCTTTATCTGGTTTGCCGTGATCGGAATACTCGGTCTGGTTGAAATTATCCGATATCCACAGATACTTCAGGCGATTTTTCCCTGGTACGGAATTTCGTTTCTGCTTGGAAACAATGTCCAGGGTTTCATGGTTCTCGGGGCGGTTTTCCTCAGCGTCACAGGGGCAGAAGCCCTCTACGCGGACATGGGGCACTTCGGCAAAAAGCCGATCAGGCTGACCTGGCTGCTGTTGGTTCTTCCTGCCCTGTTACTGAACTATTTCGGCCAGGGGGCCCTGCTGCTTTCACATCCGGCGGAATCCCACCATCCTTTTTACGGTCTTGTTCCTTCCTGGGGCCTCATCCCTATGGTAGTGCTCTCGACGTCTGCCACCATCATTGCTTCACAGGCGCTGATCACCGGGGTATATTCCCTCACGCAGCAGGCGATACAGCTCGGGTATCTGCCGAGACTTACCGTTACCCATACATCGGCCAAGCATATCGGACAGATCTATGTCCCGGCAGCCAACTGGCTGCTCATGATCGCAACCATAGGACTTGTCATCGGATTCGAATCTTCGAGCCGCCTTGCCGCCGCTTACGGCGTTGCCGTTACGGCAACCATGCTCATTTCGACCATCCTGTTCTACTATGTGGCAAGGGATTTCTGGAAATGGAACATTTTCGTACTGAACGCTCTCGTCAGCGTCTTTCTGATCATCGACCTCTCTTTTTTCGGCGCCAGTATCACCAAACTGTTCCATGGGGCCTGGTTCCCGCTTGTTATCGGTCTTGGCGTGTTCAGTCTCATGATCACCTGGAACCAGGGTCGTTCGCTCTTGCTGCAGCAGTTGCAGAACAGAACACTGACTGTTGACGAATTCCTGCAGAGCCTTTCGCTGCAGCAACCCCAGCGGGTCAACGGCCAGGCGGTCTACCTGACGGCGAATCCGGACGTTGTGCCGCTTGCCATGCTTCACAATCTCCGGCATAACAAGATCATGCACTCGGAGGTGGCATTTTTCCATTTTCTGACGGAGCGTGTCCCGAGGGTGCCGAACAGCCGCAAGGTTGAGGTCATAAGGCTTGGTGACGGGTTTTACAAGGTTGTCGCCCGTTACGGATTTCTCGAATATCCAAACATCAAACAGGTTATCGCTCTTGCTAACCATCAGGGCCTGCATTTCAGGCCTGAGGCCATCAGCTTTTTCCTTAGCCGTGAAAAAATCGTAACCGGGCTGAAGTCTAAAATGAGCCTCTGGCGCAAGAAGCTCTATGCGCTGATGGCTCGCAACGCCCTGAGCGCGACGGCTTACTACGACCTTCCATCCGGCCAGGTTATCGAAATAGGGCTGCTTGTCCAGATTTGACATTATGGTCCGGGGTACCGGCATGACTGCGAAGGCGTGGTCTGCCGGTTCTCCGGGAGTTATCGCAAGAAATTTCACATTGCCTGATGGCAGAACTTTTCCAGCAAATCATCGCCCATCCGGTCTCATCGCTTCTCGTTATCGGGAACCTGATCATCATCGAAAGCCTGCTTTCCGTCGACAATGCGGCTGTCCTTGCCGCCATGGTGATGGACCTGCCCGTGAAACAGCGGTATGCAGCGCTTCAATACGGTATCCTCGGCGCATATGTTTTCAGGGGTATCTGTCTGTTTTTTGCGTCCTTCCTTGTCAAGGTATGGTGGCTCAAAATGTTCGGTGGCCTCTATCTTCTCTTCCTGTTCATCAACTGGTTCAGGGGCAGAAAAACCCCTGAAGTGAGCGACGACTATTTCGACAAGCAGCACAATAAATTTTACAGCTGGATATCCGCCCGGATAGGTCCTTTCGTTTCGACCATCATTCTTGTCGAGCTGATGGACCTTGCCTTTTCCATCGACAATGTGTTCGCGGCGGTAGCCTTTACCGACAACATCCTGCTGGTATATACCGGGGTTTTCATCGGTATCCTTGCCATGCGTTTCGTCGCAAGGGGTTTCATTGACCTTATGGAGACCTATCCATTCCTCAAAGGCAGTGCCTTCGTCGTCATAGGGCTGCTTGGCCTGAAGCTCTCAATTTCCTCTCTTGAGTCCGTCCTTCCTGATAATCCGGTTAATCACCTCCTTGAAGGGCATGAAGCCGATATCATCACGTCGGCAATCACCGTCGCCGTCTTTCTCGTTCCGATAATCACCAGCAAACTGTTCAACGTACCTGCCCGGCACAGGTATGATTGACTTTGAGGAGGGCCTCCTCCATTTATACGTTCTGAAGCCGCATCTTCCGGTTTGTCACGACGAGTCAGGAGGGAAATCCTAATCCTCAAACCGAAATCTTACTGAACTCCGGCAGGGCTTTACAGGACGAATCGGCCAGCCATTATCCCGTGGTAAACTATTTTATTGCGCATCCGGTTAGTAATCCGGTAATAACAGATAGCAAGAAAATCCTTGCAACGGTGGCGTCATTCTGAATGAAGCGCAGCGTGATTAAGAATCCATCTCTTTACGATAAAGAGGCATCAGGATTCTTCACTCCGATTTCCATGAACAAGCACTGTTTATAACAAATTCACTGCGTGATTTACGGTTCTACTGATACATGGTCCGTGTGCGGCAACCGCGGGATATGGGGGATCGGCAAGACATCATGTCATGCTGAACGCAATGAAATGAAGTGAAGAATACATTTCCTGGCTTTTTTTGGATTCTTCACTTTGTTCAGCATGACAACGAAAAAGACAGAATGACAGGTGAAAATGCAGCATGTCAGGAAAATCATGACAGGAGCAGGGAGTTTGTTCTGAAACACAGGTGTCATTCTGAACGAAATATGGCGAAATGAGGATCTATCTTTTATAAAACGGTAACATCCGGATTTACCATCAGCGAAGACATGTCAATTTGTTGAAAAGCGGGAGGATTTATGAGGCTTATTCTCATGACAGGCAAGGGCGGTGTCGGTAAAACTTCTATGGCCGCGGCCACCGGGCTGCGGTGTGCGGAACTTGGCTACAAGACCCTGGTGCTGAGCACCGATCCGGCGCACTCTCTTGCGGACAGTTTCGACATGGAGCTGGGCCATGAGCCGAAGGAGGTCCGCCCAAATCTCTGGGGGGCTGAACTCGATGCGCTTCAGGAGCTCGAGCACAACTGGGGCATGGTAAAACGGTACATCACCGAAGTGCTCCAGGCAAGGGGGCTCGACGGCGTTCAGGCGGAGGAACTGGCAATACTGCCCGGAATGGATGAAATATTCGGGCTTGTGAGGGTTTTCAGGCATCACCAGGAGGGTAACTACGATGTCCTCATCATCGATTCGGCACCGACAGGCACGGCACTGAGGCTTCTGAGCGTTCCGGACGTGGCAGGCTGGTACATGCGGCGGCTCTACAAACCCCTCGAGAAGGTCGCCATGTACCTGCGGCCGCTGGTTGAACCGATTTTCCGTCCTCTCGCCGGGTTTTCCCTCCCGGACAAGCAGATGATGGACCTTCCCTATGAATTTTATGAAAAAATCGATGCCCTCGGCAAAATTCTGACGGACCATGCGGTCACCTCGGTGCGACTGGTTACGAACCCTGAAAAAATGGTGATCAAGGAGTCGCTCCGGGCCCATGCATACCTCGGCCTTTATGATATTTCCGTCGATCTCGTCATTTCTAACAGGATAATACCTGCCGAAGTTCAGGACCCTTATTTCCAGTACTGGAAGGAGAACCAGAAAATCTACCGTCAGGAGATCATCGACAATTTCAGCCCCCTTCCGGTGAAAGAAGTGCCGCTTTACTCAAGGGAGATATGTGGCCTCGATGCCCTTGAAAAACTCAAGGAGCTGCTCTATGGCGATGAAGACCCTTCACAGGTCTATTACAGCGTCAACTCGTTTGAAATCCGACAGTCGAAGGAGGGGTTCGAGCTGGAACTTCGCATACCCGGAATTCCCAAAGACCAGGTGCAGCTGAGCAAGAGCGCCGACGAGCTCAATATCCGCATCGGCAACCACCGGCGCAATATCGTACTTCCCCAGGTGCTTGCCGCACTGAGGACAAACGGGGCCGATATGGTGGATGACCGCATTATCGTGAGGTTTGTCGAGGAGGGTGATGGTATGAAAAAATAAAATAAGGGATATCCGATTATTTTTATTAAACTAACCCTTCAGTCCCAAAATATTTTTTTTGTCGGTCATTTTTACCGGGAGGTGGTTGAAATGATACAGTTCAAAGTTGGTGATCCGATTGTTTACCACAAACCGAAAAGCTCGTTCCGGCCCGGACCGAGAGCAAGGCAGGTATACCCGCTCGCACATGGAGAGGCATACCACTATGTCGTGGACAAGTTCTGGAAAGTTGCAAAGGTCAATGATGACGGCACCCTCGTGGTCGTAACCAGGACCGGCAAAAAACACCTGATCGAGGCAAGCGACCCTAATATCAGTAAAGCCCGCCTTTTCCAGCACATTATCTACAGGAAACGCTTCCCTATATTGAACGAAGCGCGGTAATTTCCCTGTCTAATCCCCCGCAGGCTCGTTGCCGGTTCTCAGATACCGGGCTTCGGTTTCATACCATACATGATTTTCATGCCGCAGCATGCCGATAACCACCTGGAACTCCGACGGGTCGGTATAGGTATGGTTTTCAATCAGCTGGTTGTTCGAATCGTAGAGGGCGATCCTGCCTGTGTGGTTGTGAAGGTCCCACCTGCTGTAGTAGCTTGTTACAAGAATGTTTGCCATAGCCAGGGCCGCGTTTTTGGTTGATCCGGGGCCGGAAACCACGATGAGGATGCTTTTTCCGGCCGTGTGTTGTTTTCGGAGGTTATTTCGTTTCGACGAATTTAGCCTGTTTCAAAGCTGCCCAGCTCCTTGTGGCCTGTTTGCCGTCAGGAAGGATGGTCGAGGACGAGATGGTCGCGTTGTTGAAGTTCGTATCGTTGATATTGGCGCCCTTCAGGTTTGCACCGCTGAGGTTCGCTTCTTCAAGATCGGCTTCGAACAGGGATGCATCCTGGAGGTTTGCACCGCTGAGGTTCGCACCCTCGAGCATGGCCCCGAAAAGTACCGCTTTAGTGAGGTCGGCATTGCTCAGGTTCGCCCCTTTCATGAAGGTGCGGTCGAAGTTTGCATTCTGAAGGTTCGCCCCCTGCAATTGGGCACCTTTCATATCCGCCTTCTGGAAATTCGCTCCTTTGAGTGCCGCTCCGGAAAGGTTCGAATTGTCGAGGTTCGCATCTTCGAAACTTGTTCCCGTGAGTTCCGCTTGCTGGAGATTGACACCCGGAAGTTTGTATTCGGTGAATTTTTCTTCCTTCAGGGAAACCGTAATATCGGGATTTGTCGTGCGCATCCTGTTCCACGATTCCACGTCTTCGATGATCATTGCCTGCTGCTTGCTGTCTGTTATCTTCGCAGACTTCTCGCCTCCGGAAGCTTTTTCCTTCCTGTTCCGGTGCTTCCTGTCCTGTTTGTCATTTGTCAGGAACTCCTGCGATTCGGAGTTGTCAAGATCGACGGCAGGGGGGAGGTCATAGTTGGCTGCGGCAAGCACCTCTTCTCTCTTAAATCGCGCGTTGTGCAATGCGCTCCATGATGACGTTGCTTTTTCGCCCGAAGGGAGTATGGTGTTGTTTGAAATGAGTGCGCCGTTAAGGTTTGCAGAATCGATGAAGAGAGCCCCCTTGAGATTGGCTCCTCTCAGGTCGGCTTCCTCCAGACTTGCCTCGAACAGGATGGTATTGGATAGGTTTGCTGTGGCAAGATCGGCTTTTTCAAGTTGAACCCATCTGAGGTTAGCCCCTTTCAGGTTAGCCCCTTTCAGGTTGGCACTTTTCATGTACGAGTTTTTTAGGTTGGCTTTCACCAGGTATGCGCCGGAGAGATCACACGCTTTCAAGTCTGATTTCTTGATGAATGCCATTTTCAGGTTCGCGGAATTGAGGTTCGCGGAATTGAGGTCCGCACCGCTGAGTTCGGCTCTTACGAGAACAGTCCTGCTGAGGTTGGCACCTTTCAGTTTGGCGTCTTCCAGGTTCGCTTTCAGGAGGTCCACGGTCTGATCGGGATGTGCATTGCGTGCGGCATTCCACTCACTGACGCTTTTTTTCAGGAGGGCAAGGGATTCTGGATCGAAAGCCGATGCGGTCCCGCTGACCGAGAATGAGAAGATGGCAAGGAACAGCGCCGATTTCAGGTTCCTGTTTTTCATAACTGGTAGTTTTGTTTCTGTGTTCACGATACGAACAGTTTCCGGGTCAGCTGGGGGACAGCCAACTTAAAAGGTAATGAAATTACCCGTTTCAAAGAGAAACTTTCTTGAAGAAGGATGCGGTTAAATTTTCAATGGGTTATTGAACTACGGAAACGAAAAAATTTTTCAGAAAGGAAACAGTCATGACAGGGATCAATCAATACAGGGGAAAAGTTCTGGTTGCGGGCGCAACGGGAAGGACCGGACAGTGGGTGGTGAAACGTCTGCTGCATTACGGAATAAAGGCCAGGGTGTTTTCGCGTGAACGGGAAAAAGCCCATGCCCTGTTCGGCGATACCGTAGAAATTGTTACCGGAAAAATCCAGAACGACGGGGATGTGGCCAATGCGGTAAACGGATGCGACGCAGTCATCTCGGCGCTCGGTTCCAGCGCATTTTCAGGCGAGTCGTCTCCCGAGGAAGTCGACCTGGCCGGAGTGAAGCGGCTTGTCGACGAAGCGGCCAGGGCCGGGGTAAAACATTTCGGCCTGGTCAGTTCCATGGCGGTAACGAAATGGTACCATCCGCTCAATCTGTTTGCCGGAGTGCTTTCGAAGAAATGGGAGGCCGAAGAGCACCTGAGGAGGGTCTTTTCACAGGATGGCAGAAGTTTCACCATCGTCAGGCCGGGCGGCCTCAAGGACGGCGAGCCGCTGCAGAGCAGGCTCCATGTCGAAACCGGGGACAGGATGTGGAGCGGGTGGATCAACCGTGCCGATGTCGCCGAACTGCTCGTGGTTTCTCTCTGGGCGAAAAAAGCCGCCAACAGGACTTTCGAGGTCGTCAGCGAGGCCGAGGAACCGCAGGAGAGCCTCGAGCCGTACTACGATAAACTGCCGTGAACAAAGGCTGGATTGCTTGATGTTTTTTATGGCATTCCTCCGCGGGAATGCCTGCCGAAACGTATTGAAATGGATCGATCTGCTTGCCCGGCGCTCTTGCGTAATTTTTACTTTTTCTCCCCTGAAATACTTTTTTCCGGGTCAAGCAGGTCGAAGAGCGAGTCAGACATATAGGCAATAATGATGTTGATGGCGGAAGAGATGACGATATACCAGGTCCATGCAATTCCGTAAAGTTTCAATACGAAAACTATTCCCATACTTGCAAGCAGGGCGATGGCAAGGCTCATTTGCCTGAATCTTCTTTTGCTTTTCGACAGCAGAAACAGTCCCAGAAGGCCGCCATAAGTGAACGAGGCGATTTCGAGCCCCACCATGATGATAGCTTTGTCGCTTTCATCGAATAGGAGTGCAATGGAGATCAATACGAAAGCCCATCCTGCACTTATCGCCTTGGACGTGAAAAGCGAAACCTTTCCGCCGAGAAGATCGGTTACGGTCGAGGCCGCAAGGGAATTGATTGAGGATGCTATTGTGGACATCGCTGCCGACAGGATGCCGGCAAGCAGCAATCCTTTCAGGCCGGAGGGCAGGTAACTGACGATGAATGTTGCGAACTCCCTGTCTTTTTCCGTCGCCATCCCCTGCATGAAAAGGTACATAAGCGACCCGGCAAGCAGGAAGACCATGAACTGGAAAAACACAAACAAACCGCTGCCGATCATTGCTTTCCTTGCGGCTCCGAGATCACTGCATCCGAGGACGCGCTGAACCATCATGTAGTCGATGCCGTGTGAGGCGAAAGAGAGGAATATCCCGCCGGCAAAGGCGCTTCCGAAAACCATGGGCTTGAAGAGGACGTTTCCTTCCGTGTCGATCATTGAAAGTTTTCCGGAGGCGGCAAGGGATTGCATGACGGATAGAGGATCCGCATCCAGTTGCAAAAGAATAAAGACAATGCTTGCCACTCCTCCGAGAAGGTAGAGGCCGAACTGTATGCTGTCGAGCCAGACGACGGTTTTGAGTCCACCGCTGATGGTATAAATCAGGGTAACGATCCCGATGACCGTTACCGCGAAGGGGAGCGACCATCCGGTCACAACCTGCACAACCACACCTGTAGCAAGGAAACGGATGCCGTCGCCGAGTATTCTTGTCAGCAGGAAAACGACTGAGGCGAACCTCTGCATTCCCTTTCCGAATCGGGTACCGATAATTTCATAAATCGAGCTGACGCCTTTTTCGAAATAAGCGGGCAGGAGAATGAAACTGACAAGTATTCTTCCGAGGATATACCCGAGAGGAAGCTGCAGGAAGGTCCAGTCACCGCGGTAGGCCAGGCCGGGCACGCTCACGAAGGTCAGTACCGAAGTTTCGGTCGCGACAATGGAGAGCATGGCGACAAGCCAGGGCAGGCGGTGCCCCCCGAGAAAATAATCGCTGTTGTTTTTATTGCTTTTTCCCTGAAAAAGACCGAGCAGGATGTTCCCAAGGAGGAATACAACAACGATGGCTATGTCGATCGGCTGCATGGTTGGTCGGATTACAGGGTTGAGTGCTTGTAGACTTGCTCTTATGCATCGTAGAGGTGGTAGCGGGACTTGAAGTCGAAAAACTGATTTTCGTCTTCAAGCCATGATGCGAGGATGTCAGCGGTATCTTTTCCATCAAGGATCGAATTCCTTATCGATGCGTTTCCGGCAAGCAGGTCGAATGCCGGGATGGTGTCGTTGAACTCGTAGACGCCGTTGAGGAATTCAAGTTCTCCGGCGTAAAGCTCACGGAGCGCGACGGTCATCGCGACGCCGGTCGCGAAGGGCCTGAACCGCCTGTGGTCGGTGACGTGCAGCCAGACTCCTCCGATCACCTCGCCCGAGAACTTGTGGAAGGTCGGTTTGAACCACAGGGGCCTGAACGTCACCCCGTCAAGAGGGTAGGTTGCGCATTTCCGGCAAAGTTCGGCTGGTTTGACGAACGGAGCTCCCGACAGCTGGAACGGCGTGGTCGAGCCCCGTCCTTCCGATGCGTTGAGCCCTTCGAAGAGGCACATGCCGGGATAGACCTCGGCGGTATCGAACGTCGGCATGTTCGGCGATGGCGGTATCCAGGGAAGGCCTGTTTCCGGGAAGAGCATGGAGCGTTTCCACCCCTCCATTTTTACGACACTCAGCTTCAGGTCGAGTTTTTTGTAATCCCTGTAAAGGAACGCAAGCTCCCCGGCGGTAAGGGCGTGCCGTACCGGAATGGGGAAAATGCCGACAAACGATTTGAACGCCATGTCGAGCATCGGTCCCTCGACAATATCACCCCCCAGGGGGTTCGGCCTGTCGAGCACCATGATTTCGATATCGGTGCCTGAAACCGCTTCCATGAAGAGCGCGAGGGTGTTCACATAGGTATAGTAGCGCGAGCCGACATCCTGGATGTCGAACAGCACCAGGTCGAGGCCGTCGAGCACGTCACGCCGGGGCAGGAGCGTTTCAGACGAATCGCCGTAAAGGCTGACAATTTCGCAGCCGAATTCCGGCTGGCTGGTCACGGCTATCTGGTCCTGTTCCGTTGCGAACAGCCCGTGTTCCGGTGAGAAAATTTTCCGGATGATGAGGCCGCGTTCTTTCAGTACCTCCCAGGAGTACCTGAGATCGCTTGTGACGGAGGTCTGGTTGACGATAAGTCCGATATTCCTGTTGCGTACCGGTGTAATGTCCCTGAGGAGTATGTCGAGGCCTGTAACGGTCATGGTTGGTTCGTGTTGATCATGTTGCCGTTTGAAACGGTATGATGCCGAAAGGGTCGGCGACTGCATCTGAAACAATGCTGTTATCCGGGACAGTCGTGCCTGGAAGCAGGATCGATCCCGATACGGCGGCCCCCCTGCCGATGCGGCAGTTTTTTCCTATGACGGAGCCGGTCACTGTGGCGTCGGGTGCGATTTCTGTCTCAGCGGAGATCAGCTCCGGCCTCATGCCGATCGCCTGCTCCATCCGGTCTCCGAGGGCGGCAAGCCTTGCCGTCATCCCGAGGTTTGCCTTCCGGTAGTTCGGGATGGTGCCGATGTCGCACCATAAGCCGACGTGGAGAAAGCTGCCGAGGCCGCCGTTGTCGATCAGTCCGGTAAATCCGGTATCGACGATGCTTGAAAAACCGTTGTCGAGGAAGCGGAAGATTTCAGGACCGAGCACCGCGGTGCCCGTATAGATAAGCGATGAAAAAAGCCCTGTGCCCCGCATGTTCCTGAAATCCCTGACCAGACCGCCTTCCACTCCGACATAGCCTATCTCCTCCGCTTCGGGCGTTTCATGGAGCACCAGTGTTCCGTGCCTGCCGGAACGGCGATGGTGGTCTATGAGCGCGGCAAAATCAATATCGGTAATAATATCGCTGTTGACGAGCAGAAAATCGTCCTCTTCCAGAAGCTTTTCGCATTTTTTGAGGCCGCCGCCCGTGCCGAGGATCTCCTCCTCGATCGAAAAGGTGATGTCGAGCCCCGGCAGGCAGCTTGATTCAATGAATTTCACGATCGCATCGGCGTGGTAGTGGATGTTGCAGATGATCTTCCTGATTCCAGCCTCCTTCAGCAGGAAGAAGGTGTAGAAAAGGGAAGGAACATTCAGTACCGGAATCAGCGGTTTGGGAAGGTGCTCCGTCAGCGGGCGGAGCCTCGTGCCGAAACCTGCGGCAAGGACGAACGCTTTCATGACCTGTACCTTTCAATGACCGGTTTGAGCAGTTCTCCTGCTTTTCTCAGCTCTCTGCGGGCCGAGATGTAATCGGGCAGATACGCTATGCTGGGCGCTATGGAACGTTCAAACGTGTTGTTTTTCCTCACCTTCGTCTGGTAACAGAACGTCCCGACAGCCTTGATGTTTCTCTGGAATGCCATGAGGTCGAAATAGTGGAGGTATTCGTCAAATCCCATAGAGGTGAGGTCACGTTCCCTGAGCGCGTTGTGATGGTAAAGCTTGAGCTCTTCCTGAAGCGAGTTTTCCAGCCTGACATAGGAGTCCCTGACGAGCGACACGGCGTCATACTGGGGGAGTCCCATGCGGGCGTCCTGGAAATCGATGATGACGGGCTTTCCTTTCATCAGCAGAATGTTCCGGCTGTGGAAATCCCGGTGGTTGAGGACGAAATGGCCTGGTTGAACGAGAGCTTCGGTTATGGCCTCGAACTCCCCGCGAAGTTCCGCAATGGACGGATCGTCGAAATGCGGTGTGAAATATCCCCGCAACGCGTGCTCGATGAAGAAATCGAACTCGAACATGAGTTTTTCTCGGTCGAAACCGAGGCTGAACGGTATGCTGTCGTTTACTCCCCTGATGGACTGAATAGTTGTCATGATATCGACGATCTTCCGGTACAGTGCGGGAACCTCCCGCTGCAGCGGGGTGCCGAAAATGTTCTGGAGCAGCAAGTCGCCGCAGTCCTCGAGCAGCAGCAGCCCTATTTCCGCATCGACCGCCCTGATTTCAGGAACAGGAATCCCGTGCTCCGCAAGCAGTTCCTGCATGACGATGAACGGGTAACCCTTTTCGCCGGCAGAGGCCAGGGCTGGGTCATAGCAGGCGATCGAAGAGCCGTCAGGCCCGTTCACCCTGAAATATTGCCGGGTGGATGCATCGCCCTGGATTTTATCGATCGTGAGGTGTGCCCGGATTTCCGGACTGAAAAAACCGGTTATGGATTCCGGAATGTTCATGAGCGGCATGTTCGAGAGAGTCCTGTCAAACGAGGAACAGGAAATGGTATTGATATGCGAAACATCGTAAAAAGCGTTGCGGCAAACAAAAAAAAAGCACCCTATACAAAGTATAAGGTGCCTGGGATAAACCTGCTACAGCTTATTTTTTAGGAGCAATAGCTGCGGAAACGCTCTGGAGAACCTGGTTGCAGGTGTTCAGGAGGGTGCCTGCAAGGTCGGTTGCGGTCTTGGTGAGCGGATCGACCAGCGATGCAGCGGTTTTTACTGCATTGTTGATAACATCAACCTGCTGCTGTGCGAGTTTGCCGAAGGTGTCGATCAGGTTGGTGACGGCACCAGATACGTCGTTTGTTCCGTTTGACATAGCGGTTATTGTTTAGGTTTGTGGAAGAGAGAGAATCAACATTCTTAAGGTATTTTATACCTATTTTTCAACAAGTTAAAATAATTTCACGTATAGAGCAAATGGAAAAGCTGCAGCCGGTTCAAACAATTGATCCATATACCTGAAAGATTATATCCGGTCAGGAGAAACAATCCGGATGCGGGATTTGCTTTTTTGAGTGTTGCGGTGTTTTTTTGAAAAAAAAGAGAAGTTATGTTTCCTGCCGTTCATGAATGAAGATTTTTCATCTTGTCGCCGTTTTGCGGCACTCATCGGGAGGAGTTCCAACAAGCAAATAAATTCTTTACCTTAATCTTCATAAATTATAAGCCGGTGCGGGTTCCAATGTTTATTAAAGTCATAATTCTACAGCAAGCATGTCTGAAACACTGAAGGCTGTTATCCTCTACGACAGCATGTCCAAAAGCGGTTCTACCGAAGCCGCGATCAACGCAATCGGTATGAAACTGGCGGAAGAGGGAGTCTATGTTGAAAAAGCGAGATGCAAGGCCAATGCGGATTACAGCTTTGTCAGGGATTTCGATATCGTCCTTCTCGGCGCGCCTGTCTACTACTTTGTCGTCGCTTCGCAACTCCTCGGCGCCCTTGTTTCGGGGAACCTGAGAAAAAACCTTAAGAGGAAGAAACTCGCGCTTTTCCTGATCTGCGGCAGCCCTGAGGCCATGGCTACAGTGCTGTATCTTCCGCAGCTCAAGCTCAACCTTGTCGGAAACAGGATCCTGGCTGAAAAAGTCTTTTCACCGGCATCTCTTTCAGACGAGGACGCCATCGAGGATTACGTGTTCGATATACTCGACGAGTACAGGAAAGCCATGAAATCGAGGATAAAGATGCAGTGGTCGGAAGATGCGATCGAGCTGCTTCAGACGCTTCCTCCGTTCATGCACAGCGGCATCAGGGGCCTGGTCGAGGATTACGCCGAAGAGTTCGGCTACAAGACGATCACCCGTGATGTTGTCGAAAGGGCGCGGCTTGATCAGGGCAAATAATGTTGCCTGCCGGCAGGTTTGCTGTAAAACAATTGCTTAAAACATAAGACGATACCACTATGGCACAGGAAGAAAAAAAACGCGGCTTTTTTGCCCGGTTCAGGAAAAGTGCACCGGAGCCACCGAAACCGGCAGCTCCCGCCCCGAAAGCCCAGCCTCCTGTCCCGAAAGCGGAACCTCCCGCAAGGGTTCCGGAACAGATGATGCAGCAGCCTGAAAGCAGGCCTGCTCAGCCCGCGACCCCGAAGGCTGCGCCAGCAGCGGCAGTACCAACCCCACAGGTCCAGCCAGGATCCGGAATCGACACGGTCGCGGCATTCAAGGAGATGTGCCAGGCTTTTGTCGATATCAACAAGTCACAGGTCATGGTGATCGATATGACCTTTACCATGCTTTCCGGCGCGACAAAGAAAATTGCGGACGGCCTGAAAAAAGAGTAAATATTCCGAGAAGGAATGTAGGGGTGAACCCGGGGAACAGCTCCCCGGGCCCTTGTCCGCTTTTTCGCGTTTTGAAATGAATCGTTTTCCATGAGGAACTCTCAGCATGCGGGAGGCGTTCATTCAATTCGATACTCCCGCCGGAATGTTCTTGAATACCCTATTATTGCACTGTTATGGAAGTTGTCGGAAAAAGTAATGCTCATATCGTTCTTGACTCATGCCTTCATGAATCGACCGTTTATTTTTCGAATCATGAAAAAATACTCAAGTGTAATCCGTATTGTACCAATGTCAGGTATTTCGTGGACCACGATGTTTTCCAGTGGGTCTTCGAAGTCAAAGATCCCCGCGAACATCCTATCACCGCGGTATTTTTCGTCAAACAGCAGGAAGAAAGCTTCTCGCTCGATGATCACCAGAGCAGTGTCCTGCTTCCGAAGCTGAAAAACCAGGATCATTTCCACCGCTCCGTCAAAAGGATCAAATGGGACCATGTTCCGGACAATCCCGAATTCGAGATCGTCAATCCTCATACGTTTGTCGGAAAAGCGAATTCCGAAATTTTCCTGCTCCACCAGAAAGACAACCGGACATCCGTCTTTTTCGATACCAGCATCACGCTCGACTTCCAGCTTACCTTTCCGTTGAACCTCATGCCGGAAAGCATTCTCAAGTTCATGAGCGAAGCAATCATGTCGCAGATCATGCAGCAGGCGACAGAGAGCATGCTCTGCCGCGTTCAGTCCGATATCTGCTGCTCGGATCTGGAGGTAGCAGCGTCTGGGAAGTGATCTTTATCTATAATATTTCTCCCTGAGGCATCGTATTATTGCTCCGGCAACAATAAGTCAAAAGGAAACCCATGCAACAAGATTGTCATTCTGATTGAAGCATGGCTAAGTGATGATCCATTTTCTATCAAACGAAAATATCCGGATACTTCGCTTTACTTTCCATGAACAAGTGCTGTTTATAGGGAATTCACTGCCTGAATATTCTGCTTTATTGTTCATGGTCCGTGTGCGGTAGCGGCCGGATACAGGGGGCTCAGAATGACAAGATCTGAGCTATTGTCTCTAGCCAGGATTGACAGTTTTAATCGCCGTAGTGACAAGTGCTTTTGCATTGTGCTTTCTTTTTTTATACATTATACCTGTACGGGGTATAGGTATTTAATGATTGTTAATTCAGGAACATCGTTTCATTTGAAAAAAGGAAATCCCATGGAAGACGTGATTCTCAGGCTGAAAAAGGTTGGCGGGCAGATCGAAGGGCTTGCCAGGATGATCGAGAAAGGCGAAGAGTGCAGTCAGATCATTACCCAGTTCCAGGCGGCAAAAGCCGCGCTTGACAATACGTTTTCGCTGGTGCTCGACAGGAACCTCAAGGCATGCCTGGGCAGGAATGACAGCAGCAGTGTTGAAAAAATCATCAAGCTCATCGTCAAACAGCAGTAACCCATGAAACTTTCAAAAATCATAGCCGTCTTCGCAATCATAGCCGCCATGAGCGGTACGCTCGAGGCGAAAGAAGTTCCTCGGACAATGCGGCTCTCCCTGGACGAGGCTCTCAGGATGGCGAAGGAAAACAATTTCGTCATCAAGGCGGCGAAAAGCCGCGTTGCGCAGGCCGAAGCGAAAATCACTCAGACCAGGCAGAGTTCCCTGCCCAAAGTGACCCTCTCGGAAAATGCGGTCGTCACCAACGACCCTGGCGCTGCTCTGGTGTTCAAACTGCAGCAGAACATCGTCGAGACGGCTGATTTCAGTCCGGCCAAGCTGAACAATGCTTCCGTCATCAACGATTTCAATACCGCAGTGACGGTCATTCAGCCGATTTTCAATGCGGATGCGGCTGTCGGAAGGGCGATTGCGAAAAGCGCCAAAACAGCCCAGGAGTATATGGCCGGAAGAACTGCGGAAACTATTGAGCTTCAGGTTTCGAAACTCTATTACGGACTTGTGCTCGCACGTCGGAATATCACAGCGATCGACCAGTCCATCGCGACCATGCAGGTTCACAGCAGGGAAGCCGCTGCCGGGTACAGTTCCGGAATGATGTCGAAATCGGACAAGCTTTCCACGGAGGTGAGGCTCGCGGAACTGAACGAACAGAAGCTCATGCTGTTCGATGCCGTCAGAAACGCTTCGGATGCCCTGAAGTCGCTGCTGAACATCGATTCGGACGTCTCGATCGTGCCGGCAGGTGATTTTGTCGTGGACAGAGGGATTCCCCTTGTCGATGACGACCGGGCGCCTGAAAGCAGGAAGGATCTCCTTGCGATGCAGGGTTATCGCGATATCGCGGCAAAACAGGCGGAAATGGCCAGGGCGGCACGACTTCCGAGGGTCAACGGATTCCTGCGCACCGACTTGCACAGCAGCGAAATCTTCAACGGAGGTTCGAGCTGGATGATGGGCCTCAATGTTCAGTGGGACCTGTTCGACGGCATGGCATCCGAAGGAAAGATACAGGAGGCCAAAGCCCTGGAACTGGAAGCGATCTATGCCTACGAGGCTGCCAGGGACGGAAGCCTTGTCGAAGTCAGGAAGTCCCTGCGCGAGCTTAAAACCGCGAAAGCGAGAATTGCCGTCGCCCGGCAGGCGCTTGACGAGGCAAAGGTGAGCCTCGATTATATCAGCACGCAGTTCAGGAGCGGCATGGCCATGACGTTCGAACTGCTGATGCGCGAAGGTGCATTTACCTATGCGAAGCTTCGCCTCAACCAGGCACAGTATGATTACTGCATCGCGAAAAGCGAACTGGCCTATTATGCCGGCAGCAATTGAAGCATCAACTGAAATGCAGATGAAAAACATATTGAACACAAGAGCTGCGAGAAAGCTCTTGGCGGTGCTCCTGCTCGGCATTCCTGCGGCATTGGTCGCATGCGGCGGAAACGGGAGGCTGACTCATGGCATCACGCCCCAGGTCGAACCGGTTGCCGTTGAAAGCATTGTGTCCGTTGAGAAACGCCCGCTCCTTTCAGGGACAACGGAACTCGTTATTCCCGAGGCTGCGGTATTCCATCGGGGGCCGCTTGCAGGCGTCTACGTCGTAGACGGTGAAGGCAGGGCCGTTATCCGGTGGATCGATACGGGGCGTTCGGCAAACGGCGATGTCGTCGTGCTCGGAGGTCTCGATGCGGGAGAGCGCATCGTTGGAAATTCGTCGGTACAGCTTGAAGACGGAATGCCCGTCAAATTGCAGGTTTCAGAATCAAAGGAGGCGGTTCCCCATGAATGAAGGTATAGCAGGCAAGATCGCAAGGCAGTTCATCAATTCAAAGATCACGCCGCTGCTCATGCTGGCGGCGATACTTGTCGGCATCATCGCGACGATGATGACACCGCGCGAGGAAGAACCGCAGATCGTCGTGCCGATGGTCGATATCTATATCCCCTATCCGGGTGCGGCCCCGTCGGAGGTCGAGGAGAGGGTGGCAAAACCGTTTGAACGGTCGGTCACCGAAATTCCGGGGGTCGATTATGTCTACTCGACCTCGATGCCTGATTTCGCGCTGGTGACCGTCCGTTTCAAGGTTGGCGAGGACACCGAGGCCAGCATGGTGAAACTGTGGTCCACCCTGCTGAAGAATATGGACAGGATGCCTCCCGGCGTCCAGATGCCCCTGATGAAAAAGGTTGCCATCGATGATGTGCCGGTGCTCAACCTTACTTTCTGGAGCAAACAGAAAGATCCATTCCAGATTAGAGAAACATCCCGGGACGTCGCCGACCTTCTGAAAAAAATACCGAATATCGGCGATGTCGAAATCAAGGGCGGCCTTCGCCGCCAGGTTCGCGTCCAGCTACGCAAAGAGATGCTTCAGCATTACAACGTGAGCGCGTTCCAGATTGCACGGCAGATCCAGATGGCCAACAGCCGGATGACCTCGGGCAATTTCAGGCAGGACAACAGCGAAATCGTCGTTAAATCGGGAAATTTCCTTGAAAGCGCAGATGATGTATCCAATATCGTTGTCGGTGTGAACGGGGGGCTGCCGGTTTATGTAAAAGATGTCGCGACGGTGATCGACGGTCCTGAAGAGGTCGGCAATTACAGCTTTTTCGGATGGGGGGCAGCTTCCGGGTCGAAAGACCGCGGCGAATATCCGGCTGTGACACTGACGGTAGCCAAACGCAAAGGAGCCGATGCTTCGGTGCTTGCCGGCAAGGTCCTCGCGCAGGTCGATCAGCTGAAAGGTTCAGTGATACCGTCCGATATCACGGTCACCGAAACGAGAAACTACGGCGAAACAGCGACGGAAAAAGTGTTCACCCTGCTCGAACATCTCTTTATCGCTATTGTCGCAGTGACGATCGTGGTCGCCCTGTTCCTCGGATGGCGAGGCGCGCTGGTGAACTTCGTCTCCGTGCCGATCACCTTCGCCCTGACCCTGCTGGTCTATTACCTGTTCCATTATTCGCTCAACAGGGTGACGCTTTTCGCGCTTATTTTCGTGACCGGTATCGTCGTCGACGACTCGATCATCATTGCCGAAAACATCCACCGCCATTTTTCGATGAAGCGGCAGCCGAAACTGCAGGCGGCCATCACAGCGGTCAGCGAGGTCGGCAACCCGACCATTCTCGCCACCTTTACGGTGATCGCAGCCGTCCTGCCGATGGTTTTCGTTTCCGGCCTGATGGGCCCTTACATGAGCCCGATGCCGATCGGCGCATCGCTTGCCATGATATTTTCGCTCATGATCGCGCTTATCGTCACGCCCTGGCTTTCCTACCGGCTGATCAAGGTCGGGCATGGCGGCCACGATGAGTACGACATTACCAAAACAGTGTATTACAGGCTGTTCCGGAAGGTGCTTTCCCCTCTGCTCGATAACGGGTTCATGCGCTTTCTGGCGTTCGGCATCGTCGGCCTGATGCTCGCGGGAGCTGTCATCATGATCCCCATGAAAGCCGTGCAGCTCAAAATGCTTCCGTTCGACAATAAAAACGAGTTCCAGGTGATCCTCGATATGCCCGAAGGGACCGCGCTCGAAGAGACTTCGCGC
The DNA here is from genome assembly GCA_903928225.1 of uncultured Chlorobiaceae bacterium. Lineage (GTDB taxonomy): Bacteria > Bacteroidota > Chlorobiia > Chlorobiales > Chlorobiaceae > Chlorobium. The sequence goes on from CAIYPU010000093.1 coordinate 22,436, forward strand.
GTGGCGAAGGAAATATCGGCCTATCTGAGGACCGTTCCCGAGGTGAGCAGCTACCAATATTATGCCGGTGTCAACGCGCCGATCAACTTCAACGGTTTGGTCAGGCATTACTACCTCCGCCAGTCGCCCAACATGGCCGATATCCAGGTGAACCTCCTGCCGAAAGGAGAGCGGAAGGCGCAGAGCCACGATATCGCCAGGCGGGTCCGTGCCGATGTCCAGAAGATCGCCCTGAAATACAACGGCAATGCCAAGATCGTGGAGATTCCTCCCGGGCCGCCGGTGCTTTCAACCATCGTTGCCGAAATCTACGGACCATCCCGGCAGCAGCAGATCGCCCTTGCGAAAGAGGTCAGGAAGGTGTTCCGGGAAACTCCCGGAGTGGTTGACGTGGACTGGCTTGTGGAAGATGACCAGAAAGTCGTCAACCTTCAGGTCAACAAGGAACGCGCCGCGCTTCGAGGCGTAAGCGCCGAGCAGATCGCCCAGACGCTTCGCATGTCGCTCGGCGGCATGGATGCAGGCGTCCTGCATACCGGCAGCGACAAAGACCCGGTCACGATCCAGGTGCGCCTTCCAAGGGCGGACAGGACATCGTTGAAAGACCTGTCCGGTATATTCGTACAGTCGCAGGGAATGGGCTCACTGACTACCCGCCTTCGGGCAGGAGAGATGATCCCGCTTTCCGAGCTTGTCAGGGTCGAGGATAAAATCCAGGACAAGAGCATCTACCGCAAAGACCTCCGCAATGTGGTCTATGTGACGGCCGATGTTGCCGGGGCGACCGAAAGCCCGGTCTACGCCATGCTTGAGATGGACAGGAAAATCAGGCAGATCAAACTTCCCGGCGGTTACACGATCGATCCGCTCTATACCGCACCGTCTTCGAAAGAAGACCGTCCGGCCGTAAAGTGGGACGGAGAGTGGCAGATCACCTTCGAGGTCTTCCGGGACCTTGGAACGGCATTCGCCGTGGTGCTCGTCATCATCTACCTTCTGATCGTGGGATGGTTCCAGTCGTTCAAAACGCCGCTCATCATGATGATCGCGATCCCGCTGAGCCTTGTCGGCATCATTCCGGGGCACTTCATCCACGGGGCGTTCTTCACGGCGACCAGCATGATCGGCATGATCGCCCTTGCCGGCATCATGGTTCGCAACTCGGTGCTGCTTATAGACTTCATTCAGATCCGTCGTGATGAAGGCATTGAACTGAAACAGGCGATCATCGAGTCGGCGGCAGTCCGTACGAGGCCGATCATCCTGACTTCGGGCGCTGTGGTGATCGGTTCGGTCATCATGCTGTTCGACCCGATTTTCCAGGGCCTCGCCATCTCGATGATATGGGGCGGCGTACTTTCTACGGTGCTGACCCTTGTCGTTGTGCCGATCGTTTATTATATCGCAGAAAGGAAAAACGCAACAAACGTGGGGGCCAGATGAAATTTCTTGCTATCATGGGGCATCAGGAAACCCGGCCTATGGTGCGGGAGCTTTTCAGGAAATACCAGGTGAGCATGTTCAGCAGTATGGACATCAGGGGATGCAACTGCGAAAAGAAGGGGAGCGGGGCGCAGGCCTGGTGGCCGGCCGATCAGACGCTCGGCGTTTACTCTTCGCTCTGTTTCGCCATCATCGACGACCATAAAGCCGAGGCGATCATGCTCGAACTGGAAAGGAGCCCGATTACCGTCGATGGCGAATTTCCTTCCAGGGCGTTTCTGATGAATGTGGAAAAAACAGTATGAAGGAGTCTCCATCCATGATTATCCAGCAGTTCCGAACAGGCGGGGACCGGAATCTTGGCTACCTTGTAGCCGACAAGGTTTCGCGCGATGCACTGGTCATCGATGCCTCATACTCTCCCGATAAAATCGCCCGGTACGCCGAAGAGAACGGCTTCACTATCCGTTTTCTGTTCTCCACGCACGGTCATCCTGACCATACGAACGGGAACGGCACCATGAAACGGCTCTGCGGCGTGACGCCCCTGCTCTTCGGTGATACCTGTCCTCAGACGGGCATCGAGGTGGAGGACGGGGCGGTTTTCCCACTCGGCGGCCTCGACGTACGGGTCATCCACACTCCCGGCCATACGGAGGATTCGATCTGCCTCATCGTTGGCGATGCGGTTTTTACCGGTGACACCCTGTTTACGGGAAAAATCGGGGGAACCTCAACCGAAGCGCAGGCCCGTGCCGAATACGATTCCCTGCACAGCAAGCTCATGGCGCTTCCATCGGAGACCAGGGTATTCCCCGGCCACGATTACGGGGTATCGCCGGTTTCGACCATCGGCAGCGAACGCTCTTCCAACCCGTTCCTGCTCGCGGAGGACTTCGACGCTTTCCTGCTCCTGAAGCAGAACTGGGCAGCGTACAAGAAAGCCCATGGCATTCCGTGATCCTTTTTTTCGCCCTGTTGTTGTTTTTATAGTGATTTTTTCATAAACTCTATGCTTTCGCCAACTATATAGTTATAAAGCTGGCGGACCTGCCTTTCATTCCGATTTCAGAAACCGGCGTTCGGTTATTTATCCTTCGATAATAATCAAGCCTCATACTTCTTCTACAATATTTCAAGGAGCCTGACCCATGGATCAGCTTATAACATTGCGTACCCTCCCGGTCTCTGCCCTCATGCAGAAGGATTTTCAGGTCATCAAAGGCAGCTGCACGGTTGCGGAAGCGTTGCAGATCATGAAAAAGAGCAACGAAAGCGGCCTGATCATCGAGCCTCGCAACGAGGATGACTGTTACGGCATCGTAACGGAAAAGGATATCCTCGAGAAGGTTATCGATCCGGGAGAAGACATCCATCGCGATCCATGGAACACCCCTGTTTTCCAGATCATGAGCAAGCCGATCATCAGTGTCAATCCGGGCCTCAGGGTAAAGTACGCCCTTCGCCTGATGAAGCGCACCAATGTCAGGCGCCTTACCGTCATGGAGGGTAACAAGGTTATCGGCGTGCTCAACATGAGCGATGTTCTGCGTGCCGTCGAGGAGCTTCCGGTGCATGACAACAATGTAGCCCTCTAAACGTCAGGGCTTCGGCAACAGTCCCTTTTATTATATCGTTCGGAAGCATGAGGAATGCTGTGCTCTTCCCTTGTCCCAGGATGCATCGGAAGATCAGGTAAAGAAGTTTCCGTCCGCGGTTCGTCAGAGAGCAGCTTTCCTCGTCAATACCAAATTCCATACATATTCAACTGGCAGGCTGCGGCAGCAGGGCACTGTCATTTAACAGGTGAGGCCTCTCCGGGTTTCTCACAAGGAGATATGAGCGCATGAAACCATTCGATATTGTCATTGTCGGCGGAGGCGGTGCCGGATTGTACGCGGCTATGGAGGCGATGAAAACAAACCCGTCCCTGAATATCGCCGTGCTTTCAAAGGTTTACCCGAACCGTTCGCACACGTCGGCAGCCCAGGGCGGCGCGAATGCCGCGCTTGCCAACAAGGCCAAGGACGATACGGTTGAACTGCATATTTTCGATACCATTAAAGGCAGCGATTACCTAGCCGACCAGGATGCCGTAGAAGTGCTCTGTTCGGAAGCCCCGAAAATCATCCGCGAGCTCGACAACATGGGGACCCCCTGGTCGCGAATGGACGACAACACCATCGCCCAGCGCCCGTTCGGCGGTGCCGGACGCCCCCGCTGCTGCTACTGTGCCGACAAGACCGGGCATACCATCCTGCAGACGCTTTATGAGCAGTGCCTCAAGAAAGGGGTCCAGTTTTTCAACGAATATTTCGCGCTCAGCCTTTCGGTCAACGGCAGCCGCATGAGGGGTTTGCTCGCATTGAACATCAAGACCGGAAAGGTCGAAGCTTTTGCGTCGAAGACCGTGATTTTCGCGACAGGCGGCTATGCCAAGATGTACTGGAACCGGTCGAGCAACGCCGCAGGCAATACCGGTGACGGCCAGGCGATCGCGTACCGTGCGGGCATCCCGCTCAAGGATATGGAGTTTGTCCAGTTCCACCCGACCGGTCTGCGCAAGAGCGGCCTGCTCGTCACAGAAGGTGCGAGGGGCGAAGGCGGCTACCTTATCAACCGGGACGGCGAACGGTTCATGGCAAGGTATGCGAAAGAAAAAATGGAGCTCGGCCCGAGGGACCTTGTCGCCCGATCGTTAGAAACGGAAATCCTGGAGGGGAGAGGGTTCGACAGTCCGGCAGGAAAATACATCCACCTGGACCTTACCCACCTCGGAGCTGACCTCATCAAATCGCGTTTGCCGCAGATCCGTGAAATGTCGATGCAGTTCGAAGGTGTCGATCCCATCGAAGAACCGATACCGGTCAGGCCGACCGCCCACTATTCCATGGGAGGCATCGATACCGACAATTTCGGCCGTACCGTCATGGGCGGCGTCTATGCCGCAGGTGAATGCGGCTGCGTGTCCGTGCACGGTGCGAACCGGCTCGGAGGCAACTCCCTGCTCGACATCCTCGTTTTCGGGCGCATTGCCGGCCGTACCGCCGCTGAAGAAGTGGGTAAATTCGCCCCGGGCATCATACCGGAATCGGAAATCGCCGAGAAGACCGAAGAGCTGAGAAGCTTCATGAAGCCATCCGGCCACTATGAGCGCTACGGTGCGCTGCGCGAGGAGCTCGGGCAGACCCTCGCCATGAACGTCGGCATTTTCCGTGAAGCCCCCCTGCTCCGCAAAGGCATCGAGGATATCGCCGCGCTAAGGGATCGTTACCAGCATGTGCGCGTTTTCGATACCAGTGACGTGTACAACACCAATCTCATTCAGGTCCTCGAACTGAAAAACATGCTCGACCTTGCCGAAACCGTCGCCGCAGGTGCCTATGCCCGCGAGGAAAGCCGCGGTTCCCATACCCGTGTTGATTTTCCGGTAAGGGACGACGAAAAATGGCACAAGCATACCGTGGCCACCCTGGAAAACGGCACAGTCACCCTCGGTGAAAAACCGGTTACCATGGGCCGTTACGAACTTCAGGAAAGAACTTATTAACCTTATTGCTCATGACGGTAACAGAACCGCATATAGAAGAGGCGAAAAAAGATATCACCTTCAGGGTATTCCGCTTCAATCCCCAGATCGACAGCAAACCGTACTACGACGATTACACCATTCAGGTGGAACGCGGTATCACGGTGCTCAGGTCCCTGAACTACATCAAGGAGCACCTCGATGCGACCGTGAGCTTCAGGGCTTTCTGCCAGGCTGGCATCTGCGGCTCGTGTGCCATGCGGGTGAACGGGCTTTCCAAGCTCGCCTGCACCACCCAGGTATGGGAGGTGCTCGAAAAGTGCAGGGAGCCGAACGTCATCAAGGTCGAGCCGTTGCGAAACCTTCCCCTCGTCAAGGACCTTATCGTCGATATGGACCCGCTTGTCGACAAGATGAAGCACTACTCGAACTGGGTCGAGTCGACGATGCCCGAAGAGAAAATGGGTAAGAAAGAGTTCCTGATTTCGGAAGAGGAGTTCCTGAAATACGACAAGGCGACGGATTGCATCCTCTGCGCGTCCTGCGTTTCAGAGTGCAGCATTCTGCGGGCTAACAGCGAATACGTCTCCCCTGCGGTGCTCCTGAAATCCTACCGGATGAACTCCGACAGCCGCGACGCAATCCACGACGTCCGGCTTGCCGAGCTGGTGAAGGACCACGGTGTCTGGGACTGCACGCACTGCTACCGCTGCCAGGAGACCTGCGTGAAAAGCATCCCCATCATGGACGCAATCCATGGTATCCGTGAAGATGCCATCGAGCGCAGGGGCATGAAGGATACCAGCGGGTCCAAGCATGCTGAAGCGTTCATGTCCGATATCGAAAAGAAAGGCAAGCTGGTCGAAGCGACCCTGCCCATCCGTACCAACGGCATGGCCTGGACCCTGAAGAACCTTCTTCCAATGGCCATGAAAATGATCGTCAAGCGGCGCACTCCGCCGCCGCCCCCTCTGGTGAAGCCGACCAAGGGCATCAGGGTGTTCCGGTCGATGTTCAGGGAGATGTCCGAACATGTCAGGGAAGACCATAAATCACATAATAAATAACCGGGGAGAACCGCAGGATGAAGCGTTACGCATATTATCTGAGCTGTATCAACGAGTCGATGACCAAAGAAGTTGACCGATCGATCGATCTCTGGCAGAAGGACCTTGGCATCGAGCTGGTTAAAATGCATGAAAGCACCTGCTGCGGCGGGAGCAACCTCGACTACGTCAGCCCCAAGCATTTTGCGCTGGTCAATGCACGCAATATCGCCATTGCCGAAAAAATGGGACAGGACCTTGTCGTATCCTGCAATACCTGCCTCATGACCATCCGTTCGGCAAAGAAAAAGCTCGACGAAACCCCGGAACTGAAAAAGGAGGTCAACGACATCCTGAAAAAAGAGGGGCTCGAATACCGCGGAACTTCCGATGTCCGCCACCTGCTCTGGGTGCTTGTCGACGATGTCGGGATCGACGCCATAAAAGAGAAAGTGAAAGTGCCGCTGACGAACTACAGGATAGCGCCTTTCTACGGATGCCACATCCTCAGGCCTTCCAAGGTGCTCGGCCACGACAACCCGGTCGAACCAAGTTCACTCGACCAGCTCATCGAAGCGCTCGGAGGCAAAACGATCCCCTACGAGCACAAGAACCGGTGCTGCGGCTTCCACACCCTGCTGGTTGCGGAGGAGGAGTCCCTCAACGTGGCCGCGGAAGCCCTCGAAGAGGCGATCCGGGAAAAGGCCGATTTCATCGTGACCCCCTGTCCACTCTGCCATACGGTGCTCGACGGATACCAGGCCAAAGCGCTCAAACAGGCCGGTGACGAGAAAAACTCCATACCTGTTTTCCACCTCTCCGAGATGGTGGGCCTCGCGCTGGGCTACACGGCCAAACAGCTCGGCATCAAACGGCACATCGTCACCTGAAAGAAGCCCCGATCCGCAACGGGAACAAGCCTTGATAACGTGATTTTCAGGCAAATTTTTTAAAAGCCTGAAAAAGAGTATCTTTGCACTTTTATCATCGCCGTCAGCCGGATTTCCGGGGCTCCTGACTCGCATTTTTTTATCAACCCATCAATTATTGCATTGCATGCTCAAAAATGATCTTTTTCTCCGGGCATTGAGGCGCCAGCCATGTTCCCGGACACCGATCTGGGTAATGCGGCAGGCCGGCCGTTATCTGCCGGAGTACCGTGCCGTCAGAGAAAAAACAGATTTTTTAACTCTCTGTAAAACCCCGGAGCTGGCTACCGAGGTGACCATTCAGCCAGTGGAACTGATGGGCGTGGATGCAGCCATTATTTTCTCCGATATCCTTGTCATCAATGAAGCGATGGGTATGGATGTCGAAATCATCGAAACCAAAGGGATCAGGCTTACTCCCCAGATCCGCAGCCAGGCCGATATCGACAGGCTGATCGTTCCGGATATCGACGAAAAGCTCGGCTACGTGCTCGATGCTATCCGCATGACCAAGAAAGAGCTCGACAACCGTGTTCCGCTCATCGGGTTTTCCGGTGCGGCATGGACCCTCTTCACCTACGCGGTGGAAGGCGGCGGTTCGAAAAACTATGCGAACGCCAAAAAAATGATGTACCGTGAGCCGAAAATGGCCCACATGCTCCTCAGCAAGATCTCAACCGTCATCACCGAGTACACCCTGCGCCAGATCGAAGCTGGTGCAGATGCCATCCAGATCTTCGATTCCTGGGCAAGCGCGCTTTCCGAGGATGATTATCGCGAATTCGCCCTGCCCTACATCAGGGAAACCGTTCAGGCCATCAAGACGAAGCATCCGGAAACCCCGGTCATCGTGTTCTCGAAGGACTGCAACACCATCCTCTCCGATATCGCCGATACCGGCTGCGACGCCATGGGCCTCGGATGGGGCATCGATATTTCCAAAGCACGCGCAGAACTCAAGGACCGCGTCTGCCTCCAGGGCAACATGGATCCCACGATCCTCTACGGTACACCGGAAAGGATCAAAGCCGAAGCCGCGAAGATCCTCAAGCAGTACGGCCAGCACACCGAGCACTCCGGACATGTGTTCAACCTCGGCCATGGTATCCTGCCCGATGTCGATCCGGCAAACCTCAAGCTGCTCGTCGAGTTC
>CAIYPU010000094.1 GCA_903928225.1 uncultured Chlorobiaceae bacterium
CCGGGAAATTGCCGATGCGATCCTCCAGCTTGCAGGCCGGTTCGTCTTTACCGTCGGGGAGAAGTCATTCGAAGAAACCATCGGAGAATTGCTCATTTCGGCAGGTAAAACCGTGGCCGTCGCCGAATCCTGCACCGGCGGCCTCATCGCAAGCAGGCTGACCGATGTTCCCGGCTCGTCCGAATATTTCCTCCAGGGTTTTGTCGTTTACAGCAACCATGCGAAAGAGAACACCCTCGGCGTGCCGAAGGAAATGATCGAACAGCATGGGGCGGTCAGCGAGGAGGTTGCCAGGGCGATGGCCCTCGGCTGCCTTGAAAAAAGCGGGGCCGACTATGCAGTTTCAACGACAGGGATCGCTGGTCCCTCGGGCGGCGGTTCCGAAAAACCGGTCGGCATGATCTGTCTCGGGCTTGCCCGGAGAGGGAGCAGAGAGGTGTACTCAAAAACACTTTACATGCATGGCGACCGCGCGGTGAACAAATTCCGTTTCAGCCAGGCCGCCCTCAGGGAACTGTGGGAACACCTGAAGCCCCCGCAGGAGTGATTATCCCTCCGGGAAACCAGATCCTCAAGTCGTGCCCGGATTTTTACATAGACGCCATCTGCCTGTAGAGCCCTTTGCCCAGGCCTTCCTCTGCGGTTTCAAGGGAAAACCTGTTCCGAAAGCGTTATGATCATTCTGGTAAAAAGAATATGTTTTATTCGATGCCATGCACCGGATTGGGATGGCCGTTTTTTTTTGAATATAACAGGTATTGATTGAGGACGAATGCCCAGAATTGCGAGATTGCCTGAGATTGTGGCCAGCAAGATTTCCGCTGGCGAAGTGGTGCAGCGCCCGGCTTCGGTCGTCAAGGAGCTGATCGAGAACTCCATCGACGCAGGCGCGACGAAAATCGGCGTTTTCATCAAGGATGCCGGGAAAGAACTTATCCGTATCGTCGATAACGGTTCCGGGATGGGGCGCGAGGATGCTTTCATGTGCGTCGAACGGTTCGCTACCAGCAAGATCACCGGCGTCGACGACCTCGATGCCCTCCAGACCCTCGGGTTCAGGGGCGAAGCGCTCGCCAGCATTTCCTCGGTCTCCCATTTCGAACTGAAAACCCGTAACTCGGGCTCCGAAATAGCGCTGAAACTGCGTTACGAGGGCGGCCTGCTCGCCGAAGAAACCTCTTCCCAGGGCGAGACCGGTACTTCGATGAGCGTGCGCAACCTTTTCTACAATGTTCCCGCACGCCGCAAGTTCATGAAATCCAACGCCACGGAATTCAGCCATATCTACGAGGTGGTTAAATCATATGCCCTTGCCTATCCGGAAATCGACTGGCAGATGCACAGCGACGACGAAGAGCTGTTCAACCTGAAAGGCCCCGATATGACGGAAAGGCTCGACGTGTTCTACGGCGAGGATTTTGCTTCCGGTCTTATCGAAGTGTCCGACGATAACGATTTCCTGACCATCAAAGGGTTTCTCGGCAAGCCTGCTATCCAGAAACGCCGCAAGGAGGATCAGCTGTTCTTCATCAACCGGCGCGTCATCCAGAACCGGATGCTTGCCCAGGCGGTGCTCCAGGCTTACGGCGACCTGCTGTTCGAACGGCAGCTCCCCTTCGTGTTGCTTTTTCTCGGCATCGATCCGTCGCGCATCGACGTGAACGTCCATCCCGCGAAGCTCGAAGTCCGGTTCGAAGACGAACGCAGCGTCAGGAACATGTTCTACCCTGTTGTCAAAAGGGCGATACGGCTTTACGACCTGTCGCCGGACCTGGCTGCGGCTCCGGTCGATGTCGCATTTTCCGGAGGCGTGCACGATCCCGCGTTCAGGAAGCTCACCTTCCAGGATATGCCGGGCCGAACCACGACGACCGGCGACCTCTATTCTTCCTACCGGAACAGCGCCCCGGATTTTTCGTCACCCGCCCGAAATTTTTCAGCACGGCAGGAAGACTTTTTCATACCTGCGTCCTCCATGCCCGGTGCGGTCCAGGCGGAAGTGCGCGATGGCGATGAACGCATGGCCACCATCCAGTCGGTCCCGCTTCCGGTTGAAGAAAGTTCGCAAATCGGCAAGGAGCCCGACACGAAAATCTGGCAACTGCACAACCGGTATATTTTCTGCCAGATCAAGACAGGCGTTATGATCATCGACCAGCATGTCGCCCATGAACGGGTCCTTTACGAACGAGCCCAGGACGTCATGGAGCAGAATGTTCCCAACTCCCAGCAACTGCTTTTTCCCCAGAAGGTCGAGCTCAGGCCATGGGAATACGATGTCTTCGAGGAAATCAGGGAGGAACTCTACCGGCTCGGTTTCAACCTCAGGCTTTTCGGAAGCAGGACCGTCATGGTCGAAGGCGTGCCGCAGGATGTCCGGCCCGGCACGGAGGTCACCATTCTCCAGGACATGATTTCCGAATACCAGAGCAACGCTTCGAAGCTCAAACTGGAGAAGCGCGACAACATCGCCAAATCCTATTCATGCCGAAACGCCATCATGGCCGGGCAGAAACTTTCGCTCGAAGAGATGCGCTCGCTCATCGACAACCTCTTCGCGACCAGGGAGCCCTACTCATGCCCCCACGGCAGGCCGGTTATCGTGAAGTTTTCGCTGGACCAGCTTGACCGGATGTTCGGAAGAAAGTAATGGACAATAAATAAATAATAGAGGTGCCTGCAAAATTGGGGTTGCATCTTTCTCCAAAAGTTCTAAATTAGGGTTCTTACCCTTGTAGCTCAGTGGATAGAGCAACAGTTTCCTAAACTGTGGGTCGGCAGTTCGAGTCTGCCCAAGGGTACTCCTCTACGCTCTGGGCAGGTTTCCTGAATGATTCAGCTGCCCGTTCTTCCCGCATATCATTTTTTTCCGCCTTCCACCAGACCTTGTTACCGGGAGATTTTTCTGCTGGGTCCTCTATGAAGTCGCTCATATTTGGTATTTTGTTACCGGTCAATTTTTTATCGGTAGTACTTAACCGTTCTAAGGCATGAAGCGTTTCAAAACCATCGCAGTGTTCCTGCTGATCCTTTTCTTCGCCGATATCCTGCGTTATGTCGTCTATCCGGATGTCGGCAGGCTCGCCCGCGAGAACCCACAGAAGACGGCGTTCATGCAGTACCGGGAGTCCGAATGGTGGAGGGAAGGGCAGAAAGACAAGAAAATACTGCAGCAGTGGGTCCCGATCGGCAAAGTTTCACAGAACCTCATCAAGGCGGTGCTGATTGCCGAGGACGACAAGTTCTGGCATCACGAGGGATTTGACTATGATGCGATGGAGAAGGCGTTTGAAAAAAACCTTGCAGCCGGAAAATTCAAGATGGGCGGCAGCACGATAAGCCAGCAGCTCGCAAAGAACCTTTTTCTTTCGCCATCGAAGAACCCGATACGCAAGGTGAAGGAGGCGATTCTTACCTGGCGCCTCGAGAAATCGCTGACCAAGCGCCGCATCCTCGAGCTCTATGTCAACGTGGCGGAGTGGGGGGACGGAATTTTCGGCATCGAGGAAGCTGCCCGGCACTACTACGGGGTGAGTGCAGCGAACCTTTCGGCCGATCAGGCGGCAAAACTCGCCTCAGTGCTGCCGAACCCGATAAAATATAAGCCGAACGGCTCTTCCAGGTATGTCAGGAACCGTTCGAGGATCATATACGCCATCATGAAAAGACGGGGTATCGTTGTTCCCGACTACAACGAGGTGATGGCTGCAACGCCGGATACGACGGCGGTCGATTCCGTGGTTGTTGGAGTCCCTGAAAACATGATCGAAAAAGCCTCGGCGGACAGCAGTGCAGACAATGCGGCAACGAAGGATAACGGAACAGCCTCCCCAAAGAGTGACGAGGGAGAGGCCCCGCAACAGGAGCAGCACTGAAGGGTATGATACTGAACGAATATGGGTGTCGGGCGAGTTTGGAAACAAACGCCACGTCAGTGTTTTCTGTTTCTTGTCATTACGTCTTGCTCTTGTCGTTCTCTCTTTTTCTTTGTCATTCTGAGCGACAGCGAAAAATCCACAAAGCACAAAATCAGAAAAATGGATGCTTCACTTCATTTCATTTCGTTCAGCATGACGCCGAAGCAATAACCGACAACCCCTGAACAAGGAGGAACTCCATGGGACTTCAGCTAGGCCGGGCAATCGGCATTGTGGCAAAGACGAAAGTATACCTGCTCTACCGGGCGATGGTCTATGGTTCGGCAGCCGTGGTTGCCGCGCTCCTGCTTGGCGTGCTTGTTCTGGTCGGGAGCATTTTCGGAGCGGGTGCCTCGTTCGTGCTTTTTTTCCTCCTGATGTTTGCCGGAGGGTTCGGGTTCAGGCTTCTCAGGGAGTATGTCCTCTACCTTCTCAAAGCCGGGCATATCGCGCTGATCACAGAAATTGCACGTGACGGCCGGCTTCCTTCCGGGATATCCCAGACAGGCTGGGCGAAGGAGAGGGTTATGCACTACTACCGTGAGGTGAGCATACTCGCCCTTGTCGACCAGCTTGTCAAAGGGGTGCTGATTTCGCTGAACCGGACGCTGTTCAATATCATGAACGCCATCCCGATCCCCGGTCTGGACGGGCTTGCAGCCATCCTGCAGCGTATCGTGAATTTCAGCCTCACCTACATTGACGAATCGGTTATCGCCTATACCTTCCATACCGGGAACACAAATGTGTTCGATGCGGCAAAGAAGGGCATTATCGTCTACTGCCAGTCATGGAAGGCCCTCCTGAAAAATTCCCTCGCGCTGACTCTGCTCAGTTACGTATTCGTCGTCTTCACTACCCTTGCGTTCATGCTCCCGCTCGGAGTGGTTTCGGCTATGCTGCCCTCATCGCTCGATATTGTTAAATTCGCACTCTTCATGTTCGCGTTATTTCTCGGTATTTCCGCCAAATGGGTCCTTTTCGATCCAATCGCCTGCACATCGACCATCCTCACCTTTCTCGAGGAGGCCCGCACGACGGCAACGGACCCGGCGTGGGAGTCGAAAATAGAGGCGGTCAGCGACAAGTTCCGGACGCTCAAGGGAAAGGCTGCGGAATCCCTGCGCCCGGGTCCGGAATCGCCGGGCCGGACGCAATAAGATGCCGGACATGATGGAGTAGCACTGCTGAAATGGAAAAACGCACCGGTTGGTGCGTTTTTCATTGGCTGTTCAGCGGCCGCGTTTCTCGTCGTAAGGTTCGAAAAGCGTTTTGTCTACGCCGCAAACCGGGCAGACCCAGTCGTCCGGAAGATCTTCGAAAGGTGTACCGGGTTCTATCCCGCTGTCGGGATCGCCAACTTCGGGATCGTAGACATAACCGCATGGAACACATACCCATTTCTGCATATACGTTTCTCCGTTTACATTGTTGAAAATACCATAGAAAGACAAGTTGTATCATAAGAACTCCGGATGGTTCTGCCACATCCGGTGAACGATGACCGTACGGAAAAACAAAAGCGTTCCCGCTTTTAAAAAGTTCGCAGCAGGGAGTTAAAAAATGGAAAACCCTTCGTTGACATCGGCTTTTTCTTTCACCCTGAAAGTTTGTCCCGGCAGTTTCAAAGATTTATACTGTATCAGTTTTTTTTTAATCTTTTCAACAGGTTCCTGTCATGCAAACCGGTATCGGAATGGCGATCAGGATATAAAGAAGTACTGTTCCAATGGCAAAATCACCATATCAGAAATTCAAGGACAAAGAGCTGATCCTGCGCGATGAACTGGCGATCGACCGCACAATACTGGCAAATGAGCGTACCCTTCTCGCCTATGCGCGTTCAGGAGTTTCCCTGATCATTGCAGGCGTTTCGATGATGCATTTTTCGCAGCATGAATGGTTTACATTCATCGGTGCCGCATGCATACCCTTCGGCGTGGTGACAGGCGTTTTCGGCGTCATGAGATACCGGAAGATCAACCTCTCCATTACTGCCGTTCGACGGGAGGTGCCGAAGATAGACGAGATCGATTTTGAAGAAAACGATTGACCACTTATTATTGAGGCAACCACAAGTCACCACTCTTTTTCGATGGGAGGTTCGTCATGCTGAACGTAATTGAATGAAGTGAAGCATCCATATTCCTGCTTTGCCCATGATGGATTCTTCACTCCGTTCAGAATGACAGGAAAAAGTCAACATGACAGGTAAATGACAGAATGGCAAGAGCAAGGGTTTGTTCAACAGTAAAATTTATACTTTTACTCGCTGGAGAAATAACCGCGAAGAATAACTGAACCGGAACAATGACCGGAATGAACTGGAAAAGGGTATTCCTGGTGTGGCTGATGATAGCCGCCGCCGAGACGGCGAACGGGAGTTTGCGCCGCCTTTTCCTCGTGCCGTTTATTGGTGATATGCCCTCACGCCAGATCGGGGTTTTTCTTGGTTCGGCGCTCATTTTTCTCATAACGGCGCTTTGCCGCCGCACCTTTGTACTTGCCTCAACCAGGCAGCAATTGCTTGCCGGTGCGTTCTGGGTGCTGCTGACACTCTGTTTTGAAGTCGGCCTTGGTTTGCTGACAGGCGCAACGTGGGAACGAATCCTTTCGGACTATGACCTCCGGCAGGGAGGCCTGATGATTTTCGGCCTCACGTTCATGCTGTTTTCGCCGCTCCTTGCCGCAAAACTCCCGGGCGTCAGGGAGCCGGACAACCGCAAGCGTTATTTTAAATAGCAATTTATGGTACAAGTGATCGCAGTATCAGCTGTTGAGATGCAGGAGCGGGTTTCGCGCCTGCAGGCGAGGCTCGGGAACGCCGGAGTGCATGCCGCGCTCCTGCTCATGCCGGCCGATATCTATTACTTTACGGGAACGCGGCAGAACTCCGCCCTCTGGCTTCCTGCTGAAGGGATGCCGGTGCTTTTCGTCCGCAAGAGCATATCCAGGGCGACGGTTGAGTGCCTTTGTGCCGAAGTCCGCCCGTTTCCGTCAAGCAGGGAGTTCGAAAAGCATATTCCGGCTGGACAGTTGCGCATCGGGATGACGTTCGATGCGGTTCCTGTGCAGCAGCATGTTTTTTATTCCAGGATACTTCCGGGGCGTGAGTTCGTCGATATATCGATGATCGTACGTGAGACGCGCTCGATCAAAACCCCTTTCGAAATCGGACTGCTTCGCGAAAGTGCCTCAATGCTGGCATCGGTCTTTGCCGAGGTGCCTGGTTTTCTGCGGGAAGGGATGAGCGAACTTGACCTTGCGGCAGAAATGGAATTCAGGCTGCGAAAAAGGGGGCACGAGGGGTATGTACGGATGAGGGCTTTCAACCAGGAGCTATTCGGCGGTATGGCGGTGTCCGGGGGAGCGGCGACCTACGGCTTCTTCGATGGCGCAGTGACCGGCAGGGGGCTGTCGAGCGCATCGCCCCAGGGAGCTTCGCTTGAACCGATCCGCGCGAACGAGCCTGTCCTTGTCGATTTTGCCGGAATCCGGAACGGTTATATCATCGACATGACCCGTATGTTCGTCATCGGCGAGCTCGATGCGGAACTTCGGCGCGCGTTCGATGTGTCGCTCGGGATTCAGGAAGCCGTGCGGCTTGCGATGGTGCCCGGTGCAATCTGCGAGGAAATGTATCAGCTCTCGGCTTCAATTGCTGAAAAGGAAGGGCTGGGGCACTGCTTCATGGGTATGCCGGGAGAGCAGTCCCGCTTTGTCGGCCACGGGGTCGGACTCGAACTTGACGAACTGCCTGTGCTCGCCCAGGGTTTCAGGGAGCCGCTCCAGGCCGGGCAGGTCGTGGCTGTTGAACCGAAATTCGTCTTCCCAGGAAGGGGCGCCATCGGTATCGAAAATACCTTCGTAGTCACGGGTCAGGGAGGCGAAAGGCTGAGCGCCCTGTCCGATGATATCGTTGTCGTCTGACGAATTGCGTATCGAAACGGAAAAACCCCGAAAGCCGGGGTTTTTCTGTTTCAGATATGCTTTTTTGGAACTTGCAGCGGCAATTCAGATGCCGATCCTGACGCCTGCAAGGATGTTATGGGTGGAAATGGAGAACACTTCATCGCCAAGATCTGCATCGCCGGTGGCGAAGTAGCGGTAGCTGAGATCGATAGTTACCTTGTCAGCAGCTTTGAAACCTACGCCGCCTCCGACCTGCCAGGCGAAAACTCCGTCATCGTAAGTATTTGAGCCATCATCTCCGTTGACGCTTGCATAACCAAGACCAGCCATGATGTAAGGGGTAATGTCGGAATCTGCCATGTTGTAATCGAAGTAGCCGTTGGCCATGAACGACCAGATGGAAATGTTGGAATCTGTAATTGCAGGATCGCCATCCCAGGTATCGAGATCGTTGCTGTGATAGCCGACTTCCGCTTCCAGCCTGTAGGAATCGTTTTTCAGTCCAATGGCGCCATTGACAACATAACCGGTTTTAAAGGTTGCAATTGATGTTTCTTCTGAATCGTTCATGAGACTGAGGCCTCCGGAAATGCTGACATAAGGGGTTGCTTCCGCCAGTGCGAGAGATGGAGCGGCAACGATGCCTGCAACCATCAGAGGAAGTATCAGTTTTTTCATGGTCTTGTCAATTGAATTGTTAGAGAGCCCGGATAAAAAAAAGTCAGGTTTCCAATACACTGATAAAATAGCTCATTATTATTAAAGTAAAAAAATCAGCTTCCGTATTTCGGGGGCCTGTTGAGTTTTCAGTGAAAGCGGGTGGCGGCTGTAACCGAAGTTTTCAGGCCGATTCTCACACTGGCAGTAAAGTTTCGGCAGGCGGCAGGGCATAAAAAATTTTTATTTTATTTTTCTACCATGAATTTTCTTTTTGTCCATCAGAACTTTCCCGGCCAGTTCCGGCATGTCGCGGCTGCCCTCGCAGGCATGCCCGGGCACCGGGTCGTGGCGATCGGGGAGTTTGCGAACATGAAAAACCGTTCGCTCCTGCATCCCGCGATCACCGTTGTTGGATACCAGCCGAAACAGGGAGGCAGCCCTGGCACACACCACTACCTGCGGGATTATGAAGGAGCTGTCCGAAGAGGCCAGGAGGTGGCCCGAACGGCTATCGGCCTGAAAGAGAAAGGGTTCCAGCCGGATGTCGTCGTGAGCCACCCTGCCTGGGGAGAATCGATGTTCCTTCGTGATGTTTTTCCGAAATCACGTCATGTCACCTATTTCGAATATTTTTATCATGCGACCGGCGGGGATGTGGGGTTCGATCCTGAATTTCCATCGACCTTCGACGACCGGTGCAGGGTGAGGGTGAAGAATACCACGCAACTGCTCGCGCTCGAGTCGGCTGATGACGGCATTTCCCCGACAACCTGGCAGAAAAGGCGGTATCCCGAGGAGTTCGGGCGGAAAATCCGGGTCATCCACGAGGGTATCGATACCTCGGTGGTTTGTCCGGAAAACTCCGCAACACTGGAAATTGAAGGTCTTCGCCTGAAAAAGGCGGACAGGATAATAACCTATGTCGGCCGAAACCTGGAGCCGTACCGGGGTTTTCATGTGCTGATGCGCACGTTGCCGCTTATCCAGGAGCGATGTCCCGGTTCGAGAGTCGTCATTGTGGGAGGCGACGCGGTCAGTTATGGGAAAAAACCGCCCGAAGGAAAAACATACCGATCCATCTACACCGAAGAGGTGAAATCGCAGGTGGACTGGTCACGAGTGCACTTTACAGGCAAGCTTCCCTACAGTCACTTCCTGAACGTACTGCGGGTCTCCTCGGCGCATATCTACCTGACCTATCCGTTCGTGCTTTCCTGGTCGATGCTCGAAGCCATGGCCGCAGGATGCCTTGTGGTCGGCTCTTCGACCGCACCCGTGCTGGAGGTTGTCAGGGATGGGGAGAACGGTTTGCTGGTGGACTTTTTCAATCCAGAACAGCTGTCGAGGGCTGTCGGGGAGGCGGTGAACAATCCTGCACGTTTCGAAGCGATCAGGCGCAATGCCCGCAAGACCGTGGTCGAACGATATGACCTGAAAACCCGCTGCCTGCCTGAAATACTGCGTTTCCTGACTGCCTGAGGTCAGAGCTGCAACCGGCCGTTTATGTCCAGCCCCTCAGCTTCATGGCTTCCGCAACACGGCCGATTGCGATGATGTAAGCCGCCAGGCGGTTATGCACCTTATGTTCCAGGGCCGCGCGGTGTACATTCCGGTATGCCGTGACCATCTTTTTTTCAAGGCGCCTGTGCACGTCCTCTTCATCCCAGTAGTAACCATAGGAGTTCTGCACCATTTCAAACCAGGAAACGGTCACCCCGCCGGCGTTGCAGACCAGGTCGGGGATGATGTAACACCCTTTTTCATGGAGGACCTTGTCGGCATCCGGAGTCAACGGGCCATTGGCCAGTTCGGCGATCATGCGTGCCCTTACGCTGTCGGCGTTGGCCTTGTGGATCGTTCCTTCGAGCGCTGCCGGTATGAAAACGCAAACGTCGAGGCCTGCAATCTCTTCATTGGTGACCGGTACTGCGCCAGGGAAGCCGGTTACCGAACCGGTACTTTTTTTATGGGCCGATACTGCATTGCAGCTCAGGCCTTCGGAGTTGAAAATGCCCCCTTTCGAATCGGACACCGCAACGATTTTCATCCCGAGCAGTTCTTCGGCCAGCCGGTGCGCATGGGAGCCCGCGTTGCCATAGCCCTGTATGGCGGCGGCAGCTCCCCTGAGGTCGATGCCGAGCAGGGAGGCAGCTTCCCTGATACAGAATATCCCGCCTCTCGCGGTGGCATCGCTCCTGCCTGCAGAGCCTCCGAGGGCGGCAGGCTTTCCGGTGATGGACCCGAATTCGTTGTTGCCCCGCAAGATTGAATATTCGTCAGCCATCCATGCCATGATCCGGGGGGTCGTATAGACATCGGGAGCAGGGATGTCCTTTTCGGGGCCGAGAATACAGGCAGTCTGACGAATGTAGGCGCGTGAAAGGCGTTCGAGCTCTCCCTCGGACATGGTTTTCGGGTCGCAGACCACGCCGCCTTTTCCGCCGCCGAGCGGAAGGTCCATGACTGCCGTTTTCCAGGTCATCCATGCAGCGAGGGCCCGGACGGTGTCGATGGTCTCTTCGGGATGGAAACGGATCCCCCCCTTGTTGGGACCTCGTGCATCGTTGTGCTGTACCCGGAAACCATGGAAAATTTTCGTGCTCCCGTTATCCATGCGGACCGGAATGGTCACATGGAGTTCCCTCATCGGCCGACGCAGCAGTTCATGAGCCGAGGGTTCGAGCTTCATGAATGCAGCCGCTTCGTCAAGTTGGCGTTGAGCTTCACTGAACAGGTTCTGCGATGCTTCTGCAGCGGGAAAGGAAGGAGCGTGATGGACAGGATCGGATACTACTGTTCTGGTATTCATTGCTGAAAACGATGAATGAGCTGTTTTTATGGTGAAGTCAGAAAATGGCGAGAAAAGCTGCTATTGGGCAGGGTATCCCGATAACGCATATGAACTGCTTCACAGAAACAGGTCCGGCGGGTAGTCCGTATTTGTCTGCAGGAGAGGGTTACTTCCTGATACCTGAATATTCTAGCCGTTCTCTTCTTCGTAGAAAATAATCGAGCTGTAACCGACAACTCCCGATTTGTCGTCGTCCGGAAGATGACCGCTGTTCAGGTACGAGAGCCGTTCTGCTTTCCAGCCGAGCGCTTTTGCGATCATCAGCAGGATTTTAATTGCATCCGGGCTGCAGAAAATGTTGATCGACGCACTTTCGGATTTGCCTCTGAGTATTTTCTGGCAGGAATCAAGCTTGTCGATATCGAGGCTGACGATGGCTTCGATTGTTTCGGCATCGATCTGCATTGCCTGGTGATAGGTCGGATAGTGCGACAGGTCGCTGCTAACGACGACAAGGCTGTCGGGTTGGAGCAGGGTGCGCAGCAGGTCGGCGAACTGACCGATATTGGCGTTTGCTCCGAGCAGGATGGGAACGATTGAAAAAGGGTTGTCAATCGATGTCTGAAGGAACGGAATCTGCAGTTCGAGCACGTGTTCGACATCATGCGCGATGTCGAGCATCCGGATGTTTTTTTCTTCGGAGGAACAGAGCTGCTTGATCAGCTTGATGTTGACCGGAACGCTCCCTAAAGGCGTAAGCCATTCATGACGGCTGTCCGTGGCAATGCCGTCAAAGAAAAACGCGTGGGTGTTTCCAAGCAGGAAAATGGTGTGGAAGCTTTTGCCTTTGAGTGCCCTGTAAGCTTCGGCAGCGACTTTTCCGCTCATGTCGTACGAGGCATGCGGAGCGAGGACCGCCCTGATCTGCTTGCCTTTGTGCGGGTGTTCTTTTACGTCGGACGCAAGAAGCTGTGAAAGAAGCTCTTCGAGGGCTTCTGTTTCAGAGGGGTAATGTGTCTCTGCTACAGCCGGATACCGGATATTGGGATTCATAGCCGCATGTTTGGTGATCCCGAAGCAAAACATTAAAAGAACCGTGCCGATTTGCTTTCATCAGCCAGGAAAAATTACTTTTTCTCGGAAAAATGGAAGACGCCGGTCGTATTGAAAATGCACATTGCTGCCCAAAGCTAAAGCTATGGCAGCGAAGCTCTGCACTTATAACCGTATAATATAGGAGTTATAGTTGGAATATTTGCAATAATTTACAATGTGATGAATAAAATCCGGCGAAAAAACCGCAAATAATCCACTTCTTTCAGTTTTCAAAACTGCCTTTGTATACAATTTTTGCTGGACCGCAGAGAAAAACCTCCTGCATATCCTCGCTGAAGCTTACCTCGAGAAATTCGCCGCTTCTCACCCTTACCCGGATGGCTGTTCCATCAACCTTTCCCAGCCGTCGGCTCATCAGCGCGGAAGCCACGGCTCCGGTGCCGCAGGCAAGGGTTTCATCTTCCACGCCGCGTTCGAAGGTCCGCACCGAAATCGAGTCCGGGGAAGTGATCTCGATGAAATTAACATTGGTGCCGCCAGGGAAGATATCTGTCCTGTGGCGGATTGCCTTCCCTTTTCCGGTGACATCGGCATGCTCCAGATCATCCGTGTAGATGACAGCATGCGGAGAACCGGTGTCGAGCGAATGACAGGCAAGTCCTTCGATTTCCATGCCGCTTCTGAAATCCATGGGCGCAAGCATGCGCAGTTTAACGGTTTCAGGAGCGGTTACCCATGCGTCGTAACGGTTGCCGTTCGCTTCGAAGACATAGTGCCTGTCATCGGATACCGGGATGCCGACAGACATCGCGAAATAGACGGCGCACCTGCCGCCGTTCCCGCACATCGAGCCGGGCAGACCGTCCGAATTGTTGTAGTTCATGCTGAACGCGTATGTTTCGGACGGTTCAATAAGGATGAGGCCGTCTGCCCCGATGCCGGTCCGTCTGGTGCAGAGATCCCTTATCCGCCGGGTTCCGAGATGTATCGACATGTCCATGTTGTCGATGATAATAAAGTCGTTGCCTGCTCCTGACAGTTTGCTGAATGGTATCTCCATGGTGGTTATCCTGGTGCCGATTTAAAAAATTTCTGGCCGTCATCCCTGCCCGCAGCCGATTCCGGCATGAGGCAGTAAAGCGCTTTCATACTGTATAATAAATGAATAGCGTTATTCCCCGACTCCAAATTAATTTACTATTAAATAATTTTTCTTATTTTACTTGGTGAAATCAAGGGCGGTTGATTTGGTGAATTGCTTGATTACGTCTTATTTTTCGGTGTCTTCTGCATAGATTTGATGCTTTCGGTTCTTACTCACATTCTGGTTCCTCTGGCGGAACAGGCAAAAAGGTAAAACAGGGTTCAGATCCTTCCGTGGCGCCCGGTTTGTTCCTTTGGTACGGCAGAGTGGTTTTTTCGGTTTTTTTACCTGAAATATGTCCAAACAAAGGAGAGAATACAATGGCTGAACAAGTGAATCCGGCAGGAGTCAAGCCAAAGGGCTCTGTTCCACCGCCCAAGGGGGGCGCTCCTTCGCCAAAGGGAGGCGCACCATCCGTGATCAAGGAACAGGATGCCGCCAAAATGAGAAGATTTCTGTTCCAGAGAACAGAAACCCGCTCAACCAAGTGGTATCAGATTTTCGATACCGAAAAACTTGATGACGAGCAGGTTGTCGGCGGCCACCTTGCGCTTCTTGGCGTGCTTGGCTTCCTCATGGCAATCTACTACATCTCCGGTATTCAGGTCTTTCCGTGGGGTGCCCCGGGTTTCCACGACAACTGGTTCTACCTGACCATCAAACCCCGTATGGTCTCCCTCGGTATCGATACCTACAGCACAAAGACAGAAGATCTTGAATTAGCAGCATCGAAACTGATCGGCTGGGCGATCCTTCATCTGGTCTCGGGGTCAATACTGCTTTTCGGCGGATGGCGCCACTGGACGCACAACCTTACGAACCCGTTCACCGGCCGTGCAGGCAACTTCCGCGATTTCAGGTTCCTCGGTAAATTCGGTGACATGGTTTTCAGCGGCACCAGCGCCAAAACCTACAAGGATGCTCTCGGACCCCATGCAGTTTACATGTCGCTTCTATTCCTCGGCTGGGGCCTTGTGATGTGGCTTGTCCTCGGATTCCCTCCGATCCCTGATTTCCAGACGATCTACTCGGAAACGTTCATGTCGTTCGTTTTCTGTGTTGTCTTTTTCGCTCTTGGTGTCTACTGGTGGAACAATCCGCCCAACGCGGCCATCCATCTCAACGATGACATGAAGGCTGCCTTTTCCGTTCACCTGACGGCAATCGGCTATATTAATATTGCGCTCGGCGTGATCGCCTTCGTTGCCTTCCAGCAGCCATCCTTTGCTCCGTACTACAAAAAACTTGATGATCTCGTCTTCTACCTTTACGGCGAACCGTTCAACCGCGTCAGCTACAATTTCGTCGAACAGGGCGGCAAGATTATCTCCGGAGCCAAGGAATTCGCAGACTTCCCTGCTTTCGCAATTCTTCCGAAGAGCGGCTCGGCTTTCGGTATGTCAAGGGTCGTGACCAACCTCATCACCTTCAACCATATCATCTGCGGCGTTCTCTATGTTTTTGCCGGTGTCTACCATGGCGGCCAGTACCTCCTCAAGATCCAGCTCAACGGCCTCTACAGCCAGATCAAATCCATCTGGATCGCCAAAGGACGTGACCAGGAAGTCCAGGTCAAGATCCTCGGTACCGTTATGGCTCTCTGCTTTGCAACAATGCTTTCCGTTTATGCGGTCATCGTCTGGAACACCATCTGCGAACTGAACATTTTCGGTACGAACATCATGATGTCGTTCTACTGGCTGAAACCGCTTCCTGTTTTCCAGTGGATGTTTGCCGATCCGAGCATCAACGACTGGGTCATGGCGCACGTTATCACCGCCGGCTCGCTTTTCTCTCTGATCGCACTTGTCCGTATCGCGTTCTTCGCCCACACTTCACCGCTGTGGGATGACCTCGGCCTCAAGAAGAACTCGTATTCGTTCCCATGTCTTGGCCCGGTTTACGGTGGTACCTGCGGCGTATCCATCCAGGACCAGCTCTGGTTCGCCATGCTCTGGGGAGT
Organism: uncultured Chlorobiaceae bacterium; assembly: GCA_903928225.1. GTDB lineage: Bacteria > Bacteroidota > Chlorobiia > Chlorobiales > Chlorobiaceae > Chlorobium. Next base: position 15,444 of record CAIYPU010000094.1, read on the forward strand.
CAAAGGCCTTTCGGCGGTCTGCTGGTATATCGACGGCGCATGGATCGCTTCCATGATGTACGGTGTTCCTGCCGCCGATGCGAAAGCATGGGATTCGGTAGCTCACCTGCACCATCACTACACGTCCGGTATCTTCTATTATTTCTGGACGGAAACCGTGACGATCTTCTCGAGCTCTCACCTCTCGACGATTCTGATGATCGGCCATCTCGTATGGTTTATCAGCTTCGCTGTATGGTTTGAAGATCGCGGTTCGCGTCTTGAAGGTGCCGACATCCAGACCAGGACCATCCGCTGGCTCGGTAAGAAGTTCCTCGGCCGCGACGTTTCGTTCAGGTTCCCGGTCCTTACTATTTCGGACTCCAAGCTTGCCGGTACCTTCCTCTATTTCGGTGGTACCTTCATGCTGGTCTTCCTCTTCATTGCCAACGGTTTCTATCAGACCAACCAGCCGCTGCCTCCGACGGTAAGCGATGCTTCGATCACCGGTCAGGCATTGCTGACGCAGGTTGTCGATTACCTGATGAAGCTGATTGCTTAACTTCTGTCACAGCCGGGGGCGGGAAACCGCTTCCGGCTGTGTTTATTGACATTAACAGTTTATCATGTAATTAAAGAGGAGGGTTTTTATGGCCGATCCTGTACAACAGCAAGATAAAGAGACAGCACCGCCGAAAGCCGTACCGAAGGTTGCGCCCAAGGGTGCACCCAAAGGCGAAGCTCCGGCACCGAAGCAGGCACAGGCGAAACCCAAGGAAGCGCCCGGAGAGACTGGCGGAAAAGCTCGTCTCGATCCCCTGAACGTCAACCTCGGCAGGACCGGATTGCGACAGGAATCTGCTCTCCCGGTTAAAAAAGCTGCACCAAAGGCAGCGCCTAAACCTGCACCGAAAGCAGCGGCGAAACCTGCACCAAAGGGTGCGCCGGAAGCTGGCGCAGAGCCAGCAGCAAAGCCTGCCGCACCTGCTGCTAAAGCTGCACCTGCTCCGGCAGCAGCGGTACCGAAAAAAGCTGCACCGAGGGAAAAAAAGCATTACTTCATTTTTGAGAACCTGTGCGTAGGCTGCGGACTCTGCCTTGACAAATGTCCGCCCAAGGTCAACGCGATCGGGTACAAGTTCTACGGGGATGTCCAGGAAGGCGGGTTCCGCTGCTATATCGACCAGGACGCCTGTATTTCATGCTCGGCATGTTTCTCCGGTGACGAATGTCCGTCAGGAGCGCTTGTCGAAGTTCTGCCCGACGGTCAGGTACTTGATTTCTCCTTTACTCCACCTGAAAGGCTCGATTTCGATCTGAGGTTCCTGCACAGGTTCCATCGCGAAGTGAGGTAACAGGTTTTATCCTGTTTTCTCCGACAGGTTTCCAGAAGGCTGTCACAGAGACAAAACTGTGACAGCCTTTGTCTTTTCTGAAAGTTCGGTCTTCCGGACTGGCTCACGCATATGACGTTTTTTGACGCACTTGCTTTTCACGCTCATAAATTCATCCGAAATCCTGAGGGCACTTCCTTGTTGTACATTGCGAACAGAGTCAGGCTCAATATTGGAGCGTGATTGAAAAAGCGCAGGACAGGGTTCTGTTCAGTCCAGGCCATCAGTTCGAATATGAGGACTTCAAACAGGGATACAGATTTCGTACAGTATCTTTCGCTGCCTGGAGAAGCAAGATGCAGGCGGAAATAAACGGGCACGACTGAATAATAACATCAACGGTCCTGCACTGATCAATACAGCATATGAGTTTCCTGCTCCGGTTAAAGGCGCAAAAAGCCTCACTGACCTCAAGGCTCTTTATTTTGTAGATATTATCCCGCATATTTCCGGAAAAGAACGAGCTTATGTCATTGTACAAAACCGGTGATCGGGCATATCCTGCAAAAGCGCTCGTTATCATACCGACCTATAACGAGTCGGAAAATATCGGGAGGCTGATAGGCGATCTCTATGCTCTCTATGCAGGCGAACTTGATATCCTTGTGATCGACGACAATTCACCTGACGGTACCGCGGCGATTGTTACGGGACTGAGAGAAAACATACCGTCCCTTTACCTGATTCAAAGGGAAAAGAAACTGGGGCTTGGCACTGCGTACATCACAGGGTTCAGATACGCCATAGAAAAAGGGTACGGGTATATCATCGAAATGGATGCGGATTTTTCACATGACCCAAAAGTTATCAGACAGTTTTTCGAAACGATGGAAAAACAATCGCCCGGTGTCGTCATTGGTTCACGGTACATGAACAATACCGTGAATGTCGTGAACTGGCCACTCGGCAGACTGATACTTTCGAAAATGGCCAGTATCTATACAAGAGTAATCACCGGCATGCCAGTCGAAGATCCGACAAGCGGCTTCAAGTGTTTCAGTGCCGAAGTACTTCGAAAGCTCGATCTTGACAGGATCAATTCGCAGGGATATTCTTTCCAGATAGAGATGCACTTCAGGGTATGGAAAATGGGTTTCACTATCAGGGAAATTCCGATCGTCTTCGTCGACAGGTCGGTAGGGAAATCAAAAATGACCAGAAAGAATATCAGGGAAGCGGTATGGATTGTCTGGTGGCTCAAGATAAAATCGCTTGTCGGTCTGCTGCATTGAAAAACGCTGTCACCTGATAACATTATTGGACTTCACCGAACTGAAGTGCCGATCTCATTCATGGTATCGGCAACCCGGCAACCTCAATATCGTAGTTTTGACCAGCATTGTTCTCGATTCACGACTGACATTCACTTCCCCTTGCCCGGCAAGGCACAAGCCCATCCCGATAACGTAAAAGGCTGCTGGAAG
>CAIYPU010000095.1 GCA_903928225.1 uncultured Chlorobiaceae bacterium
AGTGGGTATTGCCTTACCCTTGAAGATACAGAAGAGGCAAGGAAAAGCTAAAGGGTCCCTCTATTTATTTGTTCCGAAGCCCCGTTGCCCGGGTTTGTCCCCGCATGGAAATTCTCGGTCCGAAATGGATTCCGGTACGTGCTTCTGATGATGTTACCGTGAGGCGCCCTGACGAAAAATATCCGTCCCCGGGTGGCAGGGATTACTGATTTTACGGATGGCTCTCGAGGTAGGCGGTAAGCATCACACAAGCTGCGGCGCTGTCGATCCGTCCTTTCTCGCCTCGTTTTTTTCTCGATATGCCCGAGGAAACAAGGATGCTCCTCGCCTTCGACGAGGAAGAGTGTTCGTCGAAGGTCTCGATGGGAAGGGCGGGGAACGCTTCGCCAAGTTCGGCTATGAAGCTGTCGACCACCCGGGTCATCGCATTTTTTTCGCCGTTTTCGCTGAGGGGATACCCGACGATGACCTTTTCGACATCACCGTTTTCAAGCAGTTCACGCACTGCCCTGAAGAGGCTTTCCCTGTCGAAGGTCCCTACCGGTTGGGCGAAGAGGCGGAGGGGATCGCTTTTGGCGAGCCCGATGCGTTTCGTGCCGTAATCGATGGCGAGCAGCCTTTTTTTCAGAGCGGGGGCGATACGGTCCTCCTTTTGTTGTTTTTGTATGCGGATGAGGCCATCTGACATTTGCGGGCGATGGACCGCAGGAAGATTACGCAATACGGCCCGAACCTTCCAAACCTTTTTCCCTTCGGCGTTGTTTCAGTTGAAAGAAACGAAAAAAAAGGAGAAGGAAATGAACAACGGATTATTGCTGCTTTCCGCGATGGGCGTCCTGCTTGTCGGCTGCTCGGTGCTTGGAAACCGGGAGGCAGCGGAGCCGCCGTTTACCATGCTTATGGAAGAGGGCAACTGCGAGATCAGGCAATACGGGGAAATGGTTCTTGCCGAGACCGTTGTCGAGGGGGAGTATTCCCGGACAAGCGGAACAGCGTTCAGTCGGCTTGCAGGGTACATATTCGGAAAGAACCGAAAAAAGGAAAAAATTTCGATGACTGCGCCCGTCATTCAGGAACCGGTCAGCGAGAAGCTGCCCATGACCGCTCCGGTGCTTCAGGAAAGGAAAGGATCGGAATGGGTCATGGCGTTCGTCATGCCCGAAGGTTCCACGATCGCCTCACTACCGGAGCCGCTCGATCCTTCGGTCACCCTTCGTGCCGTTCCCGGAAAGAAAACGGCCGTCATACGGTATTCTGGCCTCCATTCCGAAAGCAACCTGCGGGACTATTCGGAGAAACTGGAGGCGTGGTTAGAAAAGAAAGGCTTCAGGGCGATCTCCCGGCCGCGGGCGGCAAGTTACGACCCGCCATGGACGATACCGTTCCTGAGAAGGAACGAAGTGCATATCGATGTTGAGTGAATTGCGTCGCCTTCTGTTCAATGCATGTGCGGAAGCCCGTTTTTTTCCTTTTTCGCTAATTGTTACATTTTGAAAAGCTTCCGCTCATTAAACCCATTCACTTTATGAAGCCGCATTTCTTCTACTTTATTGGCGCCGCGCTGTCAATCCTGCTCTCAATATATGTCTTCATTTTCGGGACTGCGGCAAACCATGAACTGATCGCGATCTTTATCGGGCTATGGGCGCCGACTATCATCTGCCTGGGAGTGTTCAACATCCTGATCGGCATTCACGAAGAGATGTGCTGCGCCCACAAGCGGATCGAAGACCGGCAGACCTGCAACCACAACCACTGAAACGGTGAAGGGGGAGTTCTGCCCCTGATCCCGGCATTCCGCCATCTGGTTTCAGATTGTGGATTTCCAGAAAAAAGAAATACTCCGCATCTTCGTCGGGGAAAAGACCTGATACGGTCATCATCCGCCCTGCGAAGAGATCGTCCGCGAAGCACGACTGAGGGAAATGGCCGGTGCTACGGTGGTCAGGGAGGGGTGAGCGTATGGACCGGGATTCCCTGGGACGGGGCATGGTCACGCGCGAACTTGTCCGGGCGGGCATTAACGAATAACCACATTGAAACTTCCGGCATAAAAAGCGGAAAGGCCGCCTTTTCGGGCAGCCTTTCCGGAGAGCATTGTTGCGAAAGGACTTACTGGCCTGACGCTACAAGGGCGTTGTAGTTCGCACGAATGGTTTTTTCCAGGTCCTCGTCGGTGTGCATGCTGCTGATGAACATCGCTTCGAACTGGGATGGGGCGGTGTAAATGCCCTGGTCGAGCAGCGAATGGAAATATTTCGCATGCTTCTTCGTGTCGGCGGTGATGGCAGTCTTGTAGTCGACGACCGGCGTGCCGGTGAAGAAGAGGCAGGACATCGATCCGACGCGGTTCTGGACATAATTCAGGCCGAGTTTCTTCAGGTTGTCGCGGAACCCTTCCTCGAGGATGACGGCTTTCCTTTCGAGTTCCGGATAGGGGTTCTCTTCCATGAGGATTTTCAGTGTCTCGAGGCCTGCGGTCAGGGCGAGAGGGTTGCCCGAAAGCGTACCTGCCTGGTAGACATCGCCGAGAGGGGCGACGCGCTCCATAAGCTTGCGTTTGCCGCCGAATGCCCCGACGGGGAGACCACCGCCGATGATCTTGCCCATGGTGGTGAGGTCAGGCGTGATGCCGTAAAGCTCCTGGGCACCGCCGAGCGCAACGCGGAACCCGCACATCACTTCGTCGAAAATCAGCACGATGCCTTCGTTGTCGCAAAGCTCGCGGAGCGCTGCGAGGAACTCGCGCTTTGCGGGGATGACCCCGGTGTTGCCTGCGACAGGCTCTATGATGATAGCTGCGATCTGGTCTTTGTTCTCGCTGACGAGGAGCCTGACCGATTCGATATCGTTGTAGGTCGCGTTGAGGGTGTCGAGCGCGGTGCCTTTGGTGACGCCGGGGCTGTCGGGAGCACCGAGTGTCAGCGCGCCGGAACCGGCTTTGATGAGGAAGCTGTCGCCGTGTCCGTGGTAGCATCCCTCGAATTTGATGATTTTGTCGCGGCCGGTGCAGCCCCTTGCAAGTCGGACTGCCGACATGGTTGCCTCGGTCCCGCTGTTGACCATGCGGACCATTTCAAGCGAAGGAACGATTTTGCAGAGCAGTTCGGCAATTTCGATTTCCATCTCGATCGGCGTGCCGAAGCTGGTGCCGATGTTCTTGAGGGTATAATCGAGCGCGGCGGTCACTCTCGGGTGCATGCTGCCGAGGATGAACGGGCCCCATGAACCGACATAATCGAGATAGGTGTTACCGTCTACATCGGTCAGGTATGCCCCTGAACCTTGAGCCATGTAGATTGGTGTCCCCCCGACGGATTTGAAAGCGCGTACCGGGGAGTTGACGCCACCGGGAATGAACTGCTTCGCTTTTTCAAAGAGTTCAGCTGATCTGGTTAACTGAGGCATGTCTCTGAATTCAGTTTAGTATTGAACAAGACGTAATGAGTGTAATGAAAATGTCTGGTCAAGATAGAAATACTCCGGAAGATATAAAACCCTAAAAAACCGCATGGCCTTCAATGCCGGACGATTTGAGAGACGATGGCGAGGTTTTTTCGGGTAGCGGGTTGTTCGAGGTGGCGGGAGCAGTACTCCTGGAGCAGGTTCACCGTGAAGCCTGTGTCGGCGGGATCGGCTGAGAGCAGGTCGAGCGTGGAAAGGTTCGATGATTCGATGGACAGCAGCAGTTCGGCTGTTCCGGCAGACACGAGCTGCTTTTTTGCAGGGATGCCTGCCACGGCGTGCGGCAAAGCGAGGCCGCCGGGGTTCATGACGAAGTAAATGCCCGTGTTGTTCCCGTTTTCGCCGGGAACTATCTTTTCGCCGCTGAAAACGCATCGCCGGAGCGATGGCTGGAATCCGAGGAAAGAGATGAACCGGAGCAGGAACCATGCGTAAAGAAGCTGGAAGTCCCTGCATGGACCGTAAAGTTTTTCGAGTGTTGCCGCAAGAAGGGTAAACAGCTGCAGGTTCTGTTCATCGATTTCCGTCGTGAGCCTTACGATATCGATGATGCGGTAGAGCACCGCGAAACGGTCGATGTCCGGTTCGGGAACCAAAGGGCTCGTGACGAGGTTTGCATCACTGACGAGCTGGAGGTCCCGGCCTGTTTTTCGATAGATGACGGCATCGATCACGTTGCCTGCGCAGAACAGTCCGTTGAGTTTGCTTTTAGGGTTTCGGGCACCTTTGACAATGACGGACATTTTCCCGAAATCCCGGCTGTAGATCGAGCATATTTTCGACTGGTCGCGGTACTTCAGCTCTTTGAGCACAACAGCCCGGGTTTTGACGATCACGGCTTGGCTTTTTAATTTTTTGAAATATTAAGTATATACGTTTGCTCCTGCCTGAGATGGCAGCTTACAATCAGGGTTCAGACACTGGAGGTGACTGCCCGGAAAATGACGGACCGCGGATTTCCGGTCTTTGAAACAAAGGTCTTTCCGGGAGGCTTTCAAGGAACAATAACAGACGGAACGCTATTAACCAAGGAGGAAAATAAAGATGCCGACTTATCATTACCGTTGCAGAAGCTGTGGAAACGAGCTGGAAGTTTTTCAGAAAATGAGTGACAATCCACTGACGAATTGCCCGAAATGTGAAAAGGATGAACTCGAGCGCGTTATCAGCGCCGAAGGCGGATTTGTGCTGAAAGGTTCCGGTTTTTACGGAACGGACTACAACAAGGGCAGGAACGCTCCTCCCGCACAGAGCCCCTGTTCCGCAGGCTCCTGCGCAAGCGGCAGTTGCCCTATGGCCGATAAATAAATCTGGTTATTGTGCTTCAGCCTGAGGGATCGCCAGCTTTCACGGCAATGAAAAAGCCTCCGATTTTTATCGGGGGCTTTTTTCCTGTCTGAACGGATTTTCGTTTTCACGCCAGACGAATTTCGGCAGGTTAATCGTCCTGTCGCCCCGGTATTTCTCAGGGTAATGCCTGCCTTCGGCATTCCCCGATACTTTTACCCTGACGGGTGATCCGTCCCTGAAAAACATGCGGATTTCGCTGCCGCTCGAGTAGTTTATGCCCTGGGGTTCGTGATTTTCCCCGTAGAGGTGATAGAGCCCTTCTGCCTCTCCAGAGACGGTTATTCCCGTTATCCTGGAGCTGTCGTCAAGCTGTATGGCCATCTTGTTCCCGCCGAGTTGATTGTACGCCAGGGGGGCGTGGGAGAGGGTGTCTTCTGCTGCAAAAAACGCATTTCCCTGTATCTGGATTTTATCGATGGTCATACTTCCATCGTTTTTCGCGGACTGTTTCAGGTGAAGCAGGATGATGTCGCCGCTGAGCTGCTGGCGGCCGAACCAGGCGATGGCCCCTTCATTGAGCCATATCTGGTTTGCGGGTCTGTTGATCACCGCTTTCTGCGATTTGCCGTAGAGGGATTTGTCGATCAGCAGCCCCCGGATGTTTCCACTCAGTTCGCCGATCTCGGTTTCAGGGTAGTACACGCCGTTGTCACCGAATATGCTGAACGTTTCGTTGCCTATCTGGATATTGCCGCCGAGCACGATCCTGTTTTCACGGTCGTAGCTGATGGCCCTGTCGCATTTCAGGTTCAGGGTATTGTGCCAGAAAACAACCTTTCCTGTAACCGTTTTGTAGGTTCCCTTTTCATTCTGGCCTCCTTCAATGGTGTCGGAGTGCTCGAGAATAATTTTCTTATTTTCCGCGCGGAGCGTATTATGGTTCAGCGCCGGGAACAGCATGAGCATGAGGAGGACAATGCTCTCTGTCGTGTACCTCAGGGCATTCGCATGCCATGAAGAGTGCTGATCGGGTCTGCACGCGCCGGATATTTTGTTCATTGCGGGAAATGTTTTTATCGCTGGCCGTAAGCCTGGTGTCATGATGGAGATAATGTAAACAAAGCTTTTTTATTACTGTGAAAAAATTAGTTCTTGCGGGTGGCGGCAAAGAGGGCTTTTCCCTGATTGCCCCCCTTTTCGATGCGCTGAAAAAGTCTGGTTCCTGCAACACGGTGGCGGTATTGCCCGACGGAACGAATGAAAACAAAGAGCTTTCCGCCTGTTTCGGCATGGAAAGCGCATACCTGACCCTGGAGCTGACCGGAACAACTCCGACAGAAAGGCTGGGGGCGGCGATGAGGGGCATGGAAAAGATTATCGGTTCCGAAAAGCCGGACCTCGTTCTTGCCTGCGGTGATGACGATATCGCTCTTGGGGCCGCCATTGCAGCATCGAGGTTTGGCCTTTCCGTAGCGGCTATCGACGCCGGGCTAAGGAACTATGAGCGTAACGATCCCCGCGAAGTCAACCGTGTGCTTATCGACGCGATAGCGGAGCTGCATTTCGTCAGCGAGCACAGCGGTGCATATAATCTCATCAACGAGGGGGTTCCCGACGAAAAGGTGTTTTTTGCGGGCAACCTCCTCATTGATTCGCTTGCCGGACTGATGCGGGAGTCCGGCCGGCTTGACGCGGCAGGCAGGTTCGGGTTCCGGCCCGGGCAGTATGCCATTGCGGTGCTTGATCCCTCGGGACGTTCTGTTCATGCGGGACAGGACGAAACGCTCCTGAAGCTGCTGCATGAGATTTCAGGGAAGATCCCCCTGCTTGTGTTTTTTTCCGATCCTCCAGGAGGACCGTTCAATACCAGTGATTTCGAGGGGAACGATGCCTTGAGGCTTATAGACAAACCCGGACCGGGCGAACTGCTTACCCTGCTCAGGGATGCTGCGTTCCTCCTTTCCGAAAACGGGGAACTCCAGGCCGAATCAACGGTCATGAATGTTCCCTGTCTTACCATGATGGAGAGGACGTTCCGTCCTTCAACCATAGAAATCGGTACCAATGTTCTTGTCGGCGACGACTCTGAAGGGATCATCGGACGGATCGGGGACATTCTGCTCCCGGATACCCACGGTCATCGTCAGTGCCGCTCAAAAATCCCGGAGAAGTGGGATGGAGCGGCAGCAGGGCGTATCGTAGCCGTGCTTGACCGGATCGTTTAGCAGGGTCAGCGTTTTCAGGCTGAATGGACCGTATTTCGTCAGGTCATTCATTACCGGAAACAGCGGAAAACTCTTCTTTTGTCCCGAAAAATGCATAAGGGCACCTCTATCTGTTGCCGTGAGAAGCACGAGTGCAAGGCGGACGGAGTCCCGACAAGTCGGGATGATGATTTCGATCCCGATTCATCGGGACCAACCCGCGCAATAGTGGTTCGGATCAAATAAATAAAGGTGCCCGTAAGAGATTGAACAACGAAAAAATATTGATAAAGCCCGTCAGCTCGTCGGCTGTTTGTGTGTTCGGGCGCTTTTTATGTTTTTGCATGTTCCCGTAAACTTTCGGAGCGAACATTTCTCTATAACATGTAGCAGGATTCGAGACTTTCTGGCTGGAACCAGTGCAATGTTTTAGTAATTTGAATTACTGTCCGGCGGTCCGGCGTTTTCGTTTTACGGGAAATAACTTTAACATGCAGGTATTGGTATCGTGGTAAACGTAACCGGGTTTCGATTTCCGCCCCCCCCTGCATTTATTTCTTTTACCGTCTGTAACCCGGAAGAAACATAAACGCAAAATGAAGAGAGGTCCAGTGCCGGCAGAAAATATGTCGTGCCGGTTGCCAAGGGAACGATTACTCTTCGTAAAACATTGAACTAATAAGCTTTATCGATGGCTTTGCTTGTGTTCCGCTGATCTGCCGGATTCTGTCCGGAAAGTGAGGATGCCCCATATTGTTGTTAGCTTTGAAACCGTTCTTTAAAATTTCTGTCGGCTCATCTTTTCATGGAAAACCGATTTCCATCCGACAGCAAGTGCTTTTTTTCGTGCTTCTATTACGTTTGTCGTTTCAAACACAGGTTGTACCGACTTTTATTTGTTACGCTGTATGTTGTGTCCGCGCCACCGACTGGTCTCTGTTGAAAAAGGGGGCATCAATAGCCGGAACAGGACTGATCGCTCCGATTATTTCAGATAAACGATTCTCAGAGAAGGTTCTCGGTTCACGGCAAGTGTCCTGCAAATTATCATGATGCCGCCTCTGCAAGCCCGGAAAAGGTTTGCAGTCCGCCCGTCAAGCATTGTCTAACGCATGGAGGATAACCTATGCAGAAGCTGTTTTTTATCGTCGATCGAAGCGTTATAGCAAAAGATGAGATCGAGGCCATGCTCCGGAGCGGGAACCCGGCAGAACTGGACAGCGTTTTTTTTCTGGTTCTGGATGGCTATTCCCCGATGGAGCTCGGCATCACCGGCGGTATGCTCGAAGGCCCACCTTCGGCTTTTCCTTCGGTAGGCATTTCTCCCGGCCTGCCGCAGGTCGCTATCGACGTCATGCCGGGAATCGCCGTCGAGGAACCGGCCCGCCTTGACCGGAAACAGCGGATCACCTGGAAATACAGGCTTGTCTTCAGCGGTACCAATGGCTTTGCTCCAAAGAGGCAGGAGCTGGCACTGTCTGCCTCCCTGTCGAGGGAAAGCGCAATGGCATCGTTGTGCCTGGTGACCCAGCCCCATCCTTTCAAAATAGACGGTCAGGAATCCTGGTTGAGCACCGACCTGAGGATTTTCCAGATGAAGGCATCGCAGTTCCGCTTCAACAAGGTGATGCGAACCGACCCGAACGATTTTATCATCGATGTTCTTACCAATCTCAACAATGGTACGACGGGAGGCGAAACATTCGAAAACATCTCGACCGCACCGCTCGCCTCAAGGCTTGAGCTTGCACAGACGGTCGACGGCGTGCCGGTGTACAATTTTGCGATAGCAAGGGTGCGTTACAAATCGAACTCGGTTTCAGCGCAGAACGTCAAGGTCTTTTTCCGGCTATTCACGACATCCTCCACTTCCGTGGAGTACAACCAGGCGACGACCTACCGCAGGACCGTGCAGGGAGGTGTCATAAAGCCTCTTCTCGGCATCATCGACGGCGAGGTTGTTTCCATTCCTTTTTTTGCTGCACCCCGCATCGATTCATCTTCAGTTTCGCTTTCTGCGCAGAATGACCAGCCCAACACGAAGCTTATCCCTTCGAACCTGAGCGGGAACGAGATCGTCCGGTATTTCGGATGCTGGCTCGATATAAACCAGCCCCAGCCCCAGTTCCCTGTCAGCCCGGTCCCTCCGGACGGTCCTTTTGCCGCATCTTCACGAAAATCGATCCAGGAGCTGCTCCGCAACCAGAGCCAGTGCCTTGTTTCCGAAATCGTATTCGATCCGGTCGCCATTCCGCATGGTGCCACCTCCTCGTCCTGCGACAAGCTTGCACAGCGGAACCTTGTCGTCGTCGAATCAGCGAATCCCGGGGATTCGGTCTCGGACAGTGCCACCTGTACCTTTGAAATAAGGCCGACCCGGACTCAGCCGGGAAAGAACGAGCTGCCGGACGAACTGATGATCGACTGGGGAAATATGCCTTCAGGCGGTTCGGCAACACTGTATTTTCCAGGGATCGATTCGGAGGAAATCCTCGCACTTGCCGGCAAACTCTACAAAACACATCCACTGAACCGACTCGATGAACACAGCCTGCAATTCGGCAGCGGAGGCGTGACCTATATTCCTGTTCCCTACAGCGAAGGCGCCAACTATACCGCTCTGCTCTCGGTCATCCTGCCCGGGACGGTTAAAAAAGGCCAGATTTATTCGATTATTGTACGACAGGTTACCAATACATTCAGGAAAGGCGACGGACAAAATCCGGCCGTGGAGGAAGAGTGTTCCTGCGGCTGCTCAGGCCGGTGCATCCTCGGTACTTTCCAGATCACCATCCCGGTCAGCGGAAAGGAAGAGATGCTGGCACGGGAAGAACGGCTGCTCTCGAACCTGCGCTGGATAGAAAAATCATTGCCCCAGGGCAATCGCTGGTCCCCTGTCTTCAGAAAATATGTGCAGCAGAAAGCTTCGCGTGTCGATGCTTTCGGTGGCGATTCGCGGAAAGTCCTTGCAACTCCATCCGGCCGGTGGAACAAAGGGTATGCTCAGTGCAGGCTGATAGGTTTCCTGGGAATCATCCTGGTCGCTTCCCTTCTTTCCGTTGCAGGCATCATGACGGGAATGACACTTGCGGCATCAGCCATACCGCTGTTTCTCTTGCTTGCGGGCACTCTTTTCTACTGGGCCAGGCAATGCAAGCCGGAACTCTGCCAGCTTCTCTTGCCGCCTCTCGCCGGAGGCGGGCTCGGCGCGATCGTGCTCGCCGCAGCGCTGATCACCGGGATGAAATCCCCGCAGCTTGTCACGGTTCTTGTGCTGAGCGTTCTTGTTTGCATCAGCGCCGGAGTGTTCATATGGAAGAATGGATGTTTCGGGCTGATGAAAGGCGGTTCAAAATAAATTGGTGAAACCAATACTCTCTCACCGTAATTGCAGTGCATGAAACGGCACATTGTTCTGGTTACGGATGGTCAGAAGTGAACCTTCAATTTCGACGGTACCCGACATGAACCCGGTATCCGCACCCTGGCTGACAAAAGCGGGAAGGACGATGAAGTGGATGCCATTGCGCTCGGCATGGGCTCCGTGGTGGTAATGGCCGCTGAAACAGGCCCTGACGGAAGGGGATGATACGATGATCGACGATATGTCGCTGTGGTTCCAGAGCAGTCCGTGTTTCAGGTCGGTTGTTTCAGGAAGCAGGGGGAAGTGACACATGATGATGACGTGCTCCGAGGCCTGTTCCGCCAGTTCGAGGGTTTCTTTCAGCCATGTTTTCTGCGCCGTTCCGACAGCGCCGCAGTAGTCGTGCAGTTCAGGGTTCGCATGGAACCGTTCGAGCATCTGGCGGTCTTCGGCGCTCTTCGGGATCGACAGTACCGAAACGTCCATCCCGTGCAGCACGATGAACCGGTACCCTCCTTCCTGGAAAGAGTAGTATGGCATCTTCATTCCGAGCGCCCCAAGAAGCGTGTTTTCAGGAATTGAAAGGCAGTGGTTGCCGATGGCATGGCGAATGGTCCCGCCGTAGCGGTTCAGTTCCGGGATTACCTGGTCCAGTTCCTCCGGAGCCGTTCCGGGTTCACCGGCGATGAGGTCGCCGAGCTGGAATGCGAAGCGGAGGCCGTTTTCATGCCAGCCGAGGATACTCCTGCGGAGCGACGCAGTATCCTCGGCGGCAGTGAAATGGATGTCGGTGACGATGCCGAAACGCATGCATAAATGCGGATTGCGGTTGATCAGTCGCTGAATTCCGAAAGATAGCGCTCCATGAAATCGTCGAGATCGCCGTCAAGCACGTTTTCGACATCGAACCGTTCGTAGTTCGTCCGGTGGTCCTTGATTCGCCGGTCGTCCATCACGTAGCTGCGGATCTGGCTGCCCCACTCGATTTTTTTCTTCTTGCCCTCGATCTCGCGTTTTTTCGCTTCCTCTTCTTCCCGCTGGCGCTGGTAAAGCTGGGCCATGAGCATTTTCATGGCGCGTTCCCTGTTCTGCAGCTGCGAGCGCTCCTCCTGGCAGCCCACCACGATACCGGTCGGGATATGCTTGATGCGTACCGCGGTTTCGACCTTGTTCACGTTCTGCCCTCCCTTGCCGCCGCTACGGAAGGTTGAGAGCTCGATGTCTTCCTTGCGCACCACGATTTCCGCGTCAGGCGGAGCTTCGGGATAGGTGAAGACGCTCGCGAACGAGGTGTGTCGCCTTGCGTTGGCGTCGAACGGCGAAACGCGCACAAGCCGGTGCACGCCGTTTTCCGCTTTCAGGTAACCGTAAGCGTAAGGACCCTGGATTTCAAGCGTTGCCGTCTTGATGCCTGCCCCGTCGCCTTCCTGGTAGTCGTCGGTATAGATTTTATAGCCCTTCCGTTCCGCCCAGCGCATGTACATGCGGTAAAGCATCTCGGCCCAGTCCTGGGCTTCGGTGCCGCCTGCGCCGGCGTGGATGGTGATGAGGGCGTTGCCCGCATCGTCCTTGCCCGAAAGCATGTTCTTGAATTCGAGTGCCCCGATCTCCTGTTCGATCGAATCGAGGGTCGCTGTCAGCTCATCGCCGAATGTTTCGTCCCCGAGCTCCTCGGCAATCTCGATTTCATCCCGGTAAGCCAGGGCTCTCGATTCGAGCTTTTCATACCCTTCCGTCCAGGTCTTGTGCCCGCTGAGCTCCTTGAGCACCTTGTTGGCCTCTTTCTGGTCGTTCCAGAACGCCGGGTCGGAGGTTATTTTTTCGAGGTCGTAAATTTTATTTTTGCGCTCGTCGACGTCAAAGATACCTCCGTAACTGTTCCAGGCGACGATCGATCACCTGCAGTCTTTCCTTTTGTGGTTCAAACATGGTTTATCTGTACCGGTGGTTGTTTCTGTAAATTTGCCATATAAAGAATGCTTTTTTTCAAGAGAAAACAAAGTGCCTGCGGATTTTCATGAATTTGCGGCCGGGGAAAATCCCTCGGGTATTCGCGCAAGAAAAGTACAGGAGTTTTCCTATTTTCCCTTCTTGATAATGACAAACAGGTTCAGGGGCCGGAAGATTCCGGGCAGCCGGTGTTTACAGGAGCCGGGTATCCCCCTTGCATCAACCAGGGAAAAAAACAAGATGGACAATATATTCCGAAGGGCTTTTTCGCAGTGTGCCATTCAGGAGTTCGACGGCCGCCAGAGGGTTGTCATTGAAAACGTCACCCCTGAGCTCGACGCAGGCAAGTACCGGGCAAAAGCGGTCGAAGGAGGTTTGGTGACCGTCGAGGCGGATATATTCGTCGACGGTCACGATACCGTCTGCGCGGAACTCTGTTTCCGTCCTGAAGGGAGCGATGCCTGGCAGCGTGTGCCGATGGCGCCTGTGGGCAACGACCGCTGGCAGGGAACTTTCGGAGTCGGCCTTCCCGGCAATTACAGCTTTACGGTCGAGGCATGGGCGGACCATTTCCTGACCTGGAAAAAAGGCCTTTCAAAGAAGGTCGAGGCGGGCCAGGACGTCTCGCTCGATCTGCAGATCGGGGCACAATTCCTTGACGCTGCGGTTTCAAAGGCATCGAAAAAGGATGCCGCCAGTCTGAAAAAAATGGCGGAGCTGCTTCGTTCCGGAAAAAAGGAAAAGGCTGTTTCCGCAGGCCTGGGAGATGTGCTCGGCGCGCTCATGTCGCTCTATCCCGATAAATCACACGCATCGGTCTATGAAAAGGTGCTCGGCGTTTCGGCAGAGCAAAAAAAAGCCGGCTTCGGCGCCTGGTATGAATTTTTTCCGCGCTCGTGGGCTTCGGAACCGGGCAGGCACGGCACATTCAACGATTGCCGCCGCCTCCTGCCGATGATTGCAGGCATGGGGTTCGATATCGTCTACCTGCCCCCGATCCACCCGATCGGCTATGCCAAGCGAAAGGGCAGGAACAACTCCCTGACTGCCTCCCCGGACGATCCGGGAAGCTGCTGGGCGATCGGCAACAGTGACGGCGGGCATAAGGCGGTCCATCCTGAGCTCGGCACCATGGAGGATTTCGAGGCATTTGTCGCGGATGCCGAAAGCCACGGAATTTCCGTCGCGCTCGATATCGCTTTCCAGTGTTCTCCCGACCATCCCTATGTTCAGGAACACCCGCAATGGTTCAAATGGCGTCCCGACGGCACCGTTCAGTTTGCGGAAAACCCGCCGAAACGGTACGAGGATATCCTGCCCATCGATTTCGAGACCGCCGACTGGCAGAACCTCTGGATCGAGCTGAAAAGCATATTCCTCTTCTGGGTTGAAAAAGGGGTGAAGATTTTCCGGGTGGACAATCCACATACAAAGGCGTTTCCCTTCTGGGAATGGGCGATCGATTCGATAAAGGAGGACCACCCCGACACGGTGTTCCTCGCCGAGGCCTTTACCAGGCCCAAGCTCATGGCGAGGCTTGCAAAGGCCGGATACAGCCAGTCCTACAGCTATTTCACCTGGCGCAACAGCAAACACGAGCTTCAGGAATACCTCACCGAGCTTACAGCATCCCCGCTGAAACATTTCATGCGCCCGAATTTCTGGCCCAACACCCCGGATATCCTGCATGAAGAGTTCCACAGCGGGAACCGGACGACATTCATCATCCGTCTGGTGCTCGCTTCCACGCTCTCGTCAAACTACGGCATGTACGGACCGGCATACGAGCTCTGCGAGCATGTTCCGGTAGCCGAGGGCAAGGAGGAGTACCTCGATTCGGAAAAATACGAGATCAAGCGATGGGACCTCGACCGTCCGGGAAACATCCGGGCCGAGATAACCCGCATCAACCGGATCAGGAAAGAGAATCCAGCCCTCCAGCAGACGAACGACCTTTCCTTCGTTCGCATCGACGCCGCTCCCGGACAGGAGCACGGGCAGCTGATGGGCTATGTGAAGCATTCGGCGGACGGCGGCAACATCATCCTGACGGTCGTGAACCTCGATGCGCACGCCATGCAGAACGGATGGCTCAGGTTCCCGCTGGAACTGTTCGGGAAACCGCACGACCACCGCTTTACGGTCGAGGACCTGCTGACAGGCAACCACTATGACTGGAACGGTGAATGGAACTATGTCGAAGTGAACCCGCATGTGGTTCCGGCGCATATATTCCGTGTCACGCTTTCCTGAAGAAGATTTTTTGAAAAATTTATTTAACAACAATATCCACAAGACGTTACCATGTATCAACCCGAACCGCTCTGGTATAAGGACGCAATTATCTACGAGGCGCATGTAAAGACATTCTACGACAGCAACAACGACGGCATCGGCGATTTCCAGGGGCTCCGCCAGAAGCTCGGTTATCTCGAAAGCATCGGGGTCACGGCGATCTGGATCCTTCCTTTCTATCCTTCACCGCTGCGGGACGACGGTTACGATATTGCGGACTACATGTCGGTCAATCCGGACTACGGCACACTCGAGGATTTCAGGGAATTCCTCGAGGAGGCCCATAGCCGCGGCCTGAAGGTCATCACCGAGCTGGTGGTTAACCACACCTCCGACCAGCACGCCTGGTTCCAGCGCGCGCGCAGGGCTCCGGCAGGCTCCCCCGAGCGCAATTTCTATGTCTGGAGCGACGATCCGAACAAATATTCCGAGACCCGCATCATCTTCCAGGATTTCGAGGCATCAAACTGGACCTACGATCCGGTCGCGGGGCAGTACTACTGGCACCGGTTCTTTCACCACCAGCCCGACCTGAACTTCGAAAACCCTGAAGTCCAGAGGGCGCTGTTCGACGTGCTCGATTTCTGGCTCGGCATGGGTGTGGACGGCCTGAGGCTCGATGCGGTGCCCTACCTGTACGAGGCGGAAGGGACCAACTGCGAAAACCTTCCCAGGACCTTCGAGTTTCTGCAGAAGCTTCGCTCCTACGTCGACGAGCACTATCCAAACCGGATGCTGCTTGCCGAAGCCAACCAGTGGCCAGAGGATTCCGCGGCATATTTCGGTAAGGGCGACATGTGCCACATGAACTTCCATTTCCCGCTCATGCCGAGGATGTACATGGCGCTTGCCATGGAAGACCGCTTCCCGATCATCGACATCCTCGAGCAGACACCTGAAATCCCCGAATCCTGCCAGTGGGCCTCGTTCCTGCGCAACCATGACGAGCTTACCCTCGAAATGGTGACTGACGAGGAGCGCGACTACATGCGCAGGGTCTACGCCCGCGATCCCAAGGCGCGCATCAATCTCGGCATCAGGCGCCGCCTCGCTCCGCTCATGAACAACGACCGCCGCAGGATCGAGCTGATGAACATCATGCTGCTCTCCCTGCCCGGCACGCCGGTGCTTTACTACGGCGACGAGATCGGCATGGGCGACAACTACTACCTCGGCGACCGCGACGGCGTGCGTACCCCGATGCAGTGGAACGGCGACCGAAACGCGGGCTTTTCCCGCGCGAACCCGCAGCAGCTGCTCCTTCCTGTCATCATCGACCCTGAATACCACTACGAGGCGGTGAACGTGGAGGTGCAGGAGAGCAACGTGAACTCGATGCTCTGGTGGATGCGCCATACCCTTGCGACCGCCCGCCGCTACAAATCGCTCAGCCGTGGCTCCATCGAGTTCCTTCCGGTGAGCAACCCGAAAGTGCTGAGCTTCATCAGGAAATACGAGGACGAGACCATCCTCACGGTCGTGAACCTTTCGCGTAACGCACAGGCGGTCTCCTTCGACCTTTCGCAGTTCGAGGGGTACGTTCCCGAAGAGGTATTCAGCATGAACCGCTTCCCGAAAATCAGGAAGGCCCCGTACATGGTTGCCCTGGGCTCATACGGATATTTCTGGCTCAAGCTCGTCAAGGATACCGATGGTACCGACGTCAAGGCATTCCTCGACAAACCAGTCGCAACGGTTTCCCGCTGGCAGCAGCTCTTTACAGGCAAGTCCAGGGAAAAGCTCGAAACGGAGATCCTCCCGCAGTTCTTCCGTTCCAGCCGCTGGTTCGGGGGCAAGGCGAGGACCATCATGCGCATCGCCGTCACCGATACCATACCGGTTACCGGCCTCGACAAGGCGAAGCTTCTGGTCACCGAAGTCTACTACGCCAGCGGAGAGAACGAGCTTTACCAGCTTCCGGTCTCTTTCGCTCCGCTCTCTTCAGTCAACCCATCGGACGACAATTTCCACAAGCGGGTCATCGCAAGGGCGGTCGTTGGCGATGAGGACGGCTATCTCTGCGATGCGACTTTCGACAACAGTTTCCTCAACAGGCTGTTCCAGCTGCTTACGGGAAAGGATGGCTGGCAGGGCAAAGCCGGGTTCGTGTCAGGCCTCAAATCTTCTGCCATCCAGGCGCTGCAGGAGAAGATCGCCAACGGCGAGCCCGAACCCGGACTGATGGGCGCGGAGCAGACCAATACCTCGATCAGGTACCACAAGGAGCTCTGTTTCAAGCTCTACCGCAGGATCGAAAACGGCGTTTCGCCGGAAGTGGAGATGTGCGGCGCGCTGAGCGACAGGACATCCTTCAGGAACCTGCCGCGCTATCTCGGTTCGCTGAATTACAACCAGAGCCGTGCAAGCCATTTTTCGCTCGGCATCCTGCAGAATTATGTCCCGAACCAGGGAGATGCCTGGCAGCTTTCGCTCGGCCACGTGAACCGGTATTACGATGACGTGCTCGCGAAAATCCCCGCAGGACTGGCCCTTCCCGAACTTCCGAAGCTGAGCGGCAATCCAGTAAAGCTTCCCGCCGTCATGCACGAACTGCTCGGGGAAGCTTATCTCGGCATGATCGAAAAGCTTGCCGAACGCACCGCGGAAATGCACCTCGCCCTCGCATCGCTCGACAGTGAGCCGGCTTTCGCCCCGGAACCCTTTACGACGCTTTATCAGCGCTCGATCTATCAGGCGATGTGCGAACAGGTCAAGAGGACGGTTATCCTGCTCCGCGAAATCAGGCCTTCGCTCTCTGAAGGGCAGCAGCAGCTCTGCACCCTTCTTTTGCAGAAACACAAGCAGATCCTGCAGCAGTTCGATCCGGTCCGGACAGAGAAGATCGACAGCCTGAAAGTCAGGATCCACGGCGATTTTCATCTTGGCCAGGTGCTCTGCACCGGCAAGGACTTCGTCATCATCGATTTCGAGGGCGAACCGGCAAAGTCGCTTTCCGAACGCCGGATCAAGCGCTCGGTGTTCCGCGATATATCCGGCATGCTCCGTTCGTTCGACTATGCCGCGTTCAACGTGCTGCACCAGGGCAGTTCGGTTTTCCGTCCGGAAGACCGGGCGCTGCTCGAGCCGTGGGCTGATCGCTGGAGCTTCTATGTCGGCCAGCACTTCATCGACACCTATTTCGAGAAAACCGCCGGCAGCGATATCGTACCTGCCGATCCGAAACAGCGCGAACATCTCATGCGGGCCTACCTTATGAACAAGGCGGTTTACGAGCTGAAATACGAGCTCAACAGCCGTCCGGACTGGGCGGATATCCCGATGAGGGGCATCCTGAAAATCCTCGAGTCCTGAGAACTGACCATGAATGCGGGCATGTTTCCCCACTGTGGGACATGCTCGCTTTTTTCTGTCCGAACTATGGAAGGCGACTTCGAGGTCGGTGCTTCGTGAGTTGAAATCATGGAAGAATTTTCCATCCAGACCACGGTCCAGGGGCGCTACCTGTTCCGGCCACCGCTGCAGGCGGCTGCGCCCGTGCTCATAGCCGGCTTCCACGGTTACGGCCAGACAGCTGAAGACGAGTTCGGGCTGCTCGAGTCGATACCAGGGACGGAAAGCTTCGCGCTCTGCTCCATCGAGGCCCTCCATCCGTTTTACTCTCCGAAGGGAAAACCCGGGGCCTGCTGGATGACCAGCCGGCAACGCGAGACGCGCATTGCGGAGAACATCCGGTATGTCGATGCGGTTATATCCCGCATGATGCCTCCGGGCGGTACCCTGGTTTACCACGGGTTTTCCCAGGGGGCGGGGATGGCGTCGAGGGCGGCGATGCTCGGAAGCCATCGTGCATGGGGGTTCATGCTGCTTGGCGGGGATTTTCCTCCCGAGCTCGATGTTCCGGTAACGATCCCCCTTGTTCATATTGCCCGCGGAAACAGGGACCCGATATACCGGGAGGAACTTTTCCTCCGCGATTGCAGGCGTTTCAGGGAAGGCGGCGCGGATCATGTTGCCTGCACCTTTGCGGGTGTTCACGAAGCGTCATCGGAATATCTCGATGCAGCAGCCGTATTCCTCGAACGCCTGGTCGATGAAAGATCTTGACCGGCCAGCATCCGGACCGGCGTCAAACCGGCTGAGGGATGCAGGTTTTGAGGTCAGGA
>CAIYPU010000096.1 GCA_903928225.1 uncultured Chlorobiaceae bacterium
AGTATCGAAATGTACACTCTTTCCCGCTGAATCCAACAGGGTGTTTTCTTCTCCCGAGGAGAACCCGGCAGGGACTGCCTGATAAAGCTCGTAAAGGCTTACCTCGTGCAGGTCGCGGGTTACGGCAAGCTCGCCGTTCGCGGTCATGTGCAGGAACTTGTGCCGCTGGAGCATATCGACGATCTTCCTCAGGAACGGGGCATCGTACCTCAGCGGACCTTTCACCAGTTTGCCCATGCTGACCGGATACCCTTCCTGCTGGGATTTCCAGATATAGGCAAGCACGGGAAGGACGGAAGAGACATCCCTCAGCGGATCATGTTCGTCACCGCTCATCCCGAGCGGCCTGAGGGCCCCGAGGCAGAAAACAAACTCGGCGCCGGTGAGAACGACGACCCAGCCGAGGTAGATCCAGAAAAAAAAGATCGGTACGAGCGACAGGGCACCGTAGATGTACTGGAACGTCGCAACGTGGGTAATATAGAAGGCGAACCATTTCTTCGAGAGCTCGAACAGCACCGCTGCGAGAAGCGCGCCGGAAAGGGCGTGCCTGAACCGTACCCGGCAGTTCGGCACCAGCATGTAAAGCAGGAAAAAAGCGAAAATCGAGTTGAAAAAGGGAACAAGCGAAAGCAGGCGCGCCTTGAATGCGAGCAGCGGGCCTTCGGTGAAGACCATGTACCAGACATAGGAACTTGCCGCAAGGCTGCTGGCAATGAGGACGGGGCCGAGTGTCAGGACCGTCCAGTAGAGGGTGAAGCCCTGCAGGACCTTCCTGGGCGAATGCACCTCCCAGATCTCGTTGATGACCTGATCGACCGTCGAAATGAGGAACAGCGCGATGATAAAGAGAAAAATTCCGCCGAACAGCGGCACGCTCGACGTTTTTCCGATGAAATCGGTCAGATAGTAGTTCAGGATATTTCCCGAACCCGGCATGAAATTCTGTACCAGGAAATCCCTTATGTAGCTCTTGAGTGGAGCGAAAACAGAAAAGACGTTGAGTATCGACAGCACGACGGCCAGGATGGGCACGATAGAAAGAAATGTCTGGAAAGCAAGTGATCCCGCGCTGAGGAAGATCCGGTCATGGTTGAAATTTTTCCAGAAAAAGGGAATGAATGCCCGCACGTACTGTGCCGCACCCGAAGCATCCGGAAATGCGAACGCCTTCCTGGGTTCTTCCTCTTCCTTCATCATGGTTCAGAACGATAATGCGGCATGTATCCGCCGGTTCAGGATTCAGGAACTTCCGTGCACAGCTCTGTCGCGACCCGCACCTTTCCGTCGAACTTCACCCGGAGCATGAGCAGCAGGCCTAAGCCGAAAAACACGAGCAGCGATGCGAGGGCTGCCTTCTGGCTGCCCGCGTAAGCCGATACGAGCCCGAAGACGAGGGGCCCGGCAACTGCCGATGCCTTGCCGAATGTCCCGTCATAAAAACCGAAAAACTCGGTGACATGCTCATATGGCGTCAGGCGGGTCATCAGCGTGCGGGAGGCCGCCTGGGAAGATCCCATCGACATGCCGGCCAGCATCCCCGTGTAGAAAAACAGCTCCTTGCTGCTGCTGAATACCGCAGCGATGATGACGGCAAACCAGATGAAGAGGGTGATGATGATGGTTTTCTTCGGACCTATCCTGTCGGTCACGAACCCGAAGACGATCGAGCCGGTAATTGCCGTGGTCTGCACGAGCATGAAAAAGATGACCAGTTCGCCTGTCGTGTACCCGAGGGTGTTATGGGCGTAGATCGATGAAAACGAAATGACCGTGAGGATGGCGTCGTTATAGAAAAAATAAGCCAGGAGAAAACGCGACAGGTCGGGATACCGCCTGATCGCGCCGATCGTCCGGCGCACTTCCGAGAAGGAGCGCAGGAAGGCCTGCAATCCCGGGAAACGCCGGGGTCCGGCGGAAACAGGCTCAGCTTTCAGACTATCGTTCCTGCTCCGGCCCCGGTCGCGAAGGAACAGAAATACCGGCAACGAGAAAATCCCGAAAAATACGGATGAAAGCAGGATGACCGTCCGGATGTTGTGCATGTTGGCCAGGACAATCCCCCCTGCCAGGAAAGGCTTGACGACAAGCAGGATGGCGAGCGCG
Organism: uncultured Chlorobiaceae bacterium; assembly: GCA_903928225.1. Classification (GTDB taxonomy): domain Bacteria; phylum Bacteroidota; class Chlorobiia; order Chlorobiales; family Chlorobiaceae; genus Chlorobium. Next base: position 2,107 of record CAIYPU010000096.1, read on the forward strand.
CCAAGGTAACCCATGGCGAAGCCGTAACCGGAAATCCTGCCGGTGTTCCCCTCGTCGGCGATATCCTTCAGGTAGGCGTCGTAAAAAACGATCCCGCCCTCGAAACCCATATTGGCAAGAATGAAAAGGAGTGAGGCCGCAAGGGCCGTTCCGGGACCAGAAAGGGAGAGCAGGGCCGTTGCCGTGACGGAGACGACGGTGAAGGCGAACAGGAAACGCTTCCTCCTTCCGGAATAGTCCGCCTCGGCCCCGAGGAGCGGGGAAACCAGGGCGACAAGGAGCATCGAAATGCTTACGCTGGCGCCCCACATGGCGTCGCCGGAAGGATCGGAGCCGCAGATGACGTTCCTGAAATAGAGCGGAAAAACGAACGTCACCATGACAACGCTGAATGAGGTGTTCGCGAAGTCAAAAAGCAGCCATGAAAACACCTTGAGCTTCTGCGTCACGGGAAAGTAAGGTTAAACAACCTTGAAAAAATCAGCCGGTCACCGGGCGGCCAGATGCATGTACAGGGATTCGAACATACGCCTGCCGTCATCCGATCCGAGAAGGCTGCTGCTTGCCCTTTCGGGATGGGGCATGAGCCCGAGTACATTCCCCTGCCGGTTGATGATCCCCGCTATATTGAGCAGAGAACCGTTAGGGTTGGCCTCGTCGTTCGCTCGGCCGTTTTCGTCGGTATACTGGAATGCGATCTGACCATTATCGATGAGGCTCTTGAGCACGTCGGGAGGCGCAAAATAATTGCCTTCGCCGTGTGCGATCGGGATGGAAAGCACTTCGTCGTCCCGATAGAGCGAGGTGAAGATGGTCGAACAGTTCACCGGACGGATGGTCGTCTGACGGCACAGGAACTTCATGCCCCTGTTGCGCGAGAGCGCGCCTTCGAGCAGGCCGCTTTCGAGCAGGACCTGAAAGCCGTTGCAGATGCCGAGCACGGGAAATCCCCTGTTGGCGAATTCGATCACTTCCTTCATGATGGGCGAGAACCTTGCGATGGCTCCGGCACGAAGATAATCACCGTAGGAAAAGCCGCCGGGAAGCAGGATCGCTTTGGCGCCCTGGAGGTCGTGTTCATTGTGCCAGAGCATGACCGGCCTTATCCCTTCTATCGATGCGAGAGCGTACTCGGTATCGTGATCACAGTTGGAACCGGGAAAAACAACGACCCCTACAGATATTTCAGCCATGTTTGCTTGAGAGTTAATTGACTTTTTCCAGTTCGAGGGAATAATTTTCCATGACGGGGTTCGAAAGAAGCTTCTGGCAGATTTCGTTGCCGACACGCTCGGCCTGCTCCCGATCGGCCTCGTTGATGGTCACCTCGATGTACTTACCGATCCTCGCGGATTCTACACTGTCATATCCGAGGTTCGTCAGTGCATGCTCGACGGCTTTACCCTGGACATCGAGAATGGACTGGCGAAGGGTGACTTTTATCTTAGCAAGGTAAGGCATACGCTTGTATGATGATGTTTGAAAAAATCAGGTTTGCCACTGGCGGTAAACCATGGTAGCCGAACGCGCAATTCCGAGCAGAATATACAACAACATGGCAAGAAAAAAAGCCTTCGCGTGAAACAGGAGCACAGAGAAAACAGCCCCGACATAAAAGACCATTTGCAGGGGATTTCGCCTGAAGGCTTCGACCGTCGGCTTCGGAAGTGCGTCGTAATTGACCTTGCTGACCATAAGCATGGCAAGGAACGTCGAAAGCCAGCCGAGTGCCATATGCATCGTCTGTGCGGGAATGACCGGGTCTGCTTTCATCCAGAGCACGAAGCCGGCAATCGTGAGCGCCTGTGCGGGAGTGGGAAGCCCGGAAAAAGACTCTTTACGGTAATCGATAACGCTGATATTGAACCGGGCAAGCCGCAGACCGCTCCCAATTACCAGCAGCGAACTGACGATGAGCCCCGCATAAGCCGGAAGATTTTCCAGGCCGAACTTGTAGGCGAGGTATGCCGGAGCCGCTCCGAAGGAAACCAGGTCTGAAAGAGAATCGAGCTCGAAACCGAAGTCGGAGGTCCCATTGGTCACCCTGGCCACAAAACCGTCGATGGTATCGAAAAAGGCGGCAAGAATGATGAACCAGCAGGCTGTAGCGAAATTCGACTGGCCGGCCATCACGATAGCGATGTATCCGCACACCATGTTCATGACGGTAAAAACCGACGGAAAGAAGGAACGGGACACAAACGGAAAAAGCCCCGGTTTCAGGGAAAACCCGTTCTTCAAAAATGGCGGGTAGCGTTTCACTCCCTTTTTCTTTCCATGATCATCCATCTGCCGCAAGGGCCTCCCATCCAGGTTCTGAATTTAATCGTCATAAAGCCCGAACACCGATACATCCGATCGAACGCAATTTTAAATTTACAATCTTTTATATGGCTTTAACAACAATGAAATCGGAACACTTCAGTAACTTTCGTCTGAAGACGGGAACACCCCATCCTTGACGTCCCTGACATACTGGCCGACAGCGTTGCCGATAACCGTGCTCAGATCGGCATACTGCCTGACGAAACGTGGATGGAACTCCCGGTCCAGCCCGAGGATGTCGTTCACGACCAGTACCTGCCCGTCGCATCCGGCACCGGCGCCGATACCGATCGTCGGTATGGTCAGCGAGCGGGTGACCTCGGCAGCGAGTCTGGACGGAATCTTTTCAAGCACGACGGCAAAGGCCCCGGACTCTTCGACGATACGGGCATCCTCGAGAAGCTGCTCCGCTTCCCTTTCCTCCTGTGCCCGCACCTTGTAGCTGCCGTACTTGTAGATCGACTGCGGCATGAGGCCGAGATGCCCCATGACGGGAATGCCGACGTCGGTGATCCGTTTGATGGTTTCGGCGATGAGGCGACCTCCTTCGAGCTTCACGGCATCGCATTCGTGCTCTTTCATGATTTTTCCCGCATTGCGCAGAGCCTCTTCGCTCGAAAGCTGATAACTCATGAACGGCATGTCGATAACGACCATCGAACGGCCGGTTTCGGCCTGTACGCCCCTGACGACCGCTTTCGCATGGTAGATCATCTCTTCTATCGTAATGGGAAGCGTGGTGTTGTGGCCCGAAAAGACATTGCTCGCCGAATCACCCACGAGTATGACATCGATGCCTGCCCGGTCGAGGATCCTCGCCATGGTGTAATCGTATGCCGTCAGAACCGATATCTTTTCGCCCTTGCTCTTCATGTCGAGAAGCCTGCGTGTCGTAACGTGGGCCGCCTTCTGCTGAACGGTGCTCTCCATAATTCTCCCTGCTTGCTTATTGAATTGAATATTCCCTTTTATCGAGCAGCACTGCCAGTTCCCCGGCACCGAGACTTACCGCACTGGTGCCGAGGTAATCGCCTGCAGCGTCCGTCATGAACCCGGCCAGCCTGCTGTATTCGGGGACATACCCGAGGATGTCCTCGAGGGAAACGGTTTTCCGCTCCATTTCCTGCCTGATCTCTGCGGCTCCGGTCGAGCCAGGGCAAGCTATCAGCCCGCTCAATTCCTTGTGGCGACCTGACAGTGGCAGTGAACCGTGCTGCAGGAGCACCCCTCTGGTCCTCCGCTGGGCGGAGCCCACCAGTTTACGGCCGTCCACCTGCAGTTCATGCCGGGCCGACGCCGTAAAACAGCTTACCGAGCCTGCCGCACCGTCCGTTTTCGCTTCCCTGAGGGTCGAGCGGCAAAAACCGGCATCGATGCCGAGCCCCCGGAGTGCAAGCCGGATTACCTCATGGACGGCCTTGTAGAGTTCGGCGTTATCCAGCGCGGTATCAATGAAAAAGCTGTAGGTGAACTCGTCGGCATGGAAAACCGCACGGCCGCCAGTAGGCCTTCGCACGACATCGATACCTGCCGATCGGCATTTTTCAAGATCAATGCCGGCCATATCCTGGTTGTAACCCATCGTCACCGCAAACGGCTGCCAAGCGTAGAACCTCCACAGGCAGCTCTCCCTGCCGTATTTCTCCTGGAAACGGCCATCGAGGAAGGCATCCATGAGCTTCCGGTCGATCTCCATATTCTCTGCGCCGCTGCGCAGACCGGTATCGATACAATAGACGCCTGAACAGAACCTGTCCACCACAATGCTCCTGAATTATTAATTATGCAGGACCTCGAACCCGAAAGGCAATTGCTGCCAGTACAGGCAAATATGACATTTAAGATAGCTCAAAATGCCTCTGTCAGCAAAAAAGCGAAAAGTAAAAGAGAACCATCCCGGCACTCACTCCTGTCGCATATTTCTTTGCCAGGCCAAAATCCGTTTAAATAAAACAGGTTAACGGGATTTTTCAGACCGACCGGCAATTTTTTTCCATCGCATCGTTGTTTGTATCCTCGCTTACAGGTATTTTCCACCATACTCATCCGCCCCGAAATCTTGCCTGGCTTTCTTTCATGGAAATGACGATCGAAAACATACTGGTTTCATTCAGGCACATAGCCGTTGTCGGACTGTCCGACAAACCGGAGCGCCCAAGCAATGCGGTAGCGCGGTATATGATGCAGCATGGTTATTCCATTTATCCCGTCAACCCGGTCATAAGCGAAGTATTCGGGCTTCCTTCGCATGCAAGCCTTTCATCCATGCCGCCGGAAATAAGGAACAGGGTTGAAATCGTCAACATTTTCCGTGCCTCTTCAGAAGTACCCCCGATTGTCGAAGAAGCCATCGCCACAGGGGCTAAAGCCATCTGGATGCAGCTCGGGGTGGCCCATGAAGCTGCCGCCGTGAAGGCCCGTCAAGCCGGCCTCGCCGTCATCGAGAACCGCTGCATCGCGATAGAGCACAAGAAGCTTTTCGGGTAAAGCACAATATCAGCAACATAAAAGATTTTTTCAGCAGTCATGCCGATTACCACTGTCGCCCTCATTTTCGGAGGAAGGTCCACCGAACATGAAATCTCGGTCATCTCCGCACGATCGATAGCGGCAACCATCGACCGGGGAAAATACAGGACCGTCCCGGTTTACATCTCACACACAGGTACCTGGTACCTCGGCGGTATCGCGCAGGACATCCTCGATATCGACCTCGCAGGGATCATGCGGAACACCTCGCCGGAAAATGCGGCGGAGACCCTCGACCGGATGGTTGAAAACGCTCCTCAGGAACCGTTCGACCATAACTTCCGTGCAGCGGGCATCGATGTGGCATTTCCGGTACTGCACGGTTCCTATGGAGAAGACGGCAGGGTCCAGGGGCACCTCGAAACCTGCGGCATCCCCTATACAGGCTGCGGCGTCCTCGCTTCTGCGATTACGATGGACAAGGCGCTGACCAAACTCTGCGTTGCGGATGCCGGAATAGCCGTAGCGCCTTCCCGGACAATACTCAGTTCAGACTACTTTGCCGGCCGCGATTCCATCATCGGCTCCATCGGATCGGAATTCCCTTTTCCGTTTTTCGTCAAACCGGCAAACCTCGGTTCTTCGGTCGGGATAACGAAAGTGCACCACGCCGGAGAACTGCCCGGAGCGCTTGACCAGGCTTGCACCCTCGACACGAAGGTGCTGGTGGAAAAAGCCATGTCAGGACGTGAGGTCGAAGTAGCCGTGCTTGGCAACGACGACCCTGTCGCGTCGGTTTGCGGCGAAATCGAACCCGCGAGCGATTTTTACGATTACCAGGACAAATACATCGACAACAAGGCTAAGCTTTTCATCCCCGCACGCATCCCCGAAGCACTGCAGGAAAAAGTCCGATCCGCAGCCATCAGGGCGTTCAGGGCCCTCGGATGCCGGGGCATGTCGAGGATTGATTTCTTTGTCGACGAGAAAAACGACGCAATCGTACTGAATGAAGTGAACACCATCCCCGGGTTCACCGACATCAGCATGTACCCCATGCTCATGGAAGCTTCAGGCATCGGGTTCAAAGTACTTGTCGGCAGATTGCTTGCACTGGCCCTTGAACAGTAATCAATCACAAAAAAACATTATCGCTGCCGGTCATGACACCCATCAATCCCCTGGAAGCAGAGAACTGTGGCAATCAGGAGGTCCGCAAGCCTCACCTGTTCTTCAGGGGAATATCAGCCGATCTGAACGGCGGGAACTTCCAGGGCGGGCTCGATCGCCTGAAACCTTTTTCGGGGCTTTTTTCCGACTCATACCTCTTCAACATGCTCTATGCCAGGGCGCTCAAAGGGCTGGGAAAAAACTCTCTCGCAGCGGAATATTTCAGGAGATGCTGTTCAATAGCCCCGTCCAACCAGGTGGCGTGGAACGAACTGATGCAGCTGCAGACCACAACCCCTGCCGATTCCCATGAACCTGGGTCAACCATCTACGATCCCGTTACCGACGAGCTTGAAAAACTGAGCGCGGCGCTCATGAATTTCGAACCCGCGAAAACGACGGAAATGCATGATCCGACCCCCCTCGCCGACCAGAAACAACCCTTCCCGGACGATATCGCCATTCCCGTTCCCACCGAAACCCTCGCCCAGCTTTTCAGGGAGCAGGGTGCATACAGGAAAGCGGCAAAAGTCTATTCACTGCTGATCAAAATCAAGCCGCAGAATGCCGAGCAATACCGCAGAGAGATTGAATCCCTGCCGGATGGCATCTGAAGGTTCGCCCAATGGCCTTTTCCCGCTCCCAGCCGTTTTCAAGCTCCACCATAACCAGTCAGGAACTTGCAACAGTGCATCGTTTCCTTAATCGCTCCTGCTTGCGGGTGTTCCCTCTCTCGCTGTTCAGACAGGAGGAAACCGTCTGCTCAGGAATATTGCAGGAATAGTGCTCAGGAAGCCTCGAAGCCGAAAAGTTTCCGGGCAAATGCAGTAACCTGGTGTTCCAGGGCCGGTTCGAGCGCTGCGTATGATTCAAGCTGCCTTTTGAGGGGTGAACCTTCACCGAAGGAGTTATCGAGCCTCTCCCATGCGGGCAGTACGCTCTCTTCAATCCATTTCCAGCGATGCCCGGGATCGGCGACGCTTCGCCAGCCGACAAATGTTTCGAGATAACCGACATGGGTCGAAAACGACGGTTTCATGGCGGGCAACCCTTCTGCTGGTTCCGGAAAATCAAGTTCGCTTCCAAACGAGGCAAGCACCCGGCCCTGAAGGGTAAGTGAATCGAAAACCGGCTGGAGCGTCCTGAGCTGCTCGTGGCGCAGCAGGAGTTCATTGCCTTCCCGGATCAGTGTGGCCGGGACCACTTCGCGGCTTCCGTTGGCAAGCAAACGCCGTCCTTCGTCGATCATCCTGAAACCCCGGAGCATGTATTCTTCTTCTCCGGGTTCGATATTCCTCTCAACTTCCCCTATGCCGCCTTCGAGGAATGCCGCATGGGCCCAGCCGATATCGAAAAAAATACCGTTGTTGCCATGCCTGATTTTATCGAGGTCCCTGAGAAAAAGCAGGCGGTCCGCCGCAAAGGAGTGCATCAGTGACGGCAGGTAGAGCAGGGCGCCTGCCGCCTGCCGCAGCAGCTCTCCCGGTTCGGAAGCTCCCGTTCCCCCACTTTCCTTTGCCCCTGAGGAGCGGAAACGCCCCGGGACAATCATGAGCTCGGCTGCCGCAAGTGCAAGCCCGACCTGCCTCGACGCAAATGCAGCCATACCGGCCCATTTGAACAGTTCGGGGTGTTCCAGGTACCATGTGGCATATTGTGCGGTGATAGCCCTGTTGCGTTCGACGATATGGTTTTCATGAGGAATGCGCGCTTCAACCTCGTCGATCCAGTACTGCCTGTTTCTCGCCACGGTTACCGTCCCTTTTGATGAACTTCTGCAACGTCACTTATCAATAACCGGAATACACGCCTGAAAAATTTCACCCCCGTGAGATGAAAAACAATCAATCCGTTTTCACGCCTACCCTGAAAAATACCTGAAAAAAATCGGTTAACGGTACACGGGAACAACTTCAATGATCCTGCCCAGGCGTGAAGGGTCCAAGAAATGCTCCGGAAACTCCGGCAACACTTTCGCTTCATGAGGGCAATCCGGAAGGGCTCCGACAATCGGCAGCAGGGATGTTCCGGTATAGGGAGCTTTTCGGTAGCCGAGATGGAGATGGGAAAAGGTTTTTCTGCGCTCAAGGTTTGCAACGGTACCGATGGTTTTGCCGTAGAGGTCCTCCCCTTTCGCAAACACAGGGATGTTGTCGAGATGGAATATGAGCACGGTGAATGTATTGGCGTGCCGGCCGGCAAGCACGTATCCTTTCCAGCCGGTTGTATCATAACCGCTGGCGACAAAACGCATATGTCTCCTGAACACTACCCTGTCGCCTTCCCTGCCGGCAATGTCGAGTCCCGTATGCCTGAACGGCTTTCCGCATACAGCACAGCTTTCTGATGGCCACAGAGAACCGAA
>CAIYPU010000097.1 GCA_903928225.1 uncultured Chlorobiaceae bacterium
AGTCCTCAGTCCTCAGTCCTCAGTCCTCAGTCCTCAGTCCTCAGCACTCAGTCCTCAGTCCTCAGTCCTCACTCCTCAGTCCTCAGTCCTCACTCCTCAGTCCTCAGTCCTCAGTCCTCAGTCCTCAGTCCCCAGTACCCAGTACCCAATTCCCACTCCCCAGTACCCCCTAAAGACTGCTGTCCCTGAGAACGCCAACCGGCTCGAGCCTGGCCGCCCTTGCTGAAGGAAGGATGGCTGCGATGGTGCTGATCAGCACCGTGACGCTTATGACCATGATGAAGTAGACCGGATTGTACGACATGCTGAAACCGGTTTTCGTGAGCGGTCCCTGGGAGCTTTCAATCGGGAGGTTCGCAAACAGGGTGATCGAGCCGATTGCCAGGATCCCCCCGATCAGCGCGCCGCACAGGCCGACCATAAAGCCTTCCAGAACGAAAAGACCGACAATCCTCCGTGAGGAGAATCCGAAGGATTTCATGATGGCGATATCGCGGCTTTTTTCGAAAACCGTCGTGACCAGGATGTTCGCGACACCGAAACCGGATACCACGCCAACGAAAGCCACCAGAGAAAAGACGATATAGCCGACACGGGCGAAGAGCGTGAGGATGCTTTCGTTTTCCTCCTGCCAGGTGATGCAGCGGTATCCCGTAACGCGCTCGAGATCTCTGGCAAGGTCCGAATCGTCAAGAGGGTTTTTCACCTTCAGGGCGATGCCGGTCACCTTGTTCGGAGGAAGCTCCTCTATGATCTGGGCAAGCTTCAGGGATACGAAAACGCTCTGGTCCAGGGCGTTCACGCCGGTAAAAAAAATCCCGGCAACCTTGCACTGCCGGTTTTTCCCTGTCGCGGAAATCACCGTCACCTCGTCGTTCAGCCCTACCCCCATGTCTTTCGCTACCGTCCGGCCGATAAGCAGTGCGTTCGGGTTTTTCTCGTACATGGAGATATCACCTCGTACAAGTTTCTTCCTGATCCCGCTGATCGCCTCCTCCCTTTCGATAAGGACACCTTTCAGGAGCAGGGGCTGGTTCCTGCTGCCCTTGACTGCCATGACCTGCGACTCCACATAGGGAGAAGAGGCCAGGACCAGTTTCCGGTACTCCGGGGAGCCGAAAATGCCGAGGATCTGGCGATAGTTTTCGATTTCCTCCCGCTCCTGTTTTTTGATGTTGTTCTCGACAAACGCGACAGCTTCCGGTTTGTCGGCAGCCAGCACGTTAACCGGTACGGGGTTCATCTTTTCACCCTTGACGGTAATGTGGGGCGCGACATTGACAATGGTTTCTATGAAAGAATCGAGCAGTCCCCGGGTAAGAGAGTTGGTGGTGATCAGCACCATGGTGCTGACAGCGACACCGAAAACAGTGGTCAGCGTCTGGCGGCGACGGCCGAGCAGGTGACGGACCGCGATGTTGAAAAGCGTTTTCAGCATGTTGTGATCGAATACCTCAGACCGGGCAATGTTGCAGGAAAATTTTATTAAGTTATATTTTTAAGCATAAGTATCACAAGGACACCGCTATTTATTGTCAGAGTGAAGCACGAATCAGGCTCCATACCTGAGCGCGATCAGCAAGGAACGGACGGAGTCCCTATGAACCGGTACCGAACCGGGCATCTGGAATTCTTGACAGATCAAGAAAAGCGGCCATAACACCTTCAGGACTTCTTATCCCGGCGGCATGACACAGAACACGGACAATACGACAATTGAAAGGAAACACAGCCATGTCGAGATATGCCTGCGCAACGATATAGCGTTCAGCGGAAAAACAGCCGGGTTCGAGCGTTATGAGTTCGAGCACGACGCTCTGCCTGAAATTGCATTTGCCGAAATCGACCTCTCTTCGACGTTTCTCGGCAAAAAAACCGGGGCTCCGCTGATGATCTCGTCAATGACCGGCGGGTTCAGCGAGGCATCGGCCCTGAACCGGGCCCTTGCCGTAGCAGCGGAACGATTCATGATTCCGCTGGGGGTCGGAAGCATGCGGCAGGCGCTCGAAAACGCATCGTACCGGGAAAGCTTCTCCGTCGTGCGGAAACACGCGCCTTCGATCCAGATATTCGCAAATATCGGGGCTCCCGAGGTTGCAAAAGGCCTGAGCAGGACAGAGCTCGACATCATGCTCGATCTCCTGGACGCCGATGGGCTCATCGTGCACCTCAATCCCGCCCAGGAGCTGTTTCAGCCGGAAGGCAACACCGATTTCCGCCGGGTCCTCGATCAGATCGCATGGATAGCATCGGCAATCCCCGTTCCCGTCATTGCCAAGGAGGTCGGTTGCGGCATCTCCCACTCGACGGCTCGCAAGCTGGTCGAGGCTGGAGTGAAGGTAGTCGATGTGGCCGGCGCAGGAGGCATAAGCTGGCAGAAAGTCGAAGAGGTACGCTATACCCGGCAGTTCGGCCAGGATTTCCGTTTCAGCCTGAAAGCGCTCGAAGAACTGCTGAACTGGGGAATCCCCACCGCAGAGTGCCTTGTTGCCGTCAACAAGTTGAAAACAGAGATGCGGGGAACACATGAATTTGAAATCGTCTCCTCGGGCGGCATATCGAGCGGAACCGACATTGCCAAATCACTTGCCCTCGGAGCACAGGTCGCCGCTTCTGCGGGAGCGCTCCTCAAGGCCCTGCACGAAGGCAAGCTCGAAAAAACTATAGAAATCTGGCTGAACGACCTCAGGGCCGTCATGTTCCTCTGCGGGGCCGCGACAATCGAACAGCTCAGGAATACAAAACTTCTCATCAAACATTGACCGATTTCAGCATGAGTATGCCCATAACGCAGGAGCTTGTCGAACAGAAATACCATCTCTATCATTCCAGGATCAACGCCGCACTCGAACAATGCTTCAGTGCCGAAAAGCCTGACACCCTTTACGCACCGGCACGCTATATCCTCGAGGGGAAAGGCAAGAGGATACGCCCCTTTCTCACCCTGCTCGGTTCAGAAGCGGTCTCGGGTTCTTCCGAAAATGCGCTTGATGTGGCGCTTGCCATTGAAGTCCTTCACAACTTCACGCTGATCCATGACGACATCATGGACCAGGCCGAGCTGCGGCACGGACGGCCTACCGTCCACAGGGAGTGGAACGTCAATACCGCCATCCTGACCGGCGACGTCATGATAGCCTATGCCTACGAGCTTGCGCTCAAAGCGGATGGAGCGAGGCACATCGAACTCATCCACATCCTCAACCACGCGAACATCACGATCTGCGAAGGACAGGCGCTCGATATGGAGCTCGAAAAGAAAACTGACGCCACCATTGACGACTACCTCGACATGATTGCGAAAAAAACCGGCCGTCTCATTTCAGCCGCCCTCGAAGCGGGCGGTGTTGCAGGAAACGGCACCCCTGACCAGCTCAGAAGCCTGGTTGTTTTCGGCGAGAAAATCGGCAGGGCCTTCCAGATCCAGGACGACTACCTCGACATCATGGCTGCTGACGGAAAATCCGGCAAGATGGCGGGCGGTGACATCATCAACGGGAAAAAAACCTATCTGCTGCTCCGCTCGCTCGAACTGACATCCGGAAAGGACCGTGAGCTGCTGCAATCGATCATCATCAACAAGGGCACCGCGCCGGAGAACGTCGCCAATGTGAAGGCTGTCTATGAAAAATGCGGAGTCCTCGAAGAAACGGCGGCACTGATCAACCGTACCACCGAGGAAGCATTTTCGGCCCTCGACCAGCTTCCATACCCAGAGGGGCGCGAGTATCTCCGCGGTTATGCCAACATCCTCATGAAAAGGGATTTCTGAGCTTCCCGGCACTGTATGGATAGAAACATACCGCTTCTTGTCCTCTCCCTCATACCCGGCATCGGGCCGGCAAGGATAAAAGCGGTAGTTTCCCGTTTTCCCGACCTCCGGGAACTTGGCCACGCAGGTATCAATGACTTGACACCCGTTCCAGGCATCGGCGAACCCCTCGCCAGACAGATACTCTCTTTTCTGCATCATCCGGCCAAACAGCAAGATGCTCTCAAGGCGGCCGAAGAACAGCTTGAGAAACTGCACCGCATTCAAGGCTCGATCGTCACGCTTCTCGATGCGCAATATCCCCGGCTGCTCAGGGAGACCGACGATCCTCCGCCATACCTCTTCATCAGGGGAGCACTGCCTTCCACCCCGTTTATTGCGGTAGTCGGAACAAGAAAGGCTTCACCCTATGGCAGACAATGCGCCGCCATGTTCTCCGGTGAACTGGCAGCAAACGGTTTTACCGTCTGCAGCGGAATGGCTTACGGGATCGATATGGCCGCCCACCACGCCGCGCTCGAAAGCGGAGGATCGACGGTTGCCGTCCTTGCCGGCGGCATCGACAACATCTATACCGACCCGAAAGGAAAACTCTGGCCGAGGATCGTCGAGCAGGGTGCCCTGGTTTCGGAAGAGTGGATCGGCTCCGAGCTCAGTCCGGCAAAATTTCCCAAACGGAACAGGATCATTGCCGGGATATCCGCCGGTACCCTTGTCGTGGAATCGGATCTTGACGGAGGTGCACTCATTACAGCAGACTTCGCTCTCGAGCAGAACCGCGAAGTGTTCGCCATACCGGGAAATATCTTTTCTCACCAGTCGAGGGGAACGAACAGGCTCATCCAGCAGGGGCAGGCTAAATCCGTCACCGGTATCGGCGACATTCTTTCCGAGCTGCAGGAATTCAGGAGGAACCCTTCTGAAAACGACAGTCCGAGGAACAACCTTCGCGATTTCCAGCTTGACGGTCCCGAAATGGAGATCATGGAAAAAATGGGAAGGGATACCCTGCACATCGACCTCCTTGCAGAAAAGACCGGTATCGATATCGACGCCCTTCTTGTACACCTTTTCGATCTCGAATTGAAAAACGCAGTGGAGCAGCTGCCGGGACAGATGTTCCGGAAAAGGTTGACTTCACATTGACCCCCGTTCACGGATCTTCCATTCATTTTTTCCGAAGCCCTGTTGCGCAGGCTGGTCCTGACAAGACGGGATTGAAATCCTCACGCACCTCGTTTACTCTCCGGTTCCGGTGTTTATTCCGTTCCTGTCGGAACGCTGTCCTGCCTGCACTTGTGCTTCATACGACTGTAAACAGAGGTACCCTTGTCGCTGCATTTCTTGTATCGTCAAAAAAAAGAGGTTTCTTCCTTTTTAAATTTTTTTGATGGGAATTAGCGCTTTAGGCAGTATAATTATGATCGGGATATTATGTTCCCTGACAGATTTTTTCCGGATAACCTTAACCAATGACATTGATGAACTATTCAAAAAGAATTATGAACGTGACACGCCGCGCAGCCATGGCTGTTGCCCTTGGCTTCGTTCTTGCAGCCCCCCAGACTTTCGCTGCCCAGAGCGCTGAAAAAGTAGGTGTTGTGGACTCCGGCAAAATCCTGGAACGCCTGCCGGAAACAAAGCAGGCCGAGGCCAGCATGAAAGCGTTTGTCGGCCCTCTGCAGCAGGAGCTTGACCGCATGCAGCAGAACTACCAGAAAGCGGTGCTCGCCTATCGCCAGCAGGCAGGCTCGATGACAAAACCGGCCAGGGATGCGAAAGAAAAAGAGCTGACTCTCCAGGGCCAGTCAATCGAAAAATACCAGCAGGAAAAATTCGGCCGCGGCGGTGTTGTCGAAAAGAAACAGCAGGAAATACTGACACCGATCCGCCAGAAAGTCCTCGGTTCCATTGAAGCGATCGCAAGGCAGGAAGGGGTTGGAATCGTCATTGAAAAAAATGTTTCACTCTATGCCACTCCGGAACTGGATCTCACTTTCAAGGTCATGAACCAGCTGAATATCAAATAATTTCCCGCAGGTTTTGAAAAGGCTTCCCTTTTTTATTCTATGTCTCTTCATGGCTGCAGCAGCAGGATGCGGCGATCCTTCAAAGGGTCGCCGTTTTTCTGATCGGGCAATGATAGAAGCCAATCATCCACAGCAGGAAACCTGGATCATACGGTTTGTCCTGACCAGTTCCGGCAAAAACAGGACCAGGGTTGAAGCGGGATATGGTGCGGAATTTAAAACAACTTCCGGTATCGAATACCAACTGGACAAAGGAATAAAAGTGACGTTCTTTGACAGCAAGGGCACCCTGACATCGACCATGACTGCCCAAAAAGCGATAATGCACGGAAATCACGATATCGACGTGTCCGGCAATGTGGTTCTCCTTTCAGGCGGAAACACGGTCATCAGGACCGATTATGCCCGCTGGACCGCAAGTGACGGCATGATCCGCTCCAGCAGACCGGTTTCCATCAGCAGACCGGGCGAGGTCATACGGGGGCAGGGGTTTGAATCCGACCAGGGTATGATCAGGTACCGGATATTCCAGGGAAGCGGAGAAGCGGTCATCAATAAATAATGAAGTATAACATTTCATGAAATTACACCTCTTAAAATCAAAAATCCACAACGCCATCGTAACAAGCGGTGACCTTGAGTACGAGGGCAGCATCACTATCGACTGTGAACTTCTTGACCTGGCCGACATGATCCCGAATGAAAAGGTCCTTGTCGTCAACAACAACAACGGAGAGCGTTTTGAAACCTACATCATCAAGGGGGCTCCGGGGTCGAGGGAAATCCAGCTGAACGGTGCCGCCGCCAGGTGCGCCCTTCCCGGTGACGAAATCATCATCATGACGTTTGCGGTCATGGATGAAGCCGAGGCGCGAAACTTCAAGCCCATGGTGCTCATCGTCGATCGTCACAACAACCCGAAACGGCGCCATCGTATCGGAGAGGAAGACGAACAGCTGTAATCACAATCCCCCGAACAGTAAAATCCTTCCTCATATGGCACTTGCAGTGATCATCATGGCTGCGGGAAAAGGCACCCGCATGAAATCGGACCTCCCAAAGGTCCTGCACCTGGCAAACGACCGGCCATTGATAGAGTATGTAATCGACACCGCCCTTGCTCTCGCTCCTGTCAAAACGATCCTCGTGGTTGGCCACCAGGCCGAACTTGTCCGTAAAGCAACCGGCAGCTTCCCTGTCTCAACCGTCCTGCAGGAGCCGCAGCTCGGCACAGGCCATGCCGTCATGCAGGCCGAAGAGACGCTGCGGGATTTTCAGGGAGAAGTGCTCATCCTTTCCGGCGACGCACCGCTTGTCAGGATTGAAACCCTCCGCGAACTTGTCGCACTGCACCGCAACCGCCATGCCGCTGCGACCGTACTGACCGCAGAGCTTCCGGATCCTTCAGGATACGGCAGGATCGTCAGACGGCAGGATAACGGCAATGTGCTGAGGATCGTCGAACATAAGGACGCTTCCGCTGAAGAACTGAAACTGACGGAGATCAACTCAGGCGTGTATGTCTTCGATGCGGCAACGCTTTTCAAGGCGCTCGGACAGGTAAACACCAATAATGCCCAGAATGAATACTACCTGACGGATGTATTCGGAATCTGCTTCCGGAGCGGCCTGACGGTAAGTGCTTTTAAAACCGGCGATCCTGAAGAGATTCTCGGCATCAATACACCTGAACAGCTGACGGAAGTGGAACAGGAACTGCTCAGGAGGCAGAAGTAGGGTAATTTCAAAAGGAAAACCGACAACCCTGAACAGGTTGCCGGAAGGTGGAAACCTCGCCCTTATTTCCTTGATCGGCGGGGCTTAATCTGTGCCGCTTCATCCACAATTGTTTTCCTGGTGCCCGAAGCAAGCTCTCCGGGTGATGAGGAATCGATGCCGTGGTTTTCCTTGCGGATTCCGGTCTCATGCATGGAATAGAACTCGATCAGGTTGCCGTCCGGGTCCATGACAAAAAAAGCACGGCCTTCCCTGCGGTGTGCAGGCCTGGTCACGAAATGGACACCCTTGCTGTCGAGATAGACGGCCGCCTCATCGACTTCGGCATCCGAAGAAAGCCTGAACCCGAAATGATCGACCCTGATATCCCTCGCTTCCGGCGAGCCGGGCGTTTCAGCCTTGACAAGCACCAGCATATCCGAATTGACGCGAAGATAGGAGATATTCGCGCCAACCCGGTGGTCGAGCTTCAAACCAAGGATATTGGCATAGAAGTCCTCTGCCTGCCGAAGGTCGTTTACCCTGAGGGTAATCTGGTTAATCCCCGTCAGCTTCATCTTCTTCCTCCGGTTGTGCCGCCTTCTTTTCCGCCGTCTTTTCGAGGGTGTAGTCGTACCTGTGCTCGAAATATTCCGCAACAGCCCGGTGTGAAGCCTTTTCACGGCTCTCGAACTCCATGCTTATAGCAATCTGTTCCGGAAATATTTTGTCAGATTCGGATTCGCTGCTCGGATTGCGGATCATCTCCTTGTAGGGTAGCAGCCTTTCTTCGAGCATTGCACGCTCTTCGTCGTGGATTTTTTTCGCTTTTTTTGAAATGGCAACCACCGTCTCGTACAGATTCGCGTGTGTGCTTCTCAACTTGTTCAGATCAACTGGTTTGACCGACATCGCCTCAATATATTTACGTTGTTGAAATAAAATCGCCGACCAGCGCCGTGATCGTATCTGCGGCCTGATCGAGATTATCGTTTACCACGGTTACATCAAATTTATCTGCGAACCCGAGCTCGAACTGTGCACGTTCGAGGCGCGCCCTGAGCTGCTCGGGACTTTCGCTCTCACGGCCCCTGAGCCTCTCCTCCAGCACCTCAATGCCCGGCGGCCTGATAAAGACAAGAAGCGCTTCGCTGCCGAACAGGTTCTTCAGGTTCAGTGCTCCCTTGACATCGAGATCGAAAAGGACGCTTTTTCCTGAAGCGATGATTTCCTCTGTTTTATCGAGCAGGGTCCCGTAATGATTCCCGAAAAAATATTCGTGCTCGATGAACCCCCCGTTCCGGACTTTTTTCTCGAATTCCTCATGGGAAAGGAAATAATAGTTGATCCCCTCTTTTTCCCCATCCCGTTGTTTACGGGTCGTTGCCGAAACGGAAAATACGACCGCGGGAAGGCGTTCAAGCACTATTTTCGAAAGCGTGGATTTCCCCGTGCCCGAAGGTGCAGAAAAAACAATAAGCTTTCCCTTCTTTCCCACTTTTCCAGCCATGCCCTCACTCGATGTTTTGGAGTTGCTCCCTAATTTTTTCAAGCTCTTCCTTCACCTGGACGATTTTCTGGGAGATTTCCGCACTCTGGGATTTCGATGCGATGGTATTGGCTTCGCGAAGCTGTTCCTGGAGCAGGAAATTCAGTTTTCTGCCGGTCCCGGCTTCGTCGTTGTTCAATTCATCGATAAAAAATTTATTATGACTCGCAAAACGTGTCAGCTCCTCGGTTATGTCGAGCTTGTCGGCAGCAAGCACCAGCTCCATTTCAAGGCGATCGCGGCTGTAGGCGATATCCTTGCCCGCAACGGCTTCGACTTTCGCTGTAAGCCTTTTACGGACTGCGTCGAGGTTATCGGCTGAACGCGTTTTGATCAGCGCCAGCGTTTTGTCGATCTGGGCAATCCTGCCGGTAAAATCAAGGGAAAGCTCCTCGCCCTCTCGCCGCCGCATGGCCTTCAGACGCTCGACCGCTTCCTGGAGCAGTTTTCTGACCATAGGCCAGAGTACTTCCGCATTGTCGAGGGTTGTGGTGCCGTTATCGAGAATTTCGGGAAACCTGAGCAGATGCTCGAGGCAGACTGGCTGAAGAATTCCTGCCTCCCTGGAAAGTTCGTCGAGAAGCGCACGGTAAGCCTTCACTTTCGAAGCGTTGACCGTCACCGATATGGGTTGTTCCTCGTCGAGCTGCAGCTGAACGAAGGCGGAAATTTTTCCCCTCTGGAACTGGGAACGGATGATTTCGCGGACCTCGAACTCATAGGAAAGAAGCTGCCGGGGCAGCTTCACGCTGATTTCGGCAAAACGGTTGTTCACCGAGCGGATCTCGACAAGGGCTTTCACCCCGGCTTCGACTGATTCCGCACTGCCGTACCCGGTCATACTTTCCAGCATGCTCTTCCCTCGCTGCGTTCGTAGTTAAAAAGTAGACCGCAGGGCCCGGAGGCCCTGCAGTGACAAGGCAATCAATCAGATATCCCGTTACTTGCGGAGATCAAGATCGGCAATAAGCTTGCGGTAGCGATCGATATCGACGTTCTTCAGGTAGTTCAGCAGGCTCTTGCGTTTTGCCACCAGCATGAGCAGGCCCCTGCGGGAATGCTTGTCTTTCGGATGAAGCTGCAGGTGACCGGTAAGATCGGTAATCCTGCGGCTGTAAAGAGCGACCTGAACTTCCGATTTCCCGGTATTTTTGTCGGAACCGCCGAACTGCACGATGACTTGCGCTTTATCTTCTTTTGTCAGACTCATATCTCTTCGTTTGTTATGTTAAATCGCTTGACCTGTAATATAGCATTATTAACAATACGACTCCACCGTTTTTTTATCTTTTTCAAGCTGGGCTTTCAAGTCATCCAGAGAAGAGAATTTACGTTCCTCACGCAAGAACCTCTCCAGTAAAAACCGCATGGTTTTGCCGTAAAGATTGCCGCTGAAATCGAGCAGGTGGGCTTCGACGCTTTTCCTGCCGTCACTGGATACCGTCGGCCTGCAACCGATATTCAGCATCGCTTTCAGCGAAACGCCATCAACTGTGGTGCGTGCAGCGTAAACGCCTGATTTCGGCAGAAGTTTGTCGGGTTCGGTCAGTTCGAGGTTGACGGTGGGAAAACCAAGCTCGCGGCCCCTGCTGTCGCCATGGACAACATTGCCGCTCAGCATATAGGGAGAACCGAGAAGTTCGTTGGCTTCGGCGATCATGCCGGACTCGAGCAGCTTCCGTATCCTTGTGCTTGAAATATGCTCTCCGTCGATACGCACTTCATCGATCACCTCGACCCGGAACCCGAGCTCATCGCCGAGCGATGCAAGCGTCGTTCCGCTGCCGCTTCTCCTGCTGCCGAAACCATGGTCATATCCGACAACGACGCTCCTTGCCCCGAGCATACCGCAAAGAACGTTCCTGATGAAATCTTCCGAACTCCGTGACGCGAATTCCTCAGTAAAACGTACGATGAAAAGAAGGTCAACGCCGAGACCGGAAAGCAGCTCGATCTTTTCCCCAAGCGTGGAGAGAAGGCCGAAGGAACCGGCCTCGAGCTTCCTGAGCACTTTCCGCGGATGGGGCTCGAATGTTATCACGACACTTCTGAGAGAGTGCTCCCTCGAAATCGAAAGCATCCTTGAAATGATCCTCCGGTGGCCTGCATGGATACCGTCGAACGAGCCGACCGTAACCGCAGAAGGGAATGCGGGAAGATCAAACGGCGCCCCGTTGCCGTAACTGCATATCTGATGATTGACGTACTCGACGATTAGCATGCTTTTCCTTGTGCTTCAGCAGGTAATACCTGTGCGCGGGTAAGAATCCCGTCGATGGTTTCCGATACGGACCTGGCCGCGTCCAGTGAATACGGTCCGATAGCAGTCCGGCGAAGGTTTCGCAGGTAAGCCCCCACACCAAGCAGCTGGCCGAATTCATGTGCGATAACCCTGATATAGGCGCCTTTGGATACGTGAAGTTCGAAATGGACCAGCGGAAGTTCGATCCGGGTGATTTCGAAGCGGTAGACGACAATCTCTTTCGCTTTCCTTTCCCCGATAACCTCGCCCTTGCGGGCATGCTCGTAAAGGCGTTTTCCGTTATGCCACGCTGCCGAATGCATTGGCGGCTGCTGCTGCCGGACACCGACAAATGCAGATGCCGCAGCAAGGATCTCGATATCGGAAAGGTGATCGAGCGGGCAATGGCCGTATTCTGCCGTTTCGGTATCGTGGCTCACGGTCATCACGCCGAGCTTGATGGTGCCGTCGTAGACCTTGTCGAGAATTTCGAGATCGGGAATCGCCTTGGTCTTCCTGCCCGAAGCGAGCAGCAGAAGACCTGTGGCTTTCGGATCGAGCGTTCCGCAGTGGCCGACTTTTCTCTTCAGGCCGCTCCGTTTGTAGGTATTCCGGATTTTTGCCACCACGTCGAACGATGTCCAGTCCAGCGGCTTGTCGATGAGGAGAAAATCACCTTCATCCGGCACCTGTACAATCTGGTGCGGTGCATCGATTCCCGTTTTCTGCACGGAGTTCACCGGTTAAGCGTTGTCTGCGGGACCTTTTCCCTTTCGGACCTCGTTGAGGAGCTGCTCTATCCTGTTCGCCTGTTCATACAGATGGTCTTCGAAAAATTCGAGTTCGGGAATGCGCCTGAACTGGTGCCTTATCCTCGATGAAAGGATCATCCTGATCCCCCTGGTTTCCTGTCGCAGGTAATCCATCGCCGCAGCCTGCTCTTGGGGGCTCCCGATGATGGAAACATAGATACGGGCGATTCCGAGGTCCGCCGTGACTTTAACGTCCACGACGGTCACGATGGGGCCGCTGCGCGGAAGCTCTTTTTCGAGGATGGCGCCCAGCTCCTGCTGGAGCAGCGATGCAACTTTATCTGTTCTTATCGACATACTTCAAACAACCGGTCACAGTTTCCTTTTCTTTTCGACAATCCTGTATGCTTCCACAAGATCGCCGATCTTGATATCGTCGAAGTTCCTGATGCTCATACCGCACTCATACCCGGCATCGACTTCCTTGACATCGTCCTTGAACCGCCTGAGCGCTTCAAGCAAGCCGTCATAAATCTGGACGCCGTCGCGAAGAAGCCGCACTTTGGCATCGCGCTGGATTTTACCGTCGAGTACATAGCATCCTGCGACGTTGCCGACTTTAGGCACCCTGAAGATCTGGCGGATTTCGAGCGTGCCGAGGCTCTCCTCGTGAAGTTCTGGAGAAAGCATGCCTTCGAGCGCCTTTTCGACATCTTCGAGCACATGGTAGATGACGCTGTAGAACCTGAGGTCCAGATCTTCCTTTTCGGCGAGTTTTTTCGCGTTCACGTTCGGGCGCACCCTGAAGCCGATGATGATGGCGTCTGATGCAGCAGCCAGCAACACGTCGGTTTCGGTGATCTGGCCGACACCCTGGTGGATGATCAGGACCTTGACCTCCTCGTTCTGGATTTTCATGAGACCGTCGGCAAGGGCCTGGATGGAGCCGTCAGTATCAGCCTTGATGATGACCCGGAGCTCTTTCATGAGCCCTTCCTTGATCTGGCGGGAAATACTGTCGAGCTTGACCCTCGTGCTGCGGCGGAAATCATGCTCGCGGCGGATGATCTGGCGTTTCTGTGCAAGATCCCTCGCTTCCCTGTCAGATTCCATGACGGTAAGCACATCACCTGACTGTGGCAGGTCTTCGAAACCGAGCACACGGACCGGCTGGGAAGGACCTGCAAGCATAATCCTCTTGCCGCGTTCGTCCATCAGGGCACGAACCCTGCCCATGGTGTTGCCGGCAACAAACGGATCACCGACTTTCAGCATGCCGCGCTGGACGAGCACGGTCGAGATGACGCCCTTGCCCTTGTCGAGCTCGGATTCCACAATGATCCCGCTGGCATTGACTTCGCTCGAATAATTCCCCTTGAGTTCCCGAAGTTCGGCTTCTGTCAGCACTTTTTCCATCAGTTCCGTGATTCCGAGACCTTTCTTTGCGGAAATCTCCTGGCACTGGTATTCGCCGCCCCACTCCTCGACAAGAACGCCTGCTTCCGAAAGCTGGGTCTTGATCTTTTCAGGATTGGCTTCCGGTTTGTCGATTTTGTTGATCGCAACGACAATGGGCACACCTGCGGCCTTGGCATGGTTGATGGCTTCGACGGTCTGCGGCATGACGCTGTCGTCGGCAGCGACGACAAGGATCACGATATCGGTAACCTGGGCACCCCTGGCACGCATCGCGGTAAACGCTTCATGCCCCGGAGTGTCGAGGAAGGTGATTTTCCTGTCGCCTTCGACCGTGACTTCATAGGCACCGATGTGCTGGGTAATGCCTCCTGACTCCCCGGCAACGACCTTGCTGCTCCGGATATGGTCGAGCAGTGAGGTTTTGCCGTGGTCTACATGGCCCATGATCGTCACCACTGGCGGACGGGTTTTCAGGTCTTCTTCCGCATCCTCTTCCACAGAAACTGCCGTGGCTTCGATTTCCGAAACGAATTCAGCTTCGTATCCGAACTCGAGAGCGATCAGTTCGATAGCTTCCTTGTCGAGTCGCTGGTTGATCGTGACGAATTTTCCAAGCGAAAAACATTTCTGGATGATTTCCCGGGCCGTTATGCCCATCAGCTCCGCAAGTTCATGAGGAGATGCATATTCGGTAACCCTGATGACCCTCTCCTGGGATTCACGGAAAGCTTCGGCTTCCTCGAGCTCACGCTCGCGGTCCATACGGCGGAGCCTGCGGAATTTCTGCCTTGAACCTGCACCTCCGGCTTCATCCATACCGCTGATCGTCGAACGGATGTTGGCCGAGATGACCTTGTCGTCAACTTCAGGTTTCTTTTTCTTCTTGCCTTTTTTCTTTTTGATCCCCGAAACTTCTTCGCCTGCAACTTTTGGCTTCTCCTCCACGACAGGCTTGACAGGCTTCTTTTTTATCGCCTGCTTGTCATCGCCGCGTTCTTCCGCCGCGCCTTTGGGTTCGAACTCGTCCTTCAGAGCGTCAGCCTGCTCCCTGAAGTTCTTTTTACGGTTCTTTCTGTGGCGATCCGATTCGAGAGAACGGCCGGCCTGTATGTCAAGCGTGCCGATGACCGTCAGGCCGCCGATGTTCTTCGGCATGTCGTAAGCCTGTATCTGATCGTTCTGGGGAGGCTCTTCCTTCTGAGGCGGTTCCGGGGCTGCGGATTCGGTCTCTTCAACGGCAACCTCTTCTGCTGCAACTTCCTCGTCCACCGACGTTTCAGCGGCTGTATGAGGTTCGGCAACCGGGATGAACAACTGCTGCACAGGTTCTGTAACGGACGCAGCCGCCAGCGGGTGCGCGAGATCTTTCTTCGGTTCGTGTACAACCGTCACGGGCGGGGCCGCAGGGGCGAGATGTTCACTGAGCTGTTTTTCCTTTTCATAGGTTTTCCGTGACTGCTCCTCGAGCCTTGTCAGGCGGAGCTGTTTTTCCGCCCTGATTTTCTTGGTTTCATCGACCTGTTTCTTCTCGTCGCTGAAATGGTCGAAAATCATGTCACGTACCTCTTCAAGCACCATGGAGGAGGTTGAGGCCACTTTGCCGCCTTCCTTCTTTACAAAAAGCAATACTTCCTGCGGACTCACCTGAAGTTCCCTTGCAATGTCACTGATGCGATATTTCTTTTCCGTATCCTCGACGGCCATTACATCCTCCTCTGGATTAATACTCTTAACTCTGTACCCGAAGCTCACTCGTTCTCCGGGGTCCCGGTCTCGTCCGATGCCGGTTCATCAAATTTCAGAAAAACGGGGTCCTGGTCGATATCCTCAAGGTCCGACTCCGAAAACTGCTCCTTGACGGTTTTATAGATGTTTTCGGCAATCTTCCTCCAGTACCGTTTTTCGTCATCGGTAACCTTGCGCTCCCTCGGCTTTACGGGGGGCTTGCGCATTTTGGAGAACACGACCGGTTCTTCGGGTTTGACCGGACCGACAAGCGCCTGTTCGATCTCATCCACACCGGCTTTCACCACCTTTTTCGCCGTATCGAGACCGCCATCAAGGAGCTGGTAGATCATGTCGTCCCCGAACTCTTCGCGGAACTCGATGATATCGATATCCGTCGGGTCCTCCATGGATTTGTCGATCACGTCGCGGTATACATCGATCTCGTACCCCGTGAGCTTTTCAGCAAGATGGATGTTGTTGCCGTTCTTTCCGATCGCATACTTGATCTGGTCGGGTTTGAGCATCACTCTGGCCTTGCGTGTCTTCATATCCGCATGGACGGTCAGCGGATCGATTTTCGCAGGCTGCAAAGCCCTTGAAATGTATATCTGGGGTTCGTCAGCATAGTAGATGACATCGATATTCTCGTTGTTCAGCTCCTTGACGATGCTCTGGATACGCTTGCCGCGGTATCCGACGGTGGCGCCGACCGGATCGATCCTCGCACTGGTTGACTCCACGGCGACTTTTGCTCGCTCGCCAGGTACCCTCGCAATCGCCTTGATGACAATCAGACCGTCGAGAATTTCGGGGACTTCATGTTCGAACAGTTTGTAGAGGAACCTGTCGTCAACCCTCGATACGATAACCTTCATCCCTCCATCCGGCTTCTCCTTCTCGACAACCGTACCGTCATCGAGCTTGATCTTCACCTTCTCGCGCTCGATGCGCTTGACGTAGAGCTTCATCCTCGGAGTCCGGCGCGGATTGTCCTTCTTCATCATCTCAGCTTTAGGCAATACAAGCTCGACCCGATGATCTTTTGAAGTATTGTAGGTGAAAATAACTTCGTTCGACCTGACCTGGTAAACTTCCCCTGCAACCACTTCGCCGACTTTTTCGAGGCACTCCTCATATACAACCATGCGTTCCAGATCACGCACCTTCTTCTGGACGGACTGCTTGATGATCTGTATCGATTTGCGGCTCAGATAGTCTTCCAGCTTGATAGGGCCCTCTTCGTAAAAATCACCGACCTCGAGAGAGTCGTCGATTTTCCTGATCTCGTCGAGGCTGATTTCGATGGCCGGAATATCGATTTCCTTGACGATTTTCTTCAGGATATAGACCTCGAAGTCGCCGCGTTCGGGGTTGATGAAGATATTGGCCTCGACTTCAGGATCGTAATCCTTGCGGAGCTGTTTCTGGATGATATCCTTGAGCAGGTCGGCAATGTCCATCTTTACTGCCGCACTTTCCGTACGTTTGTCGAGGAAGATTTTCGACTGCTCAATCTCACCGAAAGCGCTGGCAATCTGGGACCTTCTGTCCTGAACCTCGTCTTTTATCTGCTTTCTGACCATCTCTCTGCTTTATTGTGCTATTAAATGAAAAATTCCCGCAAACCTGAACCTCATTACCTTTACAAATCCGCTTCGGGGACCGATCGCACTATCTGGTCCAGTGAGAGCGTTACGGACTGCTTTTCTTTTTTTGAAGCGGTTCCCTTTCTGATTATCGGGAGCAGGGTGATCCGGCGGTTGCCATCATCCTGCAGTACGATATCGGCAAGGCGCCCGAAAGCCTCTTTCTCTGTCCCGTCTTCATCCGTATAGGTAACCCGAAGCGGGCGGCCTTTATGCCTTATGTACTGCCTGTCGAGCTTCAGCGGCTCACCGAGACCGGGTGAAGAAACCATGAGCTCAAAATCTTCGCCGGTTTCAGCAAGAAGATCGGCATTTGATTCGATCAGGTCATGCAGCCTGCGGCTGATCCGTGCACATGCATCGATGCGTATTCCGGTATCGGTATCGAGGATTAGCTCGATTTTCCTGCCGCGCTGCGCCCCCCTGACCCTGAGATCGACCAGATAGACTCCCTCAAACTCTTCGATTACCTGCAGCACGGAGTGCCTGATACGTTCCTGCATGAATTCCCGGTACAATAACGTTATGCGAAAAACAAAAAAGTGGGGCATCCCCACTTCAGAAGTAAAATAATGCCCTGCACCATCCGTTCAAGTATGCAAGTATACGAAAAATATTTCAATAGTAAAAAACGTCACCTCTCGTCTCGGCCCTTGTCGGAAAGGCGGCTGTCGAGCACTTCGTAATCTGTTTCCTCGACCTTCTTTTCCCGCGAATACGGCGTGCGGGCCTGCTCCGGGCTCCGGAAAGAACGGCTGCCGGTGAAAAACATCCTGATTCCCAGTACGCGGAGGACAAGGCGGACAGCAAGAAAAACCACAACAAGTATGAGAATGAATCTCAGCATGGCGGAACAGATAGTTTTATTACCAGGATAATTACAGGTCGCAAATAAATTCTGAAACTGATGTCATCCTGAACGAAGCATAGTGCAGTGAAGGAGCCATCTTTCTTTGAAAATACAAGTTATGGATTCTTCGCCTTGCTCGGAATGACAAGAAACGGTGGTATGACAAGCACCGGAAGTGTGTTCTGAATCTTAGGTGTCATCCTGAACGAAGCAGAGCGGAGTGAAGGATCCATCTTCCTGCTGAACCGAAATATATGGATTCTTCGCTCCCCTCAGAATGACATCCTGTTCCGTCATGCTGAACGCAATCAAATGAAGCGTATTCAGGCCAGCAGCTCCCTGAGCCGCCGCTCGATGACCCGATATTTGAACACCTGCCGGCCATCGACAAAGATAACCGGGATGGAGGTGGCGAACCGCTCGTGCAGTTCGGGATCCTCAGTGATGTCTTTTTTCTCCAGCATGAAAGGCACTGTTGCTGCGACCTTCTGAATAATGACCATCGCTTCGTCACAAAGACAGCACTCTTTTTTTCCGTAAATGGTAACGGTATGTTGTGTCTGGTCCATCGGTCCCCTCACTCTTTCAATGCAGGTTCATGAAGAATTTCAAGCAGGGTTTCCAGTGACAGGGCCGTCTGTTCCGAAGTAACCAGGTTTTTCAGGGTATACTGGCCGGTGACTACTTCGTTTTCCCCGATAATCAGGGCATAGGAGGAGCGGACACGATTCGCTTCACGCATCTGTGATTTCATGCTTCTTCCGGCAAGGTCGATCTCCGTGCTGATGCCGGATTTGCGGAGCCTGAAGGCCACCTGCATGGCATGGTCGGAAAATTCCTGCTGCTGCAGAACGACATAGACAAGCGGGGAGTGGGGTGTCAGGGCCGTGAAAAGCCCCTGCTTTTCCATGGTCATCAGCAACCGTTCCATACCTGCCGCAAACCCTGCTGCGGGAACATCCGCCGAGCTGCCGAGCTCCCTTGCCAGACCATCGTAGCGGCCGCCTCCCCCCACGGCATCCTGGGCGCCGAGTTCACTGCCGGTGACCTCGAACGCGGTGTAACAGTAGTAATCGAGCCCCCTCACGAGCCGGTGGTCGATCTCGAAGGCAATCCCCCTTTCGGAAAGGAAAAAGAGCACTTTCTCGAAATCCGCCAGCGCATCTGCATCCAGATAGTCATAAAGCTTCGGCGCTCCGGCGACAAGTTCCTGCATGTCGGGGTTCTTGGAATCGAGTATCCTGAGCGGGTTCTTTTCAAGCCGTTCGAGCGACGGTGCATCGAGCCTGTCGCGGTAAGGGGAGAAATAGGCCTGCAATGCTTCCCGGTATCGCTGCCTGTCGTGGGTGCCTCCGAGCGAATTGATCCTGAGCCTGAGGCCGCGCAGGCCAAGGGTTTCGAAAACCTGCATCATGAAGGTGATCACCTCGGCGACGGCAGCGGGAGTGGAAACGCCCAGAAGTTCCGCACCGAACTGCGAAAACTGCCTCTGCCTTCCGGCCTGGGGCCGTTCCTTGCGGAAAAGCTCGCTGATGTAATAGAGCTTGTGTACCGGAGCGGTGCCGAGCAGGTTCTTCTGCAATGCCGCCCTCATGACGCCTGCGGTCATTTCGGGCCTTAGCGTCAATGATTTTCCGCCGGGATCGGGCAGGAACGTGAACATTTCCTTGCCGACAATATCCGTGGTGGCACCTATGCCCCGCTGGAAAAGTTCGGTGTACTCGAAAACAGGTGTCCTGATCTCACTGAACCCGTAAAGTGCTGCAAGAGCGTGCACGACGCCTTCGACATATTTCCACCGGGCGGTTTCTTCCGGAAAGATATCCCTTGCTCCCTTGACGGCCTGGTACTGCGGCATAACGATGATGGTCCCTGCTGGTAAGATGAAAAATTAGATAGACGGCAGATCTTTTTCCTCTTCGCGGAAGAGATCGATGACCTCCTCGGGTGTCCCTGAATTCAGAAGCCTGCCACGAACATCATCCCTGCCGACAAGCCGTGTGATCCGGCCAAGCAGTTTCAGGTGTTCGGAAAGCATCTTTTCGGGAGTTGCAAGAAGGAAAACAAGCCTGACGGGCTCGTTGTCGATCGCATCGAAATTGATGCCGCCGGAAAGAGTTGCGAATGCGAGGACCGGCTCCATGACGGCACTGGTCTTGGCATGTGGAAGCGCTATCTGCTTGCCTATGCCGGTCGACATTTCCTCTTCCCGCTTCAACACGTCGGCTTTCAGCCGTTCAATGTTCCTGACGGCAGGATGATGTGCGACGATGGAAAGCATTTTCTCTATGACCTGGCTTTTCGAAGCAGGCTCAATGTTCAGAACGATAGTATTCCGGGATAGGAGAGCTTCGATTTTCATTTCGACGACCTCTTGCTTTGACTGCTGCTGCCCGCAGAAAAGGATTCTCTGTTTGTAAACTGACCGCTCAATATAAAAAACATTTTCCTTCCGTGACGGCAATCCGCAGGAGAGTGTGTCCCCCCCTTGTCAAAGACGGAATGTTATGAAGTAGATGAACGGGGATACGAACATGATGGTATCGAACCGGTCGAGGACACCGCCATGGCCGGGAATCAGTGCGGACGAATCTTTAACGCCCGCATCCCTTTTGAACATCGATTCGATGAGGTCACCGGCGGGACTTGAAAGGCCGATAAGAAGCCCTGTCAGGACCGCAGTCTTCATGGAAAGCTGCGGCATGCAGCTGCTGAAAATGGATGATGCGGCAACGCTCCCGGCAAGCCCGAACAGGAAACCCTCCCATGTCTTGTGGGGGCTCAGACGCTCGAAAAGCTTGCGATGGATGAATTTTCCGCCAAGCGTGCTCCCGCCGAAATAGGCGCAGATATCGGCCGACCAGACGCAGAGGAACATGAGGAACACCATGATCCTCCCGGTATCGTCAGGAGCATCGAGGCGCAGTTTCTGGAGGGCGCCGAAGGAGAGGTTCACGTAGAGCCAGCCCGGCAGAAGCGCACCGAGGTTGAGCAGCGGTGACCCTTCCTTCAGGAAGAGCTCGATGACGAGAAGCGCGAGGAGTATGGCAAGCAGCAGCTCCCATATTTCGGCGAAATGCAGGTAGAAATTCAGCTGGAAACAGAGCGTGATCAGCAGCACGAGCCACAACGGCGGAGGGCTCGCCTTGTGCAGCGCCAGCCGGTGGTATTCAAACGCCGCGATAAGGGAGAGAAGAAGGAAAAATCCGAAAAAGAGGATGCCGCCTGTCTGGATGAGCCACAGGAGAAAGGGAATGCCGGCAATTGCCACCAGGACCCTCTGTAACAAGTTAACGCTCAGCAGTTTCGACATTGATCAGTGTTTAACCCGGCATTTCGTTCAAACTTTGCACGGTCAGCGTTCCGGAAATTCATGTTCTTTCGCCTGGCACATCATGGAAAAGCCCCTGACAGCCAACATGAACAGCATTATGCTCACAGCAACCAGCAGCCACCACCATATCGAATAAATTGCCCGCTCGGGGTGCTCAACAGTGACAGCCCCGCTGCTTTCCGTAAAAAAAAGCACAAGCAGGGCGCCAAAATTATTCGAAAAATGGGCAAATGCCGAAACAGCGAGATTGCCCGACCGAGCATAAATATAGCCAATAAACCACCCAAGCAATGCAAGAGAAAGAAGATTGGCCGGGCTCATGTGGAAGAACGCAAAAACGAGGCCCGTCAGTGCCACGGCATTGCGTGGGGACATGGACTTCGTATAGTTCTTCTGGATGTAGCCACGGAAGAGCAGTTCTTCGCTGAGCGCGGGAACAAGGGCGAAAACCAGGAGAACGGCAGCGAAACCGGGGAGGGAATTGACCGTTGCAATTGATTTGATGAACATATCCATCTGCTGCTGCTGACGGAGCACCTCTTCACCGGCCCGGCCCAGCGCAGGCCACAGATAGAGCTGCTCGAAAGAAGTGATGGTAAAGATCAGCGGCTGCAGGAGGAAAATTCCGGCGGTGGCAAGCAGGAGCACCCTGATGTCGGGAATTTCACCGATGCCGAGAAAGGCAAGGCTTTCACGGGAGAAGGTGTTCCTGCTCCTTGTATGCAGTGCGGCAAGCATCAGCACGGGAAATGCGAGAAGAAGCAGCTGTGCGCCTCCCTGGCTCAGCAGGATGACTCCGGAGAGGCGCCGGACCGATTCCGGCGTGAAGAGTTCCGAAACATCGGAACCCTGTCCTCCGAGAAACAACAGCAGGACAGCCCCGGAAAGCAGGTAAAGCACCATCAGGGCGGCAAGCAGAAGCGTATTGACGATGAATGACGGCCGCCTGCCGGCAAACCGGTCAAAGGTGGGAAGCATGTTATTCATCTGTCCATAATGGTGATTTCATGGAGAATTTGATACTTTCCTTCAGAATGTCGTCCGATTGAAGGGTTCAGGCAAATAGGTATTGCCGTATGAATAAACAAAAGAAAAATTGTTTTTCTATCAGGAGCATACCGGCGAAACAATGACCCTGTCTTTTTGCAGGGACAGCGTTTCTGTTACGGTCCATGAAGCATCTGCCGTTTTTAGATGATAAGAATTCTTTGTCTTCACAATGCGAAAGAACGGCCAAGTTACCGTTACAGGATCGGCATTTTTCTGCCTTTCTGGCGTGACTACGGTATCGATATGCAGACTTTATGCATATCCGGTCCAGGATTCCTCAATATCTTCCGGTTTCTTTCCAGATTGAAATCTTATGACTATGTCTTGCTGCAGAAAAAAATAATCCCGAAAGCAATTACCAGCTTCATAACCAGACGAACCAGGCTTGTTTATGACTTCGATGATGCCTTGTACACAAGAGAAAGCGGAAAAAACGATGTTCGGAAAAAAAAACGCCGACATATTGTCGATAACCTTGATTTTATCCTGAAACACGCATCTCTTGTTTTTGCCGGAAGCGGCGAGCTTGCCGATTATGCAAACGCATTGAACGGGAGCGTGTATCTTGTACCGACAGGTCTTGCAGTCCATATTCCGGAACCTTCACCCCCTGCTGAAAAAGAAAAAATCACCATAGGATGGATCGGCAGCAATATCAACCTTTTTTACCTGCGAATTATCGATGAAGTGTTGTACAGGATTCAAAAAAAATATCCCGAAACGAGATTCAGCCTGATGAGCGGGAAAAGACCTGAAAGCCTTAAAACCGACTGGGAGTTCGCAACTTGGTCCCCTGATACTGAAATACGCTGGCTGCAAACGATCGACATCGGTATCATGCCGCTTGCAAATGACCCCTGGAGCAGAGGAAAGTGCGCATTCAAACTGCTGCAGTATATGTCCTTCGGCAAACCGGTGGTGGCATCGAATGTTGGGGCTAACAGAGAAGCCGTCAGTAATGGTGTCAACGGTTTTCTTGCAAACACGGATGCAGAATGGATGGATGCAATTGAAAGACTTGTTCTTGACAGAAGCTTAAGAATCTCCATGGGAAAGGAAAGCTATAAGATATTTTGTGAACGGTTCGAGCGAAGCAGAATCCAGCAACAAATAGCGGATATAATTCATCATGATTTTCTGAAAAGAAAAGCATAACCTCGTAGAGCATAAGATATCACGATGCCGTATCGATCATAAGACAGCATGCCAGGCCTTATAGAGAAAAAAAGATTCATGAGAACACTTTTTGCTAAAACAATAAGCGTTCTTCTGCATAAAGAGAATGAAAACAGGTCATTTTCTGGACCTATCGATTCCATCATCATTCTTGCGACAGAAAAAACAGGTGATTCAATACTTCTGACACCATTGATACGCAACATTCGATCCAACTTTCCGAATATCGAAATTCACCTTGTCTGTTTTTCACAAGCTTCAGCGACTTTTTTCAGGTACGACCGTAACATTACAGCCCTTCATGAAGTTAAAAGAAATACCCTTGAGTATTTGAAAAATGTGCTATCGAGAAAATTCGATATCCTGGTCAATACCAAGGATGGACCTTCAACGAATTTCCTCTTGCAAACCGCACTCATCAATGCCCGATACAAAATCGGTCATGACAACGCTTATCATAAAGGTATATTCGATCACCTCCTCATAGTCGACTTCCATACCAGAATAGCTCTAAAAAACTGCATGGTTCTCAACGTCCTCGGTGTTTCCTTTTCAGAAGAGGACTGCAGGCCATACATCCCGTTGCAGCCTATAGGTAAAGACGTGAGTGCTTTTTCCGAAACAATCAACCGGAATGAGCTTATAGGAATCAACATCAGTGCCGGTGCAGGGAATCGTTACTGGACAGAAGAAAAATGGTCCGCTCTCATCGATAATTTTCCTGGTTCCCGGTTCCTTATATTTTCAGCACCGGCAGACAGCGGCATAAAAAAAAGGATCGAAAAAGCTCATAAAAATGTTCTCCCTGGTCCGGAAACAAACAATATTTATGAAGCTGGGCTGCTCGTCAGCCGACTTCGTCTTCTTGTATCTCCCGATACTGCGATGATTCACGTCGCATCATGTTACGGCACGCCTGTCGTAGGCCTGTATACTGAGTTACATGCTGATCAGAGCCGTTTCGGCCCGTTCCTTGTTGAATATGAGCTGGTCCGTTCCAATTCCTCTCAGGTATGCGATATTCCAGTTGCCGATGTAGTCATTGCAATACGTAAAATGTTATCGATACAACCTGAATCAGGAACCGGATCAATACAAGTATCCCCAAACGCTCTTAAGAGCTGGACATCAACATGAACATTCTTTTCATCAATTCCATCGGTGCGGACAAGTTCGGAGGAGGAGAAAAGTGGATGGTTTCTGCTGCAAAAAGTCTTTCTCAAAAAGGACATGACGTCACTCTCGCCAGCAGAAAAAACTCCCGGATACTGACCTATGCGAGGGAAAAGGATATCCGAACGACAGTTATTGAAATTCACGCTGATATCAGCCCGTTGGGCACGATAAAGCTGCTCTCTTATCTGAAGAAGAATAAAATCGACATACTTGTATGCAACCTCAACAAGGATGTGCGGGTAGCAGGACTTGCAGCCAGAATCGCCGGCAACATTGTCGTCCTTGCCAGGCATGGCATGCTCCTCTGCGGAAAGAAATGGAAACATAAATTCACCCTGACAAAACTTACCGATGGCATCATAACCAACAGTGATACCATAAGGCAGGCATACGCTTCCTATGGATGGTTTCCTGCAGATTTTGTAAAAGTGATCTATAACGGGATAGCTATTCCGGATAAGGTTACCTCCTGCAACTTCGCTGAAAGATTTCCCGGAAAAAAGATCATTTTCAGCGCAGGCCGTCTTTCTGAACAAAAGGGGTTCCCCTACCTGATCGAAGCCGCAGCAATCCTTGCTGAAAAGCGCAGAGACCTTGTTTTCGTCATAGCCGGCGAAGGACGTCTCGAAAATGAGCTGAAAAATCTTGTCAAGTCTGCAGGACTCGAAGAATCTTTTGTTTTTGAAGGCTTCATTGCCGACATATTCCCTTACCTCAAAGGATGTGACCTATTCGTTCTCGCCTCTCTTTTCGAAGGAATGCCTAACGTAGTGATGGAAGCAATGGCCATGAAAAAGCCTGTGGTCGCAACAGACGTTAACGGAGCCAGGGAACTTATGAGTGACGGGAAAACAGGGCTGATCGTGCCGCCGAAAAATCCAGCCGCTCTTGCTGCTGCGATAACAGAGATCATCGATAATGCCGAAATGCTTGCAGAGTTCGGAAATGCTGGTTATGAACGGGTAAAACAAAAATTCACCATAAAAGCAATGGCTGACAACCTTGATGAGTATTTACATCAGAAGGTGAATGAAAAACGAGGTGCCATCAAAAAACGATGCGAAGGCCTTTAGACACTTTCGCTTTCAATAAAACCAGTGTCCGGATAAATAAGTTGAAACTCCGACGGCAGTATTCATTCGGATAATGAATACATAAAACAGAATTCGAAGAAGACCAATCAGAAGGTTTATGATGAAACGTCCTTACCAATCCGGAAATATTTTACCAACAGGCATTATATGTGAAAAACATGCATCGTGATACGCGGCTGTATATTATCGTGGTTACCGAATTTCCACCTGGACAAACCGGGGGAATTGCCCACTGGGCATATAACCTCTACAAAACGCTCAGAGAATCCGGTAAAAGAGTCGTCGTGCTGACAAAAAAAACAGCCCACCACAAAAAACACAACCGCATATCAGATGAAACAGTCGTTACTATAAAAGGTCACGACTGGAACAAATTCGGCTGG
The DNA here is from genome assembly GCA_903928225.1 of uncultured Chlorobiaceae bacterium. Lineage (GTDB taxonomy): Bacteria > Bacteroidota > Chlorobiia > Chlorobiales > Chlorobiaceae > Chlorobium. The sequence continues at coordinate 25,918 of CAIYPU010000097.1, forward strand.
TTCTATGTTTTCCCTAAACTTTTACCTTTGCTGCTTGCAAACCGCAACTCCATAGTCATTACCGCAACCTGGCGTAACGCGGTAGTTCTGCACCGCTTCAGGAAAGTGCTCAACTTCACGCTATTCTGCTCCGCACGTGGTACCGATATCACCAAAACCGTTCATCCTCCGGGCAGGAAGGAGCAGAAACTGATGCGCAGGGTACTGAAAGACGTAGATATTCTCATTCCGATCAGCCGTTTTCTCGACACTCTGGTCCGCAATTCATTTTCCGAGCTTGCATTCCGGAGCGTCATCATCGGTAATGATGTCAACCATAACCTTTTCAAGCCGGCTGAAAGCAGAGAACAGAAATACGAATTACGTGCGAAGCTGGGCATAGATCCCGACACACCTCTTCTGATCACTGTTGCCCGAATGGAACCATTCAAAGGACTCCCGGACCTCATCGACACATTACCGGCAGTTATAGCTGCCGTTCCGGGAATGACACTGCTCATGATTTCAGCAATAAAGCCACCGGAATTCCAGAAAATTCATGAATCCATCGTCAGGAACCAGCTCAGCAAACACGTACTCATCCTGCCCCCTGTCGAGCATGAAGAACTCCCTTCACTTTACCAGGCGGCAGATGCTTTCGTTTTATGGTCGAAAGCGGTTTATGAGCCTGTTTACCAGGAAGAAGGATTCGGGAGAACGGCTATTGAAGCAGCCGCATGCGGTCTGCCCGTTGTTGTGAGCGATACCGGGGGTCAACCGGAAACAGTGATTGACGGCAAGACCGGCTACATCGTCCCTTCCGGGAATAAAGCCCTTCTTGCCGAACGCCTTATTTCCTTGCTGACAGATCACGACCTGGCCACCCGCATGGGTATCGAAGGCAGACAGTTTATTGAAAACACCTACACATCGGAGATCATGAAAAACAAAATCCTTGATCTCGCATCGAAAAAACTGCAAGTACATGACATTAAAAACAATTAACAGATTAACGACAACAAAAGATAATGAACATTCTTTTTACATGTTCCGCAAAAAGATGGGGAGGAAATGAAGCCTGGGTACTCAATGCTGCTGATGCACTGAAAGAGCATCATAATGTTCTTGTTGCCTATCGGAATGAATCGGTGGGTTCAAGGTTTAAAACAATGAAATACAGATTGCCTTTTATGAGTGAAGGGGATCTTTTCACACTAGTAAGGCTGGTAACAATTATTAAAAAATATAACATTGACGTCATCATCCCGACCAAACGAAAAGATTATGTCCTCGCGGGAATCGCAAGCAGGATTTCAGGCATTAAGAATGTCCTCATTCTCGGCATTGTGCGTGATTTAAGGAGAAATACCATTAACAGTCTGATCTACAACCATCTTGCAGATGGAATCATGGTAAATGCACGTGCGATCAAAGATACCCTTCTGCAATCCCTGAACATCGATTATGATAAAATAGCCGTTGTTCCTAACGGACTTTCGCTGAACGCCGCATCATTCAGCCCGGCAGAAAGAAAAACGGGGTTCGGGATAACCTCTATCGGGGAATTGAGTGAGCGAAAAGGGTTCGACTTTCTGATCAGAGGATTTGCTCTTTTTACTGAGAAATATGGAATCACGGATGCAAGCCTTACTATCATCGGAGAAGGCGGTCAGCTTGGCACACTGAAAACACTTGCAGCCTCTCTTGGGATCGGAGACATGGTCATGTTTACAGGTTTTCTGACAAACCCATACCCATACCTGCTTTCAGGTTCAGTGTTTGCTCTTGCCTCAAAAAACGAAGGGATACCGTATGTAACACTCGAAGGAGCCCTGCTTGACAACGCCATCATTACTACGAAAGCCGGAGGAATCGAGGAAATCTTCAATCATGGGGAACATTGCCTTTTTGTTAGATATAACGATGTAGATACGTTGGCTGAGTGCCTGTTGTTTCTTTACAAGAATCCCGTGGAAAGGGAAAAAATGGCTGAAGCGGCCAGGCTGGTTGTCAAACAGAAATTCTCAATCGAAAAAATGACAGCGGACATGACTTCATTTTTAAGTCGCTTGAACTCTTCAAACTCCCTAAAGACAGAGAATCAATCAGATGAACAACCCTGTCGCTGAACATAACAGCTTGAGCGTATATAAAAAAACATAGGCAGACCTGCTCAATCCCGGCCCTTGAAGGCCAAAAACTCCTTCGAACCGATATCTTCGCCCGATCTGCTTTATACTGGTTGTCACCAACTCGCCTGGACATTCAGCAAAAACCAGACATCCGTCTTCACAGTAAATATTTCAGGCTCAAAAACAACGTGTCCGGAGTTGGGTTAACCATATTGAAATTTCGTGCAATCAACTACCCCACAACAATACAACCAAGTAGTCCAGTTTTCTTGGCTCACTCCTTCCAAACCGGAAACAAACACTAGCCGATACTTCTTATCAATATTTATACAATATATTACATCAGCCCTTAAAGACATTATATATCTTATTTATATTATTCAACTGCGTATCGTTTCCGCCCATATCAACATTATACTCTGAAAGAGTACGATTATTTTTAATTTTGATTTTTTTTATTGAAAAACATTTTGATTTCACTTTTTTACATTCTGTCTTATTCATTAAAGACATTGCTTTCAACCACACGTCATCAGCTTTTTGGCAATTTTCCATAAAACACTTTTCATTCAATACTTCTTTACCAAGATGCCCCGGAGCATATAACACACCACCAACACCTGTTGGGAACAGATCCAAAGAAGGTCCGATATCTTCTCCTGCCTGCCAAACCCATTCATTATACGGCAATACATTTCCGGAATCATTGTACTTTATCAAGTGAGCACGATGGCAGTGAATGTATTCCGGTTCTTTTTTATAAGCATTGTATAAATCTTTTAACCAATCTACAGGATAGCGCACATCATCATCCGCTGTCACTATCAAAGCATCCGGAAAACATTTAAGCGCAGGAATTATCTTAAGATATGAGCGCAAATCATAATGCCTTCGAATTTCCAGCCCTCTTTTTACAAGCATTTTTAACAATATTGGAATCCTTACTTTTTCAAAATCATCTTCACAAATCCAGAGAATTACTCGATCAGGCTTAACACTTTGATTCAATAATGTGTTTATACAGATATGAACTTTATGAATTCTTTCAGGTATCGTCGTCAAAGAGACAATAAGTTCTTTTTCCCTTAAATCATTTCCGGCTGATTTTTTTTTAAACATATTATAATCCAGAGTAAACATATAGTTGGCGTCTAATAATTCAAGGATACTACTAAAATATTCTTTGTGCTTCGTAATATTTAGTGGATAGACTCAATTTGCACCTCGAAAAATTAAGTTTTGCAATATTCCATTGGTAGATAGTATCAGCCAAGATCGTATCTGATTGGAAAATCACCGTTCTTTGACAAATTTCAGACAATAAGGCCTTGTAACAGCTTCTATAGATCGTACTTATCCCAAGAAAACCGCATAGACTCTTTTCTTGAGCTGCACACAGCGCATGAGGTTATAGGTCAGGTTGGCCAACCCGATCTTTGCGGTTGCCCTCACATAGCCGATGGATAAAAGAGAATGGATTTCGCTCTGCATGCCGCATGATTCGATACATTCCTCCTGCCCGATGTATGCGGCGCCACCGTAGAGCTTTTGTCCGGCATCATCTTTGTCGATCAGCGTTTCCAGTTCCTGAGAGTCATGGACTGCTGCATCAGTCACCATATAGGCAGTGATGAGCTTGGTGCCCTGGTCAACCTTGAGGTGATTTTTATAGCCGTAAAAGTTCATCTTGTTCTTTTTTGTCCAGCGGGCATCACGGTCTTTCTGGCGCAGTTCGTTCGGCTTTGCCTTCCAGGTTTCCGGGGTCTGGCCCTTTTTGATCTGGTCGTTTTCGTCACGGCTGTTGCGTTGCCGAGGCACTTCAACAAAGCTCGCATCAACA
>CAIYPU010000098.1 GCA_903928225.1 uncultured Chlorobiaceae bacterium
CCGCTGCTGTTCCTGATCAGGATCAAAAAAGGGGAGCAGGCGGACATTTCATCGGCGCACTGATCGATAGCCTTGCGCGGAGGGTTCACCTCTGCGCTTCAGACGGCTCGAAATCAAGGACGATGGAGTTCATGCAGTATCGTTTGCCAGACGGGGGCGGACCGTCTTCGAAGAGATGACCAAGGTGTGCACCGCACCTGCCGCAGAGCACTTCGGTACGCACCATTCCGTAGGAAAGGTCTGTTCTGTATGAAAGGCTTGTATGACGCAAAGGCTGGAAAAAACTCGGCCAGCCGCATGATGCCGAAAATTTCGCATCCGACCGGAACAGCGCGTTTCCGCAGGCAGCACAGTAGTAAGCTCCCGTCATTTCTGAGTTCCAGTACTTTCCGCTAAACGGCCGCTCGGTTTTGCCCTGGCGCGCAACATCGTAAACTTCTGCTGGAAGCACCTTCTTCCAGACCGAGTCGGGAAGGGCAAGCCGCGCCGTATCGGTCCTCGAATAATAGGGATGGGGTGCATATACCGGTGCCTGAGATGCCGCTCCGGTCATGGAGAGGGCTGCCGGGATGACGGAAGACCTTGTGAGAACCCTGATCGCTACAAGAGCGGCGATAAACAGGGCAACGAAAAAAAGCGCTTTCTTCATGGTTCAGCGGTTTTTCTTTCAATGCTCTCTATCGGGAAGGAAAGTCTTTCTATCCCGGGAATGGACCTTGTGAGGCCGGGGGTACAACAAATATCGAAAATCCGGCGGTCACGTCAAAACAACCGAAGCCTGCTTCACGAATCCCGGTAGTCGTTCCACCCCTGCTGGATCTCTTTTCTGTAAAAGTAGAGAAAAGCCGCGGCAAGCATAACTACGATGCTTCCCGTCCGGATAGCTAAAGCCGTTCCGAAATGCTCGGCAAGATAACCGACCTGCAGGTTGCCGATCGGCATGAACCCCATGAGCACCATGAGGTAAATGCTCATAACCCGTCCGCGGTAACGGTCCTCGACCATCTTCTGGACCGTTGCGGTCATGGTTGCAAAGGCGGACAGCATGCCGATGCCTGCGATGAAAAGGAACCCGAGGGCAATACGCTCGTCGGCAGAAAAAGTGAAGGCGCAGAGGGCAATCGAAAAGAGCAGGATACCACCCACCACCATGAGGCTTGCCCGTACCTTGCCGGACAGGAGGGAGACCAGCACTGTCCCGCAGAGTGAGCCGATGCCGAAAGCCGAATAGAGGTAACCCATACCGTCGGAACCCATCCTGAACGTATCGCGTGCCACAACCGGGAGCATGGACATGAAGGACCAGCCGAATATCGATACCACCGAAACGAAAAGGACGATAGCCCTCAGGACGGGATGTTCCCAGGTATAGACGATCCCCTCCCTGATCGACTGAAGGGCGGGCAGATGCGCTTCAGGCCGCACTGGAGCGCGGGGAGTTCGGATGGCGAGCAGCGCCGCGATGACTGCGACATAGCTCAGACCGTTGACCATGAACGCCCCGCCTGCGCCGATCCATGAGATGGCAAGACCTGCAATGGCCGGCCCGATGACCCTCGAAGCGTTGAAAATGGCCGCGTTCAGCGCAACTGCCGAATGCAGCTGTGTTCGGTCTACCATCTCGCTGAGAAATGCCTGTGTAGCAGGCGTAGCCACCGCAGCCACACACCCGAGCAGGAACGCCAGCACCATGATGACCGGTATGGTGACCGTACCCGTAAGAGTGAAAGCACCCAGCACGAAGGCGAGCAGCATCGATGCTGCCTGGGTCCAGAGCAGGATGACTTTGCGATCGTAACGATCTACGATAACACCGCCGAAAAGCGAAAGAAAGAGGGTCGGCAGCGACGAGGCGGCAGCTGCCGCTCCGGTCCAGAAAGCAGAATGGGTCATGTCGTACACCAGCCAGCCCTGGGCCACCATCTGCAGCCAGGTGCCGACCATCGAAACGATCTGGCCCACGAAATAAAGCCGGAAATTGCGGCTGATGAACGCGGGAAATGCAGCAATGACTTTTTGTCCCGGCCCGGCAGGAAACTCTCCGGGTTTACCGTCACTGTCCGGGCTGGAAGGGTCTTCGGAAGAGGGGCTCATCGTTTGAATTCAGGGACCTGTTGAATTGCTCTTTGAAAAGAATGTAGGAAAAGCTCTGTTAATATAAAGACGGCTGCGCCGGAAAGTTATTCCCTCAATGCGATTTCACCCGAATCCCTGAAACCGATCACTTCAAAACCGCTCCTTACCTGTTTCTCATTGCCTCCATACACAAGACAACGTTCTTTAACCCTTTCACCAATGATGCCCGATGCTTTATTCAGCGTACGGAAAAGCTCGGAATTGACTGTAGCTGATGACTTGATTTCAGCAAGCCTGATACTGTTTCCCGTCTCCAGAAGCAGATCGATTTCAAGGCCTGCGCTGTCACGATAATAATACAAGTTCGAATTCATACCTCCATTCATCCGAGCCTTGAGCATTTCAACGACAACAAGGTTTTCAAACAATTGACCCCGCAGGGGATGCACCTCCAGGTGCTGCTCCTTTGTAATGCCCATCAACCAAGCCGCAAGTCCGACATCGTAAAAATAAAGCTTTGGAGATTTTACAAGCCGCTTGCCGATATTTGCAAACCATGGAGGCAGAATGAAAACAATGAATGAGGCCTCCAGCAGGGAAAGCCATGATTTTGCCGTGTTATGCGACACACCCGTATCCGATGCCAGGCTCTGGAGATTGACCAGCTGACCTGTCCTTCCGGCTGCAAATCTGACAAACTTTTCGAATTCACGGATATTGCGCAACTGAACCAGTTCACGAAGATCCCGCTCAACGTACGTAGCGAAATAATCCCCCAGCATTACTGCAGGATCGAGGTTATCCGCATGAATTCTGGGATATCCGCCTGCATGGATGAGACGATCGGTACCGGGTGAAATACCGGCACCCTTCAACTCGGCAATAGACAATGGTAACAGATTGAGCAAGGCTGTCCTGCCAGCCAGCGACTGACTGATCCGGTATCGAAGTTCAAACTGATGACTGCCGGTAAGGATGAATTCCCCCGGAGACTTTTTTTCATCAACCCTGACCTGAATCCATGAGAGCAATTCGGGAACACGTTGTATCTCGTCAATAACAGCACCATCCGGAAACTGGGCCAGATAACCGGACGGATCGGTCATAGCGAAATCCCTTGTATCCGGTCGTTCGAGATTGCTGTATGGCTTTTCAGGAAACGCCGATCTGCACAGGGTTGTCTTTCCGGACTGTCTTGGTCCGGTAAGCGTCACAACCGGATAGTCGGCGGATCGGGCAATCAGCGTCGTTTCAAGATGACGGGATATCATGCTTTTCATGCATTTTTGCAGTTCTACTATAATATTGCACAATTTTTTGGAAAAACAATGAATTTGCGCGTTCACCGTACATCTTACGGTTATTCAGAGTCGCTCCTGTCTCGTTATATTTCAGACAGGGTTTTTCTTTATATGGGCACCTCTATTTAATGTCGTGAGAAGCACGAGTGCAAGGCGGACGGAGTCCCGACGAGTCGGTATGAGAACTTCGATCCCGATTCATCGGGACCAACCCGAGCAACAGGGGTTCGGAACAAATACATAGAGGTGCCCATAAAACAGTAATGACCGTTCTTCAATGGACACCGCAATCCTGCTCTGGGCTCTCGCAGCCATTCTTGTCCTTGCCGGTTTCGCCGGGCTGGTGATGCCCGCCCTGCCCGGCATCATCTTCATTTTCGCCGGTCTCGCCGTTGCAGCCTGGGCTGATGGATTCGCCTTCGTCGGATGGAAAATGCTCAGCGTGCTCGGCATACTTGCGCTTTTAACCGTAGCGGTGGACATCGTTTCAGGCGCGCTCGGAGCGAAAAAATTCGGCGCGGGAAAACAGGCGGTCATCGGAGCTGCAATCGGAGGGTTCACAGGAATCTTTTTCGGTTTCCCGGGCATCATTCTCGGACCGTTCATCGGCGCACTCATCGGGGAACTGCTTGCGCGCCGCAACCTGAACGACGCCGGTTACGCTGCCGTCGGGACCTGGCTGGGTATTGCGGTCGGGGCAGCGCTCAAAATCGCCATAGCATTCATCATGGTCGGCACCTTCATCCTCGTCCGCTTCCTCAGGTAAACAGAAGAATATCACCGCTCCATCATCCGGCATGGCAAATACAGACACATCACTCCCTGAAAACATAACCGTGGCGGAAGCCGCAGGCCGGGCACTTGCTGATGCCGGGGCCTGCACGGTGAATTGCGTCCCGGCGGCAGGTGCCACGGCCGTTTTCGAAGCCTGGCAGGCATGCACCGGCCGAAGCGCCCTCTGGCACTACCACGAGGAAGTCGCGCTGGGCATGGCCATGGGGACATCGCTCGCCGGCCGGCGAAGCGCAGTCGCCGTCAAGGCCCACGGGTTCGCCAAAGCCGCCAACGCAGCCATCGATGCATTGCCCTTCGGTGCGGAGGGAGGACTGGTCGTCATCGTCACGTCCGACAGGGAAGGATCAAGCTCCGATTCGATTTTCGATGCTGACGCATTTGTAGCCGGCACGCAGCTGCCCGGCCTCAGACTCGGCGCTGGAGACGTTTACAGCGGCATTGTCGAGACCTTCGCCCGTTCGGAATCCTCGGGACTGCCGATGGTGCTCATCGTTGAAGACCGTGATCTCGAACAGCTCGTTCCGTCACCGCCTCCGGCTCCGGCATTACCCCGTTCATCCGTCCTGCCGCAGAGGGACGCGCTCCGCCACACCCTCTTTCCCGGCAACAGCTATCCGCACGAGGTCGCCCTGGCAAAGCTTGCCGGCCGCGACTGGAAGAGCATCCCAAGGCCCGAATTGCCCCTCCTTCCCGATGGCCTCCCGGAAAAATTCCGTTCCACCATCCTCTCCTGCGCGCCGGTGTTCGATATCCTGAAAGGGATGCGCGATGAGATCGATTTCATCATGGGGGACACCGGGATCAGCTCCCTGTCAGTCTGCCCGCCCTGGGAAATTGTCGATGCCACGACCTACTACGGGGGAAGCATCCCCATGGCCGCGGGAGCGCTGCAGGCGGGCGAACGCAAAGCGTGGGCCGTCACCGGGGACTGGTCGTTCGCCGCCGCGGGGCATCTCGGCCTGCATGAAGCGTTCCGCCGCGAACTGCCGGTCAAGGTGCTCATTTTCCACAACGGCAAGGCGGTTGCGACCGGAGGGCAAGTCCTGGACGAGGATCTGTTCGAACGGCTGCTGAAAGGTTATGCCGCTCATGTCAGCCGCGCGGACGTGACGGATGGAGAGGCTCTTCGCAGCACCCTCTGTCGGGCGCAGCGCTCTGAACGCATGGAGATCGTCGTGGTCGATTTCACCTTAACGACGTGAACTGGGAGGGTTGGAGGCCCGAGGCTACGCGCCGAAGCGCCAGGCCTGGTGCCAGGTTTGCTTTTCAAGATTCTGCGAATCGCGGAAACCCGCCTGAGCGGCCATCGATTTCAGCAAAGAGGGAGGTTCTGGAAAATCGCAACTCCGGATATGCTCCTGGATGCTGTTGCGCTCGTTCATGCTGAGCATCACCCAATCCGTATCCATCCTTTCGATGTACCGGTCGAAATAGTCCGTCAGCGTTTCGCCCTCTTCGCGCATGATATCGGCAAGGATCAGCATCCCGTTCCGGCGCAGGACACGGCGGCACTCATGGAAAAACTCCTGCTTTTCCTCCTGGGGCAGGTGGTGCATCGCATAACTGGAATAGACGACATCGAAATGCTCTCCGGGCGACTCGCGCAAGACGGAGAGCATGTCCCGACAGAGCAGCCGGGCACGCTTTCCGAGCGGTTCGAGATGGTGCCGGGCTTCATCGAGCGCATGGGAAGAAAGATCGCAACCGTAGTACGTGCCGATCTTGCCGGCATCGAACATTTCGCCGATCTGGCTTGCGTCACCGCAGCCGAGGTCCAGAACGTCCACCGCTCCCGGCACGGTATCGAGGATCTTCCTCTGTGCAGCGGAAATTTCGCGGTGGAACATGTAGTTCTCCCGGATGACTTTCCGGTAGGTGCCCCATGCCCTGCGGAAAACCTCGATCGGATCGGCAGCCGTATCGATCGTCGCCCCTGCGTTTGTATTCGTGCCCGGTTCCCAGGTATGCATGATGGATGCTATCCGTAAGTGAAATCTTTGCCGGTATGGCGGAACGTTCATCGAGCCGACAGCGGCCATGAAACGATGAACCGACCCTTTGTTGAACCAAGAAAATAGTCATTACGAAAGAGATTGCAATCCCCGCGAAGCGCCTGCAGGCCTGCATAGAGAGGGACAGCACTTTCATTTTTTCCGAAAAGCCTACCGCTGAAATTCCTTTTTCCGGCAGGATCATGAACCTCCCGAAATAATCCCGGCCAGCAGCTTTTTCAGCTTAAAAAAACGGATTTTGACTTAAACCCTGCAAATAAGGCCAGTGTACCGTACTTATTTTGCTTTTTTGACCATATATGCGCTAAACCGGCAGAATTCACGGGAAGTGAGATGCTGATTCACCATCTTCACCGAACCGGCATTATACCCTATAAGGGATATTTCGAAATTATACCTTGCAGGGGATATTATTAATATTTACCTTATAGGGTATATTTCAGCACGAAACGCATAAGCAACAGACCGGCACGATATCGATGAACGAACAATCTATCCGAACTCCGATGCAGCTTGCCATGGTGCTCAACGGATTCAGAAAAAAGCGGAAACTTACCCAGAAACAGGCCGCCGAAAAGGTCGGACTGCTTCCAAAAAGCATCTCGGCAATGGAAAACCATCCGGAAAAAAGCAGTCTGGAAAGTCTCTTCAAACTCCTTTCAGCGCTCGGGCTCGAACTGGTCATTAAACCAAAGCGGACAGGACAAAGCGACGGAGAGTGGTGATGGGCAGAAAGCTCAAATCCCGGATACTGAAGTTGCTGATGAATGGCGACCCTGTCGGTGAATGGAAACTTGCCTCGACCGGTTCACATGAGTTCGCCTATGACGCTTCATGGCTCTCATCTCCCCTGTGCCGACCACTATCGCTGTCGATGCCATTGAGGGAGCAAAGGTACAGCGGAGATATCGTCCATTCATTTTTTGACAATCTGCTTCCCGACAATGAAGTCATCAGGAGAAGAATACGGGACCGTTTTTCCGCCGGATCAACCGATGCATTCCAGCTTCTTGCGGAAATCGGCCGGGATTGCGTTGGAGCAGTTCAGTTGGTGCCTGAAGGCGAAAACACGCCGGATGTCCGGAAAATCACAGCCGATCCGGTCAACGATCAGGAGATTGAAAGATTTATTGCCCGCTCCCTGTCACCGGTGGGTTTCGGCAACGCTCCGGACAGGTCCGGGGAATTTCGTATTTCACTTGCTGGAGCACAGGAAAAAACAGCATTGCTCTGGCATGAAGGACAGTGGAAAATACCCCGGGGTGCTACTCCAACCACGCATATCTTCAAGCTTCCTCTCGGCCGTATGGGCCATTTCAATATCGATATGACTGAATCGGCCGAAAATGAATGGTTGTGCAGCAGACTGCTGAATGCTTACGGCCTACCGATAGCAGCCTGCCGTATGGCGAAGTTCGGCGAAAGGAGAACATTGATCGTCGAGCGGTTCGATCGGAAAATGGCAGACGATCGATCGTGGATTATCCGATTACCGCAGGAAGATATGTGCCAGGCAACCGGAACTCCCCCCGGTCTGAAGTATGAAAGCGAAGGCGGACCGGGAATCCGGACGGTTATGGACCTGCTGTTGGGCTCTTCAATTGCGGAAGAGGACCGCAGTGCATTTTTTCGTGCCCAGATAGCCTTCAAGCTGCTTTGCGCGATCGACGGACACGCGAAAAACTTCAGCCTGTTTATCGAGCGGGGAGGCTCCTATCATCTCACACCGCTTTACGACGTGCTGTCGGCATATCCGGTCATGGGCAGTGGCCCGGACAGGCTCGACCCCCAAAAAGTCAGAATGGCGATGGCGGTGTGGGGCAAAAGCAGGCATTACGTCTGGAAAAATATCCAGCGGAAACATTTCATGACGACAGGTGCAAGATGCGGCCTGAATTCCCGCACCTGCTCGGATATCATCGATGATCTGCTGGAAAGGACTCCCGCCGTCATCGACCGGGTCAGCGGCGAATTGCCCGCCGGATTTCCGCCGCAGGTCGCCGAAGCGATATTCGAAGGAGTGAAACAATGCGCGGATGAGCTTGGGTGAGGGTTTCTCCTGAGCGAAAATACTGGTTTCATAAGACTTTTACATAATCCGTTGAACCTCGAACAGGTCGTCCGTCAAAGGCGACCAGGCTGCTGTCATCCAGCGCATCCGCAGAAAGCTCACGCTGACCCCGGGTGATTCTTATTTTCCATTTTGGCTTATTCTTGTTTTCAGATCACACCCGGGCACAACTCTCCTCATCGTTCGGTATCGGCAATGTCGTGTTTTCACGATATGAGTGAAGAGAAACCGGGCCGTCTGCGCTGTTGCTCAAGTTGCTCAAACTCATCGAACGGGACCCCCCGGTGGTTTGAGGAGATTGAGCAGATGTGATCTTACAGCTCCGTAATCTCCGGCAAAATCTCATTTCTTTTGAAAAAGAGAGAAATGCAGTAAGTTTTGACTGAACAAATCAAAAGTCAGAGTGACATGCCTGAAATATCAAGATTTTTCGGAATCATCATCCGAATGTTCTATGATGAACATAATCCACCCCACTTTCATGCTGAATTTCAGGGAAAGAGTTCGGTTTTTGATTTTCAGGGGAACGTTCTGAAAGGTTCGCTTTGTTCAAAAACTGCTGTAAAACTTGTGAGAGAATGGATTGACCTCCACACTGATGAGCTCCTGGCGGATTGGGAACTCGCCAGATCCAACAAAGAAATAAAGCCCATTGAACCGTTAAATTGAAGGGGACATTATGTGGGACATGAATGATGTGATCGAAATAACGTACGTCAGCGGTTATGTTTACCATATCACCTTCGACGATGGTTTGCATGGTGAGATCGATTTTTCAGAGTACCCTCAAAAAGGCCCTGTATTCGCTCCTCTCAATGACCCCGGCTTTTTCAGAAAAGCTTTTATCGAAGGCGGAACCATCGCATGGCCCAACGGAGCGGATATCGCTCCCGAATCTCTCTACGAAAAACTCCTGCAAAAAGAACAAAACCGGGAATCGGTGACACATCAGTAAATGGTGCATTCCTGGGAGCACTGATGCCGATGCTTTCGGAGCGACCTATCGAGCCGCAAGACCATCGATAGGATTTGCAGCAACGCATCAGCCCTGGATGCTGATGAATTCCCGTACCTGCCCGGATATCATCGATAATCTGCTCAGCGAACTCCCGCCGTCATTGACCGGGTCAGCGGCGAATTGCCCACCGGATTTCCGCCGCAGGTCGCCGAAGCGATATTCGAAGGATTGAAACAATGCGCGGATGAGTTCGGGTGAGGATTTTTCCTGCGCGAAAATACTGGTTTCATAAGACTTTTACAGAGCCGTAGAATCGAAGGCCCTTGACGAAAGAAGTACGCAAGAACTTATTATGTTTTTGTAAATTATTCTCATCGATCTATACAAAGAATAATGGCACAGCCGTTCTTTTTTCCGTTTTCCTTCAACTGTACCATGCTCTCACATGAAGCGAGCATAGTACAGTTCCAGCATATCGGAATTTCAGAGTACATCTGGTAAACTATCAATAACCTAATGATATAAACGTTATGATGTTTTCAGAATCCGATTCAGTTTGGCTTCAAACAATACCTCCTTGGGTAGACTACCTTGTAAAATTTGGTTATGTCTTTGCAAGTAAAAATAATGATCGACAAAGTTTTTCACTAATATCAATGCCATGCGATTCTCCTGGGGCAGGATTGATGGCTCTCGGCGCAATGAGATATTATCTTGATGCATCATATTTCTATAGTGTTGATGATATTCACAGTAAGCTCGAAAAAGGAAAAGCCAGAACACTTGTCTGTGGAAATAACAACTTCAAGTATATCGGGGAAGTTGACGGCAAAGCTGTTATCAAAGAAGTACTTCGACCTGATAACAGAAGAAATCCTCTAAATTTTAGAGGTGAAATGGTGATAACCCGTTCTTTGAATGATTTGCGATTTGAGAATGAGACGATTCTAGTTTCTACCAAGGTGGCATTGCCATACTTGGCAATCTACGATAAACTTATTCTTGGAGGTTCTCCTATTAATGAAGGAAATCTTAAGCAAAGCAATTCTTCAGTCTGTCTGGCCGCAAAAAGAAAAGGTGCGAAAATTACAAAAGAGATTCTTTCAAATATACGATTCGAGGTAAACGGTATTGTAGCCAATCTTATTAAACTGCTATCCTTGGTTGATGGGTCATTAGATGTCATTTCACGTGTTTCCATGTATAATACCAGAACAGCAAGAATGGACCGTCTTGGAGAACCTCCTGAAATAGTGATTGCGGATGGCATTGATGCTTTTCTGAAAGTCACAGAAGAAATGCAGAGAAATGCAAACAATGAATTTTCAGATTGCAATATCATTGCGATCATAGACCGTACAGAAAAACGTGAAAAACTTGATTCACTTCAGATTAAAATATCCGAGTTACGTCAATGGTATGAACCTGATTCACGAGAATTTCTTACTACACCAAAAGGTATTTCCCGGATAACATATTTCAAGAGGGCAAGGTCATGACTGTCACATCCTGTTTTGATTTCCTAGCAAGACATGAATGCTTTCTACTGGATCGCCGGGAAATTGTTTCAAACCTGTTCGGAAATCTTAGGAAACATCTTCGTATGATTCTTGAGACTATATACGAAAGCGGCAATGATTATGAAATTGAGATGGCTCATGAATTGAGAAAATGTCTTTCAAAATGCCTGACGGTCCCTGTCCCTTTTGATGGTGTTTTGACCGATACTCTCCAATTGCCAGGAAATCGTGATACAATCGAAAGGCGTTGGGGAAAGGATATTGCCTGTGAGTTTGAAGCTGCGATCAATGCTGCGAAATCCATGCAGCAGAACGGAAACCCTATGAGAATAGCTCTATGTAATGAAATTGAAAAATTGTTCCTTGACGAAAAAAATTTCCGGATTTATGCTCATCCAGATTCTATTGAGCATTACATCTCCCTTTGCAATAACTTGACAGCAAAGCATTTCCTGTACGGGCATAATGGGTATTCAAATTCGGTTCCTTTTGATGTCTTACTGAAAGTTGGGCCTTTAAGATCGGTTGGTTGGGGCAAGTGTCCTGATGCACTATTGACCTCTCCAAGATTCAGTACCTTAACTCTGTTTGTGTGGTCTGGGACATCTGATGAAGACCACTTTGGGTTGGATCCAGTAACGGGAGAATCTGTAGTCGATGTTTTGGAGAAAAAAACAGATATGAAGCTAACCGGATTGCAATGGTCTTTGAAAACTTCACGAAAAGGTGATGCAGCACTTGATTTTGAACATGAGATCACTGATAGAGCGGATGAAGATGACTTCAGCTTTCTTTACAGAATCCAGTCACGTTACGCAGACGTTCATCGTGAGCGATCAGCCTCATTGATCAAATTTGTCAATGCCTATGGAATACTTGTCCCGTCCCGTGAAGAGGTTATGGTCTATGATCCCGAAAGAAATGAAGCTGGAAACGCCATAGAAATGATACAACCAAATGGCAATAATCTTGATGGATGTTTTTTTATACTGCCAATGATCGAGGCCGCTGACTTTGGAGAGGTACAGGTAGAAAAAACAAAGTACAGCAAAATATGGAAAGAAAGTCTTACTGAGATAATTAAGGTTAATCAAAGACATTTATCCGATTTGTCTCAATGTTTGAGAATGAATAATGTTCGTCTTCTCAATCTTGATAGCAGACTTCTCGAATGGTGCCAGCCCCCCGGCACTGTTATTCCTGCTCCCCGGAAATGGGATCACTTCAAGGCATTGATTAGTGTATTGGGCTTAAACTATAATAAACACGAATTAGTTGGCGAAGATTTCCCAAAAAAAGCATGGCTCGAAATACGACGCTCAAGAGGTATTGCAATTAATGAAGGGAAGGAAGAAAGCAAGGCTCAAAAAGAGCTGGAGTTTGATCTTTTAAAAAATTTGATATCGCATATTGAAAAAGCAGACAGAGATAAGGATGAGTTTATCGTCATAGTACCAGCAGAACATGATCTTCAGGGTTCTTACAGGTTTTTCCGGGTTGAATCTGTTGAGTCTGGTTTGGTTGTGCCTGATACAGTTCTGCATGAAATTCATTCATTGACGGAGTTCGATATATGGCGAGGATGATGCCGAGCTTCTTCGACGAAACTTCCCCACCAGGTGAAAGGGATGTTTTCAACATGCTTTCGGGTGGACCCGAAGACTGGGTCATTTTGCATTCACTAGATCTTACTCCATGGAACAGGAGTCTCAGGACAGAAATCGATTTCGTTGTTATTGTTCCTGATACTGGAATTCTTTGTATCGAGGTAAAATCACACAGGGAAATTGGTTTTAACGGTAGCCACTGGACTCCTGTAGATATCAAAAGGTCGCCATTCAAACAGGTATCAAGCGGAAGGTATGTTTTCTATAATAAACTCAGAGAACTTGCTCCACGTTTCCGACATGTTCCTGTAGTGTGCCTCTGTATCTTTCCCAACGCATTTTTCGTTCTGCAACCGAATATGTCTGTTGCTGAATGGGAACTAATGGATACAAGGGCTTTCAGGTATTTTCCGAACTGCAGTGCATTCTGTCGCGATCTGAAAAGACGAATGATTGAGAGTATCAATGCCGACGGAAATCTTTTCCTTCCTGATACCCCATTATCGGCTAATGCTGTTGAAGATCTTGTAAAATTTTGTATTCCTGTTCATAAAAGAAGATCAGATGATCGTGAATCAATTCGGCATCGGGAGCAGGAACTTGAGGTATTGTTAACTATCCAGCAGAAGCCTGTTTTCAGGCTAGCCGAGCATAACGAAAGAATTATAGTTTCTGGGGGGGCAGGAACAGGAAAGAGCCTTGTTGCCTTTGAATTGGCGCGTCGTTATGCTACATCTGGAGAAAGAGTTGTTTTGTTGTGTTTCAACAGCCTGTTCGGCAGCTGGCTCACGCATAAAATGGAAGTTATCGAGCCACAACTACCGAATCTTGTTGTCGGCACGATTTTTCGGATCCTTGCCAGAATGACAGATATAAGTATCCCTGAAAATCCCGACAGCAACTACTGGGAAAATGTCTTACCTCTACTTCTGGAAGAAAAGATTACCGATCCAGATATGATGGCTATGGCTTCATTTGACCGGTTGATTGTTGATGAAGCCCAAGACCTTCTTTCCCGAACATTACTCATGAACTGCCTTTTTGCTTTTCTAACAGGAGGCATAAAGGATGGCAGATATGCGCTTTTCGGTGATTTCCAGAATCAGGTACTTGCATCCCGTAATATGCTCAATCAGTCATTGGAACGACTGGAAAAGGACGCAAGACCTGCAAGATGGCATCTTTCTGAAAACTGCAGGAACTACAGGATTGTTGCACAAACTTCGATAGGTCTCAGTGGTCTTGATAATAAGGTGTATTCCAGCTTCATGCGTATAGGGGGGGATATAGGAAATTTTGATATAGCATTTTACTCTTCTGACAGTGTCCAAGCCGAAATTCTCTCTTTCTGGCTGAATGAATTCAGGGCAGCAGGATACAAGCCCGAAGATATTACAATTCTCTCGTTTTTATCCGATGAACGAAGTCTTGCTGGACGTGATCTAGTAAAGGGTTGGCATCTTGTTCAGTTATGGCAGGATGCTGTAAAGAGAATCCACTATGGATCTGTACATGCTTTCAAAGGTATGGAAAACAAGATTATCATACTTACAGATGTTATCCTGACTGAAAAAGGTTTTCAGCGGGACCTTTTCTATACAGGCATGACTAGGGCCACGGAGTCTATCCGGATACTTTGTCATGAAACCAGCAAGGATATTCTATCTGGCTGGCTTAAAACAGGAGAGCTTGGAAATGAATGACGAGAGGGCAGCATTGATAACTTGGATGCGTGGGGAGATTGTCGGTCCGTCAAGACCGGTAAATGAGCCGGTAATCGTAATGTTCGACAACAATGTTCTCATTGATCCCGGGCAGCATGCCAGAGGCCTGATGGTATGGCAGCCTGAAGCCGGAGCCACAGCAGAGGAAGTACTCCACATGAAGGGGGATGCACCTCATCAGAAATATGGAATGGGACTGCTTCATCCCGGTGGTGAACTAAGGCAGAATCTGTCTGAAGAGCCAGCACCCGCCATTTTTCTTGATGAACCCTTGCCAGAAGAAGATAACGTAGCACCTGAAAGAAGGGAAAACGGTTCGAATGAGTATGTTGATGCTGATGCTGACGATTTTGAAGTTTCGAGCCTTGACATACGCTATCCAAGTACGATGGGAATCACATTCAACGTCAGGCTTGAGCAGCAGGGAGAGATAACGATCCATCTTCCACGGGAGAAACGATTTTTCTGGCAGCCTGAGGGTGAAAGCCCATTTCCTGTTAACGGTCGTTATGAACAATGTGTTTTCCGGGCTCAGGATGGAACGGAGAGACCTTCTGTCTGGCGACGCTACTCCTGCTTCGATCCTGATACTTCAATCAGCTTTACTGCAAATGAGTTACAAAACAAAAAGGTAATAATCAAGCGTATTGAATTGCCGGATGGATCTCCTGACAATATGCGCCTTGTTCTGAAGGTCTATCCCCGACAAGTTCAAAACCATGACGGTTGCTGGCTCCTCACAGTCGTGCTGCAAAACATTTCTGAGGCGCCACTACGGGAGCTGCACCAAGCAGCCACCCTGTATCAGGCTTTTTTTGAGGTGACGATCTCATGTGGTGGCTTTGTGCGTTATCCGGAAAGCAGCCGTGCGTTTTCGGATCTTGATGAAGATGAGCAATCACTAGCTTTGCTTTACCGTGATTCCTCTACCTGGGTTATCGGTCATGGGTGTGCCGCCGGTTGGGATGCAGAATCAGGCTCAATTCCTTCATCTGTTTATGCTGATGTTATGCCTGCAGTCGAACTTCCCAGTATGACACCTGATATTAAGGACAGCGATGGAAACGGAATTCAGTTTTCCATGCGCCAGTTATCTTCATTTGTGCAAGAATTTCATAAGGATGCCTTAATTCTTGAAACACTTGCTAATGAATATGAGGGATGGATGCAACGACAGAGGGACTCTTTGGAGCTGTTTGAAGGTGATGACCTAAAAACTGTTGCGGGACGACATTTGGTGCAGGCTGAAAATTGTCTCGGACGGATCAGACAAGGGATAGAAATTCTTAAAAAAAACGAAAATGCAAGAAATGCATTCAGGCTTGCCAATCTTTCGATGCTGCTTCAGCAGATTGCCAGCAAACAACTGAAACGTCGATCTCTGATATTTGACAGGCTTCAGAATCGAGTTGTTCCGGAAGGAGAAATGCAAAGTCCCTGGCAGATTTATCAGAATCAGGAAGAGGGAGAAAAGATAGGTCACTGGCGAGCCTTTCAGCTAGCATTCCTGCTGATGTCAATTGAAGGGGTAATTGATGGTCAGTCCCCAGACAGGGAGACCGTTGATCTCATTTGGTTCCCTACTGGAGGCGGTAAAACCGAAGCTTATCTAGCTGTTGTTTCTTTCTACCTGTTTTATAACCGCTTGCAGATGAAAGATCAAAATGACGGGGAGCTTCGGCTGGACGGCACCAACGTATTGATGCGATATACCCTGAGGATGCTTACAGCCCAACAGTTTCAGAGGGCGTCCAGCCTTATCGTTGCCATGGAGTTTTTGAGAAGAAAAATGGGGGCTGATAATCTACCAGTGATTCATGGAGATCGTTTTGCCATTGGATTATGGGTTGGAAGGGACGCAACGCCAAATAAAATCAGCGATGCTGTTGAAAAGCTTCGGGATTTTCGCAATCAACAGAATGGAGTTAAAGGAAATCCTTTCGTACTGACCGAATGCCCTTGGTGCAGAGCGGAAATCGGACGGTATGACAAGCCACTTCCCCGAAGTTTCAATAATAATCAGGAAAGAATCAAGGGTATACAGAGTTCACCTGATGAAGGTCCACGACTTCTTTGTCCAGATTCAAACTGTGCGTTTGGAGAGATTGCTGCCAACAAGTGGCTTCCGGTAGAAGTTATTGATCAGCGTATTTACCAGACAAGACCATCACTTATCATCGGAACTGTAGACAAATTTGCAATGATTGCCTACAGACCTGAGGCTGGAGCGCTTTTCGGAAAAAGCCGAGAGAACGGTACCATTCAGCAAGCGTATGCCCCTCCTGGAATGATTATACAGGATGAGTTGCATTTGATATCCGGGCCATTGGGAACCATGTATGCAATGTATGAAATCATTTTTGAGAAACTCTGCACAGTATATACCAACGGGATTTCTGTCAAACCCAAAATTATTTCTTCTACTGCCACCATCCGGGGAGCAAAGAATCAGGTGAAAGCAGTTTATGCAAGAGATCGCCTGAGCCTTTTTCCCAGTCCGGGTTTGACTATGGGTGATTCCTTTTTCGGCACTTACGCCCGGGATGAAAATAACCAGCTCAAAAACGGACGGTTGTATCTTGGTATACATGCCAACGAATTCAATATTCTAACGGCTGAAAATCGGGTGTTCGCCTCCGTTCTCTTCAGAACCTTTTTTCTGGAGCCCGGAAAGCGTGACCCATGGTGGACCTTGCTCGTATTTTTCAACAGTATCCGTGAACTTGGCGGTGCCCGCACACTCTTTGATTCCGATATCAGGGATCGGATGAAATTTCTTTTCAACAGGCAGGAACATAGTCAAGAGTGGGGAAAGCGAAGATATATCAGCAATCTGGAAGAACTGACCGGTCGGATTGATAATGCAGCGATTGTCTCCATGATGGACAGGCTTTCAGAAAAATATCAGGAAGATTTGAGAACTGTTGTAGACGTTTGTCTTGCATCGAATATCATCGAGGTCGGTGTTGATATCGACCGGTTATCTTTGATGGGAGTAGTCGGTCAACCGAAAACAACCGCTCAGTATATACAGGTTACCGGCCGGGTCGGCCGTAAATGGGAAGAGAGTCCCGGGCTTGTCCTAATGCTTTACAATCCAGCAAAAAGTCGCGATCGCTCCCACTACGAGCATTTTCACAGTTATCATAAGCGCCTGTACGAGCAGGTGGAACCAACTTCGGTAACTCCATTTTCCGGATCCGCCATCTCCAGAGCATTGCCCGGTATGTTGATCAGTTGGGTGCGGCAGATGGTGTTTGCAGACAATCCAGGGAATTTCAATGATTTTCTTGATGCTCTTGCTGAGGGATACCAGTTCATTGCAAAACGATGTGAGTCATTATTAAATGGTAACATAGAAGAATGTGCAAGGGCTTTAGTCAAACTAAGTCAGGTCAGAGATGAACTTGAACGAAAATGGCGAGCGAATCCTCAGACTTGGCAGGAATATCCCCATCGCTTAGGGGGCGAATATCTGATGTTATGGCCTGGAGAATACAGAACTGGGGTACAAAATAATAAAGGGATCGATGTTGCTTCCAGCATGCGAAGTGTTGATGCTACAGCCGGTCTTGCTATTTCTTCTACCTACTTTGATGTAAATATAAACCAGTAAATGGCTGAAGGAAGTTATTCAAATGGAAAATATACGTATCGGACAGCTGATTACTCCTTTTGGACCAGGAGCGCTTTATACAGATTCAAAAGGCATCTCGCTGATTATCGGAGGACTTGATCACTGGTATAAACAGGAAAATCAGGATGGGGATATTAAGCTAGATGAGTTCTCGATATTCGAACCGCGACTCTCTGCGCTGCTTGGGGTTGATAAGTTTCGCAGACCTGCTGATTATCGTTACAATCGTAGAGGCCAACAAATGCAGAATCCAAGGATTGTTACTCCTGTTTTAAGATTTCCGACATGGTATCGAGAGGTTCATACCGGTCGATTGAAACGGGTCAATTTGGAATCCATGATTGTGAATAGTGAAAGAAATGAACAATGGGTTCCAGTCAGGTTCATTTCAGCCTGCAAGGCAGGGCACCTTGGCGATTTTCCATGGAAACAATGGATCAGCTGCAATTGTCAGGGAAATGATAATCTGTTTCTCCATGATGCAGGAGGAGCAGACCTTTCCAGTGTCTGGATTGAGTGTCGGGCTTGCAACAAAAGAAAATCTCTAGCCGGAGTTACTTGGCTGGATGGAGAGAAAGACGCAGGGAAACAGAGTGCATTTGAAAGAAATGGTATTGTTTGCCGTGGTTATCGCCCTTGGCTTGGAGATATAAAAAGTGGCGAGGTTTGTCAGGAACCTCTTGTTGGCGCGCTGATTAACCAGAGCAATTTGTATTTCGCCAAAGTTATGTCATCCATTTCACTGCCGGACCTGTCCATTGAAGACGATTCAGTAGCAACACTGAAGAATGATATAGAAAAGTGTGAACACCAAATTGTTACTGCAAAAACCCTGTGGAGAATGGGTGATAAAAGTGACGCAATTGTAATAATAGAGGCTGCGCTGAAAGCCATTGGTATTGAAGCCGAAAAGCATAAGATTGGGAATGTTCTTGAGCGTTTGTTTTCCGATACATCTGTCTTGATGGAACGAAACATTATACCTGAGCATCCCGAGGTAACGGGTCTCGCTTTCAGACGTGAAGAATTCAATATCCTTAGGACGAATGTAAATGATGACCTGAGGTCACGGGATCTCAGGGTTATTCCGTCGGGAGTTCCTGATAACCTTTCCAGATGGATTGGCAAGGTGCATCTTGTAGAACGTCTGCGTGAAACCCGTGCTTTTTATGGCTTCAGCAGACTGGAACCGGATGAACATCCTCTTGATGATATGCCTGAAAAGGCATTGAAACAGCTTTTTCTTCATCCACCACAACAAAATCTTGAGAAATGGCTTCCGGCTGTAACGGTTTATGGAGAAGGGATCTATATTGAGCTATCTGAAGATGAAATAAACACGTGGATACAGGATAACTATGAGTGGTTGGCTGACCGCTTGAAGGAGGTTTTCAGGAACAGGCTTACTAATGTGTATCAGGTATATCCTCCGAAAACAGGACCATCGATAGAATGGGCAGCAAGATACTTGCTTGTTCATAGCCTTTCTCATATCCTGATTAACCAAATGGTATTTGAAGCCGGTTACAGTTCGGCATCATTGAAAGAGCGTCTCTATGTATCTGCTGATAGGAAAGTTCCTATGGCGGGGATGCTGATTTATACAGCAGCCGGTGATTCCGAAGGAACATTAGGTGGATTGGTAAGAATCGGCCATAAGGATCGTTTGGGATATTTGATCAGGAAGGCTGTTTCCCGTGCTTCGTGGTGTTCAGCTGATCCCGTCTGTTCTGAAAATCTTGGCGGACAGGGAACGCACCTTGCGAATTTGGCCGCATGCCATGCATGCATCATGTTGCCAGAAACCGCCTGTGAAACCATGAACAATGGGCTGGACAGGGCAATGGTTGTAGGTACCCCAAATGATCTTGAGCGCGGTTTTATGTCAAAACTTATCATCTAATCAAAACATAACAAAAAAGTAATACCTAAAATATATCTCTAATGACATCCTCTATTTTATTTTCATTGCTTATTTGACATTCCCAAATCACTACAACTCTCCAGCCACACATTTTAAGTGCCTCTATATTTATTTGATCTCTTTTCATAGTTTTTTCAAACTTGTCTTGCCAGAATTCAACCCCTTTTATTGGATCTCTTGGAAAATAAGCTCCCTCTTTACAATGCATATGTCTATGCCAGAAACATCCATGCACAAAGATTACTGTATGATATTTTGGCAATACGATATCCGGTGTTCCAGGTAAATCTTTACGATGTAGCCGAAATCTGTATCCCTTTCTATGAAGCAATGATCTAACCTTAAGCTCAGGAGATGTATTTCTGTTCTTAATTTTAGACATATTCCAACTTCTGCGCTCAGAGCTTAACCTATCCATATCTCATCAAATCTATATCCTTAATGAATGAGATTATAAACAATTTCAGCAATCTGCCTTGCAAGCAAGGGCGGAACAGCATTTCCAACCTGCTTGTACTGCTCTGTACGGGGTCCTTCAAAAAAATAGTTATCCGGAAAAGTCTGCAATCTGGCAGCTTCCCGAACAGTCAGACTCCTACATTGCAGCGGATCAGGGTGTATATAATAATGACCGTCCTTGGCAATATGACTGGTTATTGTAGTCGATGGCCTATTCTCGACCTGAACACGAAACCTATCTTCAAAATGGCCACCTCTCAACGCTTTCAGCACATTCCGGTGATCTGGTAACAGTTCAACTGGAAAAGACTGTAAAGTTGGAGATTGCCCATGAATTTCCGCATAACAAATCGCAAAAAGATATCGATGCAAATCTTCAGCAATATGCCCTCTTGAACTGTGATTGCATACGCCTTTCAATCTTTTATCAAGAAACCATTCTTTCTTATAATCAATTGTAGCGCTCCATTCTGAAATATAATCAGCTCCACGTCCTTTTACATTTTCCGTAAGATTATTTATGACTTCTCTTATTTTAGCGTAAACAAGATCATCATATTCACCTTTATTTTCACTTAACCATCTGCTTTTCAGAATTTTTTGAAGTGATTTTTTCCATGATTCATCACTATCTTTTTCCTTGGATAACCCGCTTCGCAATGGAGGTAGACCACTTAATACCTGCTTTACACATACAGCATCAGAAGGGTTTAGGACATTATTCTTAATTTTTATGCTATCTTTTCTGACACCAAAAATAATAACTCTATGCCTGGCTTGTGGAATTCCGTACTCCTCTGCTTTTATAACAAATTCTTTTGGATCAATCGCTGTATTATTTCCAGATATGGTTGACGACTGTTTAACCAATGAAAACAGTTCGTATTCATGCTCAGCCGGTGAACTGTTTTCATTAATTGCCGCAACAGGACTCCTCAAATCAGAAAGAATTTTCTCAAAAATCAACTCATTATTAATTCTCGATGAAAGTAATCCTTTGACATTCTCCATTACGAAAACTACAGGAGAATGATCAGCTATTATTCTTAAATATTCTCGATAGAGATATAACCTTTCATCCTCGGGGTTTGTCCCCTGGTTGCGTGACCTTCCCGCCAGAGAATAAGCCTGACAGGGTGGGCCTCCAATCAGTACCCATTGTTTATTCCCCTCCAGAGCCGCTTCAATTCGATGATCAATTGTTTTCTGATCTTCCTTGCCGAGTTCAGCTAACCATGCTTCTTTTTCTGCTTTACCAGTTTCCGCTGGAAATCTTCTCTCAAGCGCTGTAAAGTCCAGATCGCATCTCAGATACTGATAGTAATCTTCCGGAACGAGTCCTTTTGGAAACTTGCGGTAAAAACTTCGCAACTGAAGTGTTCGGTGAGCATAATAGTCCTTTTCTATAGAAAGTTTTATGCAAAATGGCGAAGCTGTTTCAGGGGTTGAAAATGCAGAAAATCCTTCTCCAAGACCTCCGGGTCCGGCGAAAAGATCAATGATCGGGATGGGATTACTCACCTTTATTATTAATTTTTTTATAGTGTTATGTTTTGCACATATGCTCAGGCAAGAAATATTTTCAATTTGTAATGGCTTATTATCTGAAGACTTAATAGCCGCTCAAAACCGGTTGACCCAAGCCACTTCAGCTGTATGCTCAGACCTTCATTGGAACAGCTTAAATAACTTAACTTGTCGGCAGTGGAATGAACTGGTCAAGTGCGGATGACTTCATGAATATCTCCTGCATGAAGGAATAGATATCAATATTACTGGCTTTGCAGACATTAAAAGCGTCATGCATAAGACTGTTGCGTAAACATGCCTCCTCCCTGGAATATGTTGCCTCACCGGTCCCGAGATTGACATAATTGAGAAAGTCATCATCGGGATGAAGGTTCAGCTCTTCCTCCTCGATAAGAGTCTTGGCAAACACAGCAACATCCTGCATTGTTCTGATAGACTTAATCATGATCCATCTCCTTTCAGGTTATAAGTTATATCGTTTCATGCTCAGATAGTCCGCATCATACCCCTCAAAGGGTATCTCCATGATCTGACAGTACATGTAGGACATTGCCTGATTCTTTGTCAGGGGTTCGCCGAACTCCTGCACACTGTCTTTATCAGAATAGATACCATTGCTGTCATTCCACTGCAGCCACTCGATAATGACTTCACGGTGCAGAGCTTTGATCCTGTCCATGAGTTCGCTGCCAGAATATTCCATAATCCTGTAGCGCCAATCACGCATTTTCTTGTCGTCAACATCCGATTCCACAGTAAAAAGCTTATTATGAAATAAAGAAGTAATATCTCAAGTTACAACAACTTAGCACATCACACAAATAAAGTGACCAAGGGAAATAAGGGTACATTTTTATCTATCGCACTAACAATCACTTCGGTGAAGCAAGTTGTACAGTGGCATAACGGACAGATGCGAAACGTCAATAGACAAGCACACTTAGGCATATAGATCGGTATCTGCCCCCTTACATTTCAGGAAATTTCATATAAAATGCTTTTTGATTGTGGCCGATAAAAAACAAGTATTATATTAGAAATTATACAATTTGTTTGCAGCATTATATTGAGAACCAGATACTATAAGATAGATGCAAATGAAAGACCTATCAACCGCAATGCAGGTCGCCATTCTTCTCGAATGTTATGACAACGAGATGGAAATGACATTCGGCGATCTTGTCGAAGGCATCGAAGATTTGGCCATGGAATCGGGAGATACCGATCTGTCCTCCGCTGTCGGCAGATACAGGGAAGAAGAACGGTTTGACCGATATTATCTCGGAATGAGGGGTGACATGGAAACGGTTGAAAATGAGTTCATCGAATCCATCCGGTTAAAGTCCGCCTGAAGAAACCGCCAAACAGACCATGACACAACGGGCCTCCTGGATACATGGGATTATTCTCTGGTCAGCGATGCCATTGAAATCAGCCGACCCTTTCCCGCAGTAATGATCGACAAAGTTGTTGGCGCAAGGGAACATGAACTTCCTTTGCTCCTGAAGGCAGGTTACACGCTTGTCGAAGACACCTATATACCGCCGCCAGCAGCAGGCAGGTAAATAAACCAAACCCCTCTCGACAAGCCAGATCAACTGACTGTCGCAAAATGCCTTTTCTCGAAGCTTCTCTTTCAAGGGATTCTATCATCCATTCCGGAAAATCAACAGTCACCCACGTAATCAGCGGAATCAAGTTTTACCCTTCGAAAAACAGACATCAGGAAAATAAATATTGAAGCCCGTTATGAGCATTGAAACCTTACAGGAAATACTATTGTTGTTTTCCAGCATAACCGGGGCTACATTGTAGCTACATTAAAAAAGAAATTGATATGATTGAAAATTCTGTTGTCAGGGCGAGGATCGATGCCGAAACAAAAGCCGAGGCATCTGCTGTACTTGCAAGCATAGGGCTTACGGTATCTGATGCGGTAAGGCTTATGCTGAAAAGGGTTGTTGCGGAAAAGGCGCTGCCTTTTGAGCCGCTCGTTCCGAACGCCGAAACGATTGAAGCAATAAAAGCGGCGCGGCGCGGAGAACTTAAAACGGCAAGCTCAATGGAAAACCTGTTCAGTGAACTGAATGAGGACGATTAAGTACACCAGCCGATTCAAAAGGGATTATCGCCGCGAGCAATCCGGGAAACACGGCAAAAAGCTGGACTCGCTCCTCTCTGCCATTATCAATCTCCTGATAGAGGACAAACCGTTACCGCCTCATGCCGTCGATCACCCTCTGATCGGCAACTTGAGCGATTGTCGCGATTGCCACGTCAAACCCGACCTTATTCTGATCTACCGTAAAACCGATGACGACTGTCTTGAACTGGTTCGACTCGGATCACACAGCGAGTTGGGACTTTAGAAAATCGCGGACGCTCCCAGCTGCGTAAACATTCGAGACTGAACAAAAAAAAGCTCCCCGCAGCAATCCGGAAAGCGACAAAATCAAGCCTTCTGCTGCTTCAGCCTTTCGGCCAGCCGGACTTTTATGACGGACTGTCGAGAAACGCCTATTCTCGGAGCTTCTCTGTCAAGCGATTCGATCATCCATTCCGGAAAATCCACATTCACCCACTTGATCTGCCGCTTTACCCGTTTCGCCTTGCCAAAATCGAGAAATGCGCTGATAGAGACACTGGCATCGAATGCATTGGTGAATTAAACTCCTCTTTCAGGCACGGTTGACATTCCCGGGACAATCTCCGAATCAGCAGGACCGGCAAAAGTTCATCCCATCCTCAACCCTTTCTGAACGAGGGTGTTTTTACCGACAGCATAGGTGTAGACCGCGGCAGGAACAAAAGTCAACCGGATTCCCCGACATTCTTTCACGCCCTGTTTATCTATTGTCGTCACGACTGCCTGGTCAAGTTTATTGGTTTCACAGAAAGAAAGCAGTGCCTTCAGCTCCAGAGGACGTTCGTAATAACGGTTGCTCCATTTTATCTCAACGGCCCAGAGAGGCTTGAATGTCCGCTCGTCGAGCCCTATGAGATCGACTTCCCCCCTCTGCCACCTTGCATACCATGGCTGGACCCAGTCCCGATGCATCCACTGGGAAAAAACCGCTGTTTCCACCATCGAACCGATCTGATCGGCTGTCGCGTTAAGCGGAGCAAACAGTGCGCTGCGAAGGGATGGGTTGGTGAGGTACATCTTGAACTGCATCACCCGCCTGAACCTTCGGGCATTGTTGTCTGTACGGTATATTTTCCTGATCAGAAAAGCTGCCTCGAGATAATCGATATATCGCTTGAGCGTGTTCTTATCAACACCTCCCGAGCTCCTGCTCAGCTCCTCAAGTGAAAACTCCTGTCCTGAATTCCATGCTATGGTAGTAAAAAGCGCGTTCA
This sequence comes from uncultured Chlorobiaceae bacterium, assembly GCA_903928225.1. Taxonomy (GTDB): domain Bacteria; phylum Bacteroidota; class Chlorobiia; order Chlorobiales; family Chlorobiaceae; genus Chlorobium. The sequence goes on from CAIYPU010000098.1 coordinate 24,975, forward strand.
GCTCCTGCACATCCTTGATGCCATAAAGACCGGGAAGATCCCGGAGCAGGACTTTGTCGATAATATCTGAACGGATATACCTGCCGGGGTCCGACTGGATCGATTTCGAAAAGATCACCTCCGGATATCCGCCGAAATTGATATAGTTCAGGAAATGTTCATTGAGTTTTCCTGTATCGACGGCGTCGAAAAAACCGGTTGTCCCTGCCCCCCATGGAAGCAGGGATGGCCGCAGCAGCATAGAAAGGTCAAGGAGATGAATATACTCGTTGAAAGTGAGCGGCGGCAGCATGAACTCCGTGAACCTCCCTGCACCACTTTCACCGCTTTTCAGCTTCAGTGCCGCGGCAGCCGAACCCGACACAATAAAACGCACACCCGGAAAACTGTCGACAAGGGACTTCAAATGAATTTCCCAATCCTTCAGATACTGTATCTCGTCAAAAAATACGAACCACCCTTCAGGCGTTTTACTGCCAATGGTTTTCATACTGAGCCGGAAAAGCTGTTCAAGAGAAACGTTCGTGTAGACCGGCGTTTCAATTGACAGAAAAGCGATCTTCTGTGGATCATGCCCCGCTTCGAGCAGGCCTTTGATGGTGTGAAAAAGCATGACCGTTTTACCCACCCGTCTCGGTCCCATGAGAATAACCGCTCGTCTTACCGACAGATCGGATGCCAGTTTATAAAAGAGGTCATTGTAAAGACGGGGGGTCATAGTGGAATAATATTTTTCCACCTCTCCCGTCACCCACCAGGGATTTTCGAAACGGAGCCTCTCAGCGACAAGCTCTTCAGAAAAGGGCAGCAATGACATGGCAACAGTCCTGAACATGTTATCGAACAAAAAAAACAGATACTAGATTAATTCAATTATCTTATTTAATACTTATTTATCAAATAAGAAAATCAAACCGTTACCTGTTCGCTTGTCATGCTTCACACCGCCGCCGCATAGGGCCGGGCCCCGATCTCTTTGTGCACGCCGTTGCGGCGGGCCTGCTTCCGCCATCCGTACGAACCTATCGCGCGGTAGAGCCATTCCGGGGTGAATGGTTTTGCAAGCTCCCGGCGGGCATCGTCTGGCACGGTTTTTCCGGACGCAAGGGCATGGGCGACGATATCGAGGTTCTTTCTGTAGGGTATCGCCGGTCCCCCAAGCTCGCTGAAAGGCCTGCCGTGCACCAGCCCTTCGCCACCCCCGATCGAAACCGAGCCCATCCAGCTGTAGCCGGCTTCCCTCGCGAATGCCGCACAGGAGGCGAGGGCGTTTTCGTTGTGGCGCGATTCGATGAATCCGCAGTTCGCTATGGCGGCGAACCGGCCGCCGGGGGCCTTCCCGCTGCGATACTCCGCGATGGCCCGCAGCGTTTCGAGCACCGGTGCGGGTATGCTGTCGATATACAGCGGAAAGGCGAGCACGACAAGCTCCGAATGGTCGAGCGATTCAAGCATCCGCGACATCTTGTCCGGGTTTTCGAAAATCTTGTAGATCTGGATGGTCTCGGTCCTTACACCCTGTTCCGAAAACTTGCCGAACAGGTAACCGCCGATCGAAGCCGAGGTGCTTTTCGCCATGCGCGGGCTTCCCACCAGCAGCGTTGCGCTCCGGACCGGAAGCGGTGCAGCTGCAGAGAGCTGGAATTTCGGCGCCGACGTCACATGGGCTGCAAATTTGCCTCTTTCCGCATTTTCAAGCACCGATGCGATGCTTTCCCTTATTTCGCCATCGTTCATGCCGGTATACAGAATGCCGCAGGCATCTTTCTCGGTATAGAAATTGATGGTGTTCCGGTAAAAGAGGTGCCTGAAACCCTCCTCCTGGAGCGCGTCAGGACCGGGAAGCCAGCCGATGGAGACGAAAGCGGGATAGCGATCGTAACGCTGCCGGTGGTGCGTTTCACCGTTGACCGTGCAGAAGAAGGGCGAGATCGTCTGGATCAGATGGTCGGCAAATTTTTTCAGCTCGGGTGAAAAAGCACCGAAAGTGACCGGTGCAAGCGCGATCACCATATCGCTGTTTATATGTTTTGCGACAAGTTCACGGTTGTCGTCGTCGATGCTGCAGACACCAGGGGTCTTGAGCCAGCACTGAAAACACCCCCTGCAGTGACCTATCTCCTTTTCGCGCAACAGGACATGTTCGGGTTCATGCCCTTTCGCCTTCAGGACCGAACAAAGCTCCCCTGCCACGCGGGTCCCCATGAGGTCCCCTGCAGGTGTTCCGTCGAGTATCAGTATGTTCATGCGTTTCCTCCTCTTGGTTTTACATCGCTGTTTTGTTGAATCTGTCAGGAAGAGCGAACAGCCTTCATCCCGGTTTGTGTCTTGAAAAATCACTCCCTGATGACAAACTCGCGAAGCATCGCTTCGAGCTCGTACCGGTAGAGCGCATCCCCATGCGGACCGAAAGGCGGGAGCTTGCCCGAGACCTCGAGGGAGACGAGGCCGTGTACCCTGCCCCAGATCAGCATGGACACGGAGTAGATCAGCAGCTCATCCGGGACAGGGCACTGCCCGGAAGGGAAAAAACAGGCTTCCGGATCGAAGAGAGGAATACCTGCGGCATTGAGCATTCCTCGCTGATGAAGCTCGGCGACCACTTCCGCAAGCGCCCCCATCGAACGCATCATGGCAGGCTGGAGCTCCTCCATCGGAGGAACATAACCGGGCACCGGGGTTCCAAAAATCAGGAGGTAGCGGTGCGGGTTCATGATCGCCCATTCGCGGTAGGCTATCCCTGTCTCCATGAACCTCTTCACCACATCGCCCTTTCCGGTGAATTTCTCCTTCGCCGCATGCTGGCTGTCGCCGAACGACAGATAGGCATCGAGCACCAGGGCAGTCACGAGCGCGTCCCTGTCCGTGAAATAATTGTAGATCGCGGGAGCGGAAATGCCCAGGTCCCTCGCGATGCTGCGCAGCGAAAGCGACGATGCGCCAGAAACGCCAATCTGCCGCCATGCGGTTTCCTTGATGGACTCACGAAGGTTCGGGTTCCTGATCGATGCTGCCGGTCTTGCCATATAAAAATAAGTTTACAGCGTAAATTTACACTGTAAACTTTTAAATTCCAAACACTGCAGTGCAATCCAGCAAAAAATTATTGGCAAAGTTTGACAATTCCTGAGAATCAAGTGTATATTGAAAGTGGTAAGAACAACTATTTGACATTGGACCCCATGCCAATAAATGTCAACCTCACCCCCCAGCTTGAGGAGATGGTTCGCCAGAAAGTCAAGTCAGGAATGTACACTTCGGCCAGCGAGGTTGTGAGGGAGGCTTTGCGTCTCATGCAGGAAAAAGAGCGTTACCAGACCGTCAAGATCGACCAGCTCCGCCACGATATCCGTGATGGCATCCAGAGTGGCGATCCGGGCCCATGGAACGCAGAAGATGTCAAACGCAAAGGCAGGGAGAAAAGGGCATCTAAAACGCTCTGACCATGCCAGTCATCCTTAAACGGCCGATTGTCATCCAGGACCTTGCAGAAATCTGGGAGTACATCGCGACCGATAACGAAATACGGGCGGACACCCTTATCGACACCTTCGACTGGAAGTTCCAGGAGCTTGCAGAGTGTCCCATCACAGGCAAAAACCGGGACGAGCTCTACCGGGGGCTGATGAGCCTGCCGGTAGGTCGGCACATTGTCTTTTACCTCAACATTCCGGACGGAATCGAAATCGTCAGGGTGCTGCATGCGGCACGTGACGTTTCTTTTCAGTTCGGCCCTCAGATCTGAAGGTGTTCCGGGGCATCCTGGTAAGTATTGGCTGCTGCCGGATTATCCGGCGGCTTCGCTCGAAGATTGGAATGAACGGTAAAGACTGTTAAAATACAAGACCTCCTTTCATCGGAAATTGGTTTACATTTATCGGGCCGCACCGCTGACGTGCGGCCTTTATTGTTTTACCAACCAACAAAAAAAGGAGTACTTCCGATGAATGCAGTAAATCCGGAAGCTATCGGCGTGTTCGGCCTTGTCGTCACCGTATGGGTATTCGGGCTTGAACAGCTTGGGTTCGGCATCGACAGCGAAACCGATCATGCGAAACTGGCAAAAAACCTCGCTCATGTTGCGCTCTGGTTCGGCGGGGTCGCCCAACTTTTCACAGCACTGTGCATGTACCTCTTCGATGTCGGCATGCCGCCCGAGGCAAGGGTTTACATCGGCACTGTTTTCGCGACCTACGGATTGTTCTGGGTAGTGGTCGCCATGCATTTCTACAATCCCGGGGACAGGAAAATCTACGCCCACCTCTTCCTCGGCATTTTCTTCATGACGGCGCTCTTCAGTTACAAGGCCTGGCTGCTCGATAAAATGTGGCCGCTCGGCACCGTCCTGCTGCTCATCAACCTGCTGACCATCCTGCTTCCATTCGCCTGGTACAGGAAAAACGATATCGTCACGAAAATCTGCGGAGCGACAAACGTCGCCATCGGTGTCTGCGCCGTCCCGATCCTCATGAAGGCCCTCGGTATCTGAACCCCATCGTTACCGGAACATCCCGCAGAACCAGTGGATGTTCCGGGCCCTTACCCTGTATCACTCAGTTCCTTCCCTCATCCCGAAAATCCGTATGCTTTCGAGGACCGTGCTTTCGTCAGCGCAGGTCCGGACGATCCGTGAAGGAATTTCGCGGTAATGGGTATGGAAATTCCTGACGCAGGAGGGGGAAGAGAAATAGATTTCATCGATGAAGTCAAGATCGATCTCGTCTTCATTTTCCCTGGACCCGTAAGTATAGACCGCAAGGGGAACTGCCCTGTTGCCTGACTGCTCGATGGCCCTGATGAGGCTGACGTCGGGATAGTTCGAACCGGGAAGAAGGAGTGTGGTGCCGGTAATGCCTTTTTCGCGAAGCAGCCGGGAAAGGTCTGCATCGTCCTCCATTTCAATTTCAAGGTCCGGTACGGCACCGTGCCTTCGGAGCTCGGAAACCGCGGCCTTGCCGTACGTGAGGATTTTCGAACCGACAAGATGGCGCATATCCTTGCCCGAAGTGAAAAGCGAAGTAAAAAAATGCCTTGCCGAGAGCACGCCGGAAAAAAAGATCACCGGATAATCAGTTACCGAAGAAAGGCACTGGAGGAAAAGCTGACTGTCCGCACCCTCCGCGCCGCTGCACGGCAGATGCACCGTGACGTAATGGGCCGGATCGTAGCTTTTCCCTCCGCTTCCGATAACCAGCACCTTCCTTTTCTTCGAGAACCAGTTTTCCTCGATGAACTGGCAGATGTTTTCACCGATGATGAGGAGCGCCGGAGAATAGACCGATTTTTCCCGTTCACGCAATTCCCGGATAGTCCCTGTAAAGATCCTCTGGTTGTACCGGGTGGCGTTCTGCACGATGGCCACCTTCGTATCGAGGTTGCGCCCTTTTCTCAGGACGGCATCGAGCACGTCGTGCACCGACGAGGCAACCATGTAGTAGACCAGCGTATCGGCATCGGGAACCTGGATCTTGTTGACCGGGTGGCCGGTGCAGAAGGCGACCGATGATGAGACCTTGCGCATGGTGAGGGGAATTTCACTGTAGGCGCTCGCTCCGTGCGCAGCTGTGATACCCGGGACGATCTCGTAACGGATGCCGTGCTTCCTGAGGACCTCGATTTCCTCGCCGCCCCGGCCGAAGACGAACGGGTCGCCGCCTTTCAGCCTGGCGACCTTCCTGCCCTGCAGGGCCTGGCGCAGAATCTCCTCGTTGATGGCGTCCTGTTCGAAATGGTGGCAGTCCTTTCGTTTTCCCGTATATATTTTCAGTGCGGGGTAATGATCGACCAGTTCGGCGGAAACCAGGTCGTCGTAAAGGATGACGTCGGCTTCGCGAAGGAGCCTGTCGGCCTTGATGGTCAGCAGTTCCGGGTCACCCGGGCCTGCGCCGATTATGGAAACGCACCCTTTCGGATGTGCGTCGTGAGATTGGTGATATGCAGACTGGGATGATTCCATGGAAGAGGCCCGGTAAATATATTTTATTGAAGCCCGGCTTCGAGCAGGGCTTTTATCCTGTTCCGCCATTCGACGGATTTTTTCACGTTCTGCCCGTTCGAAGAGACGGCAATCGTCATTTCGTCCTGCTTGATGACTGCAGGCGATATGAAATCCGACAGCTCGCGGTTGTCGACCACGTTGACCAGGATGCCGAGCCTTGCAGCATCGTCTTTTATGCGCCGGTTCACCTCGATGTCGTTAGTGCAGGCATAGACGAGGAAATATCCTTCTAGATCGGAGGGTTCGTACTCCTTCAGGATTTCCTTGTACCCCCTGCCCCGAAGCTCCTCGTGGATCCACGGAGCGAGGATGGTGATTCCGCTGGTGTACTGCCCGACGGTCAGTATCTTGTGCATGGCGATCTTGCCGCCCCCGACGAACAGGATCTGTCTGTTGTCTACCCTGATATTGAGCGGAAGAAAAACCTTCATGACGATGGACCTCCGGATTGTATCGGTTTAAAAAGGACGTAATATAAGAAACAGGGTCCGGCTGCTTTAAATTTCAGCGAAGGATTTTTTCGGGGCTTTACAGGAAGGCCGTCGGCATAAAAAAAGAAAGTCCGCAGTTTCGCGGACTTTCCGGAGAATTGAAACGTCGATGGACCTGCAATCACTCCTGCGATTTGACCGAAACGGCGACCTTGAGCAGGAGGGTGAGCACCAGCAGGCCTATCGCCCAGATGCCGAGCGTCACGCCGATTTCGGTCAGCGTCGGCTGGTAGTCCACGATCTCCTCGAGCGGCGAAGGAACGAAGCCACCAAGTATCAGGCCCACGCCCTTGTCGATCCAGATGGAAACCACCAGCCCTGTGCAGGCAGCGGCAAGCCATTTCGGCGAGCTTTTCCTGCCGGGCAGGAGCAGCACGACGAGCGAACCGAGGCCGAGCAGCAGTGAGAACCACATGAACGGCACGAGGGTGTAATGGCCTTCAAGCCCGAAGAACAGGTACTGGAGGCTGTGCATGTGCGAGGGCACGTGGCTGTAGAAGGCGGTGAAAAACTCCGTGCCGATCATGAAGAAATTCACGATACCGGCGTAGGTGACGATGACCGCAAGCTTTTCACGTGCCTCTTTTCCCGTGTCGAACCCCGTGCACTGCTTGATGACGAGGGTAACGAGGATAAGCAGCGACGTACCGGCGGCGAAAGCCGATGCGAGAAATCGCGGAGCGAGCACGGCCGTCAGCCAGAGGTGCCTTCCCGGCAGTCCTGCGTAGAGGAATGCCGTGACGGTATGGATACTGACCGCCCAGGGAATGGAAAGGTAGATGACCGGTTTCACCCACGAGGGAGGGGGAACGCCCCTGCGCTCCGCGCCGAGCACGGTCCAGCCGCTCACGAGGTTGATCACGAAATAGCCGTTGAGCACCATGACGTCCCAGAACACCATCGAATGGGGGCTGGGATAGAGCAGCACGTTCAGCACACGGTCAGGGCGCCCCATGTCGGCAAGGATGAAGAGCAGGCACATGAGGGTTGCCGCAACCGCCATGAACTCGCCGATGATGACGGTTTTCGAAAATTCCTTGCGGTTGTGGAGGTAATAGGGTATCACGACCATGACCGCCGATGCCGCGACGCCGACCAGGAAGGTGAACTGCGCGATATAGAACCCCCAGCTCACGTCACGCCCCATGCCGGTAACGGTGAGGCCGAACCAGTGCTGGCGGTTGTAGGCGGTTATACCGACAGCTATCACCGCGAGCAGCGAGGCTATCCATGCCCAGTAATTGCGGTTTCCTTTCAGAGCTTTCTCAATCATGGGAAATCGTTAGATGATGTAAAAAACCGAAGGCTTCGTCCCGAGTTCGGGCTTCCGCTGCATCGTGTTGTTGGACTCGAGAAGCACGCGGATGTCTGATTTCGGATCGTTAAGGTCTCCGAAAGTGAGGGCCTTCTGAGGGCACGATTCGGCGCATGCAGGTATCAGCCCCCTGACGAGCCGGTCCGAACAGAAATTGCATTTTTCCACGACACCCTGCTCCCTGGTCGGATAATCGACCGATGCCAGTTTGATCCCTTCGCGGGGGTCGCGCCAGTTGAAGCTGCGCGATCCGTACGGGCAGGCTGCCATACAGAAGCGGCATCCGATACAGCGGTGGTAGTCCATGGAAACGATGCCGTCCCAGCGCCTGAAGGTCGCTTCGGTAGGGCATGCCCTGGTGCAGGGAGCTTCAGCGCAATGGTTGCAGAGCGCAAGGAAGGAACGCTGCAGCACATCGCTTGTCCTGAACTGCTGGGTCGAGGTTGGAAATACATGCTCGTAGCTGCTTTTCCATATCCATTTCACCTCGTCCTTGCGGTTGCCGAAATCGGGAACGTTATGGACAAAATGGCATTTTGCGACGCACTCACTGCACTCGTTCAGGCATTTGCGGGTATCGATCAGCATGCCCCAGCGGATTTTTCCGGGCACCGGCTTTTCGTCCCAGGCGGGCAGGACCGTTTCCTCGAGGGAAAATGCAGGCATGAACGCTGACGATGCACAGATGCCAGCAAGGACTCCAAGCCCGGTTTTTCTGATAAATTCTCTACGTTCTTTATTCATCACGGTGTCTCCATGGGCGACAGATGACAATTCCAGCACTTTGGCCTGACATTGGCATACATGTGGCAGTTGAAGCAGAAAAGCCTGTTTGTTGAATGACAGCCGAGGCAGGTGTTCAGGCTCTTCTGGAACCTGCTGCCATTCGGTGACGTATAGACGCGGTTGCCCTCCCTGACCGACGAGTTGCGCCATTCATGAAGGACCTTCATATGATTCGCACGCATGTATTCCGTCTGAGCGATGCACCTGGTGCTGTCCACGGTGACGGGCGCAGGCGGAGCCTTGGGAGATTCAACGGCATTGCCCGACTGCCGGAAAAAGGCCAGCAGCGCGAACATGAGCAGGGCCGGAAGGCCGATCGTCAGTATTGTTTTATTAATCCTCATCGTCCTCCCCGTCTTCGAAGCCTGCCATCGGGTTCTCCCTCAGGTCTTCAGTTCTTTTCTTTTCTCCATCCATGACCAGCGCGTTGCCGACCAGTTCGTGCAGGCCGTACACTCCGACGCCGGGGTTCCAGTACCGCATGAGCGGGGTGAGGCTTGCGCGGTCGATGGCGCAGATGGTCACCAGCGAATCGACCTTGTGCTTCTCCCTGACGATTCGTACGGCGTTCGCCCTCGGGAACCCTCCCCTCATGCGGATATCCATGTACTCTTCGGCATTCAGCCCGCTGCCGGAACCGCAGCAGAAGGTCTGCTCCCGGATGGTGTTCTCGGGCATTTCGTGGAACGTATTGCAGACGTTGCGCAGGATATAGCGCGGCTCCTCGAACATGCCCATGCCACGTGCGATGTTGCAGGAGTCGTGGAAGGTCGTCCGGAGATGATCGTTGCGCTTCGGGTCGAGCTTCAGTTTCCCGTTATGGATCAGGTCAGCGGTGAATTCGGCGATATGCACCATTTTCGTTGCAGCCGCATTCTGGAATTTAGTCCCGGTAACGGGGGATACCGGAACTTCGAGAAAATCGGCCGGACCGTTCATGGTGTCCATGTACTGGTGAACGACGCGCCACATGTGGCCGCATTCGCCCCCGAGGATCCATTTCACGCCGAGGCGCCTGGCTTCGTGGTACATTTTGGCGTTCAGCTTCTTCATCATGTCGTTCGACGTGAAAAACCCGAAGTTGCCGCCTTCGGAAGCGTAGGTGCTGATAGTGTAGTCAAGCCCGATATGGTGGAAGAGCAGCAGGTAGCCCATCATGGTGTAGACCCCGGGATCTCCGAAGACGTCGCCGGACGGGGTGATGAATAGAACTTCTGCACCTTTACGGTTGAAGGTCGGTTCGACCGTGATGCCGGTCAGCTCTTCGATGTCGTCCACCATCGATTCGATATTCTGCACGAAGGTGTGCGGCTCGATGCCGAGATGGTTCCCTGTCCGGTTGCAGTTGGCGACCGGAGCGAGGATCCAGTTGTTGTTCACACCGATGAGGTTCAGGAGTTCCCTGGCCACTATGGTTATTTCCGCCGTATCGATGCCGAAGGGACAGAAAAGCGAACAGCGGCGGCACTCGGTACACTGGTTGAAGTACATGTGCCACTCCTTGATCACTTCCGCGGTGAGTTTTCTCGATCCGGAAAACCCTTTCAGGATTTTTTCGGCGAGCGGGAAATCGTTGCGGTAGACGGAACGGAGCAGCTCGGCCCTGAGGACCGGCATGTTTTTCGGGTCGCCCGTGCCGAGGAAAAAGTGGCACTTGTCGGCGCATGCGCCGCAACGGACGCAGGTGTCGAGAAAGAGCTTCAGGGAACGGTACTTCTTCAGCCGGCTCCTGAGGCCCTCGCTGATGGTTTTCTGCCAACCGTCGGGAAGCTTCCAGTCCTGGTCGGTGGCTGCCCACTTGCGCGGGTTCGGGAAACCGAGCTCTTCGATCACTTCAGGTTTGGCGGGAAAGCACCAGTTCCCGTCGCGGAACTCCACGGGAAGGTCCCACCACTCCTTGTCCGAATAGTTTCCTTTGAGGATGCTCGGCTTTTCATCGAGCTCTTTTTTGAGCTCGGAAAGGTTCGGGGCGTATTTGGCCATAGTTATTGCTTTTCAACCGGGAGACCGGCTTTTTTCATCTTCTCGCGGAAATCGTCCTCGTATTCGCTGTAAGTCCTGAACTTTATATCGGGGTTCCAGGGGTTGACATGCCTCTTTTCACGGCTGTTGTTGCAGAGGTTGCGCGTCGGGCTCAGGAAAATGCCGCCCATGTGCATGAGCTTGCTGAGCGGGAAATAGGCGAGAAGCACCGAAATCAGGAAGAGGTGGATATAGAAGAGCGTTCCGATCTCACCGGGAGGATCGAAGCCGAAATTCATCAGCTGCAGCATCAGGTCCTTGACGGGCATGACATTGAGCCTCACGACGTAGCGCATCAGGACACCGATCAGCACGATGCCCCCGATGAGGAAAAGCGGGAAATAATCGGTCGGCAGCGATATCATGCGCACCTTGGCGTCGAAAAACCTGCGTGCAACGAGGAAAGTTATAGCACCGAGCGCGATCGCATCGGATATATAGAATGCCGGAAGGGTAACGTCGAAAAAGCTGTCGGCATGATCGAGGAAGTCGGCGAAACCAGGGACCATGGCGAAAAAGAACCGGGCATGGCGAAGCACGATGACGAGAAGCGACCAGTGGAACGCGAGGCCTCCAAGCCAGAGCCATTTGTTCGACGCGTAGGCGAGCGAAGCGTCCTTGCGCAGTTCGGCGCGGGTGTTGCGGAAAAGCGAACGGAACAGGAGCACCTCGGAAAGCACCCTTGCGGCGGCCTCCCAGGCACGGTGCGGGCTTTCAACAGGATTTCGCCTGATCCAGTCGAGCGATTTTTCCTGGCCTGCGGTGGTCGGGATACGGAACGGCACCGGCCTGATGAGCCAGTCGGCAATACGGTAGAGGAACCCGGCGACAAACAGCACCGCGGCGGCATAGGGGATAACGACACCGAAAATGAACTGGAGCTTCAGGTACTCCACACCCACATAGGCGACAAGGGCCAGGGCGGCAACCATAGCGAGAGGGATCAGTATTTTTTTCATACTCCGGCCCTCCTGAGCGCCATATGCATGCGGTTGCGGCTTTCCTCGACTTTGAGCTGGTAAAGTCTTTCCCGGTGTGCCATATATCGGTCGAATGCCATAAGGATAAGTTCGTCAGTTCGTGAAAGGAAACGCTCAGGCTCACCTTCGCCGGAAAAGTCATTTCCGGACGGACCGCAAAGGAACTCCGGAACGATGGACTTCAGGCTGAAGAAAACCCGCATCGCCAGAGAGGGCTTGAGCGGCTGGACTGCAAGGATGCGACAGATGGCTTCGACGGCATCGGAACAATCCCCCTTGTCTTCAGCCAGGGAGTCGAGCAGGGATGCCATCTGTTCCAGAAGGGCATCGGTTATGAGAGAGGAGGGGCTTTCGGCCCCGGAAAAAAGGGCAAGTGCAGATCCCTTCCAGCGGTGGAATATATCCGGCCTTGCTTTCTGTAACGCATTGTTCCAGGTTGCCTTCATCGCGCCTTGTTAAGATTTTCCTGAAAGGGTTCGCCTTTCAGAGCCAGTTGTTGACCTTGTACGTTTCGACAAGATCGACGAAACCTTCGTAATCGACCGTCTTTATCCCGTCCAGGATTTCTGTTATGCCCCGGGCTGCCAGGTCCGGCTGGAGGGCATAGACCGGATTGCTCAACCGGATACTTTCGAGGAGTGGGGAGAACCGGCTGCGGGACTGTACCGCATAGACCCCGTTTTCGATGAACAATATCGGATCGCCTTCCTGCGTGAACCTGAGACAGGTTTCGAGAATCCTGCTTTCGAACGGCGATTTGTTGATGGTATGAAGTGTCATACGTTCACTTTCGTTCGTTGTCCTCCGACCGGCCAGGATTCCATCATGTCAGTGATGAATGATGACATCCTGGCCGTCCATCAATTTTCCGATCTCACGGGATTCAAGTACCTGCGCTCCGATAACCAGGTCATCCGGAGCAAGGCCCCTCTCCTCGAGCGATACCCTGTCCACATAGAGCTTTTCGACATCATAGTCACGAAGCGCTCCGAAGGTCTTCGCATATCCCTTTATTCCTATACCGCCGGTATCCTGCTCCTTTTTCAGGGCATAGACGCCGTCTCCGATGAAAACGACTGTCAGGTCCAGTTCAAAGGCAGCCATCATCAGGATCATTTCGAGCCCTTCATAGGTATAGACCGTACCGTGTGGTGCATGGCGCATCACATGCAGGACTTTTTTCCGGGCCGTTTCCGTCTTTTCCATGGTCAGTCCCCGAACGTGAGTAACCTGTCGCATCGGACGGCAAGTTCCGTAAGAGCGCCGAGCCCGCAGATCGCGCTGCCCTTTATCATGATATCCTCGCTGATGCCCCTGCGTTTCGAGGCGGCTATGCAGGCGAGGATTTCCACTCCGTGACGGTTGTTCAACTCAGACCATCGCGCAGCGATATTCCGGTCGTCCCGGGGCGGGTCCATCAGTCTTGTGGCATTGATCACGCCGTCATTGTACAGGAACACCGCTTCTACCGTGTGGCCTTTCCGTATGGCCGCCTCGGCGAACTTGTATGCCGTATCGGATGCCTGGTGGTTGTAAGGGCCCTGTTTGAGAAGGATTCCAATCCTCACGGTAGTTTTTTCTGTTTCAGGGCACTTCTCTTTATTATCGTTAGAAGCTCGAATGCAAGGCGCAGGGAGCGGAGAAACCGGAATGTACTCGCAGTACATGAGGGTTCGAGCACTCACCAACGCTGCAACAGGGCTTCGGAACAAATAAACAGAGGTCCCCGTCAGTTCTTCATATACCTCTCTGCAAACGATTCATAGAGAGGCAACCAGGTTTTCGAACATTCGGAAAACGGCTTCTCAATATACTGAGAAAAATAGAGCGCATCGCCGGCCCCTTTCACATCTCCCCTTTTCAGGGCTTCGAGGGCTTTCATGCCCCATTCGCTCGTGTCGGCACCGGCAAGCTGCACCTGCTTCCAGTAGTTCTGCGCCTCGAGGCGAATTAACGAATTACGCGGCAGGGCCTCGGCATCCTTTAGGGTGTTGACCGCGATATTGCGGGGCCCGAACGTCGCGGGCCATCCGCACTCGGCCCAATGCTTCGAGGTTTCGACTGCTTTCTGAACCTCGCTGATTACATCTTCGAACATAGCGCTGTCGCCTCCGTGGTTTTCTCTGTTACAGTCCGTCGCCCATTCCCATCTGGATATATCCCGAAGGACAGACCAGGGAACAGATATGACAGCCGACGCATTTGGAATAATCAGTGTAGACCACCTCTCCGGGAGGATTGTCCCTGAACCGGGTGATCGCTTCCTGCGGGCAGAACGAGACGCACTGCTTGCAGTCGAAACAGAGGCCGCAGCTCATGCAGCGTTCAGATTCGGCTTTTGCCTGCTCTTTCGTCAGCGCCACCAGCAGCTCATCGTGGTTTCCGACAACCTCTGCGGGCACGATATTCTCCCTTTTAGCCTGCGGTGAGTTGAAGAAATAAATGATATCCTGCTTCTGGACCTTCGTCACCTCCCGGTAGGGCGGTTCGGGCATCGGCTCCCCTTTCAGGAAAGCGTCGATAGAAGCGGCTGCCTTGCGGCCGTGCCCCACAGCGGTGGTTATGAGATCGACCTTGATGGCATCTCCCCCGCCGAAAACATTTTCTTTGCCGGGAATACGGAAGTAACGGTCGAGCTTCAGCCATGGGCTGCCGTTCGTGACGCTTTCGAAACCGCACATGTCTGTTCCCTGGCCGATAGCCGCAACAACCGTGTCACATTCGATATCGAAGGTCTCTTCGTTGCTCTTGTAGCGCAGGAACGGGATCGGGGAGTTCCACCCGTCTTCGCCTTTGGCTTTTTTCACCATGCCGGAGCAGCGAAGACCGGTCACTTTTCCGTCAGCACCCCTGAGCACCTCGACGGTACCGGCAAGGTAGTGCATTTTCGTGCCTTCCCTTTCGGCATCTTCGAATTCGTTCTCGAAGCAGGCCATCTCCTCCCTCGGCACGCCCGAGACGAGGATGGCCTCGGATCCGAGGCGGAGGGCAAGCCTGGCCACGTCCATCGCTACGTTGCCGTCGCCGATGACCACGACTTTCTTTCCGATCGAAACGGCATCGCCCATTAGTTCGTAGTTCCTGAGGAAATCTATGGCGTTTGTCGCACCGGATTCTCCGGCAAAACCGGGGACCGGGAGCCCGCGGCCAACCTGGGCGCCAACGCCCACGAAGACCGCATCGTATTCTTTTTCGAGCTGTTCGAGCGTGATGTCGGCTCCGACGCGCACGCCCATTTTCGTTTCGACGCCGAGATCGATGATGCGCTGGATTTCCGTTTCAAGCACCTTCCGATCGACCCTGTAGCCCATGATGCCGTAAAGCACCATGCCGCCGAGTTTTCTGTTGGCGTCATAGATAGTGACGGCATGTCCCTTGCGGCGAAGCTGGTAGGCTGCCGAAAGACCTGCCGGGCCACCGCCGATCACGGCAACCCGCTTTCCGGTATCGGGACCGGGACCGGGAAGCCTGAGCCCGGCTTCGATGCCGTAATTGCCGATGGCCTGTTCGACCGCATTGATCGCGACGCTCTCGTCGTGATACTGGCGGTTGCACTTGCCCTGGCAGGGATGCGGGCAGATCCTGCCCATGACCGCCGGGAAGGGGTTCGCGTTCACCAGCGTCTCCCATGCGGCTTTCCAGGGATCTTCAGACTTGTCGATGCCGATGAGCAGCCTGTGGTAACCCCTGATATCTTCGCCTGCAGGGCACTCGGCCGAGCATGGCGGAGTCTGCCGGACATAGACCGGGCACTTGTGGCTGTGGTCGCCGAACGCTACGATTTTATCGACACCCGTCTGCTCGCTGAACTCCGGGAACTGGTAGTTCAGTGCGAAATCAAGAATTGGGTTGGAATCTGACTTCATGAATTTCTCCTTTGACTAAAAGCGCACGTGGGCCGACTGGTTGAATGTGGTCCGGGCATGACGGTAGCTGTCGATCATGTTCTCGTCGAACGTCAGGCCGGTCTCTTCGAAGAAACGCTTCCAGCCGATCCTGTTGATCCATTCGCCGACACGCTCCCAGGGACGGCCGCCGTTCTTGTAGGCGGTCAGGATCCTGCCGACAACGTCGGTTACCTCAGGCCAGCGGGGAGGGTTGTTGGGAAGGTTGTGCGCTACGATGCTCATGGTCGATGGTTTCGAGCGGGCGTTGCTGTTCTTGCCGCCGACCCAGACCGCGAACTTCGAGTGCTCGGGATGGTTGATCTCCATGGCCGGGCAGGCACCGAAGCACGCGCCGCAGCAGATGCATTTCGCTTCGTCCACCATCAGCGAACGCTTGCCGTTCACGACCGTCGGGCGGATTGCCGCGACAGGGCAGCGGGCGACCGCTTTAGGAAGCTCGCAGATCGTCGCGAGGTGATCGTGGTTGATCCTCGGCGGGCGGGTGTGCTTGACGACGACGGCAATATCGGCCTGGCCGCCGCAGTTGATGGCGCAGCAGGAGGTCGAAAGCCTGACCTTGTTCGGCATCTCCATGTTCTTGAACTCGTTGTAGACCGAATCCATCATGGACTTCACCACGCCGGAGGCATCGGTTGCCGGAATGTCGCAATGCAGCCAACCCTGCGTATGCGCTACCGAAGAAACGCAATTGCCTGTTCCGCCGACCGGGAATCCGAGAGATTCGAGTTCCCTGATCATGGGCTCGACGTTCGCCTGGTTCGGGGTTAGGAACTCGACGTTGTTGCGCACCGTGAAACGGAGGAACCCGTCGGAATATTTATCGGCGATAGTGCAGAGCACCCTGATCATATCGACCGTATCCTGGCGGGGGGTGCCCGCACGGACGGTCCAGATCGTATCGCCGCTGTGTGCGACGTGCTTCAGCACGCCGGGGCGGGGGATCTCGTGATATCTCCAGTTGCCGTAGTTTTTCCTTACAACCGGATGGAGCGCCTCTTCATAGGTATGAGGACCGGACTCTATGGTTTTCCACTTTTTTTCAGGACTGCTCATGATGTTTGCTTCAGTTTAAGGGCTGCTTCAGCCTCCCCTGATATTGTTGAATGCTACGGCCTGACCCCGGCCGTTTATCAGTACTTCGCCTTGAAATACGGATTGTCGCGGGGCCTGGTGACATGGTTGATGTCGATTTCCTGGCCAATGCCTTCAAGGAAATCCTTGAGGCCGACACGCTCGATGGTTTCACCGATACGCTCGTGGTCGAGCCCGTTGTCGTCCCACCAGTCGATGATCTCTTCGATCAGCTCGGTGAACGCCTCGATATCCTCATCCGATTCCATTTTCATGAAAGGCACGATCAGCGAGCCCATATTGACGCCTACCTTGAGGGTGTTCTTGCCGCCCATGAGCAGGGAGATGCCTCTTTCCTTTCCTGGGGAGAGGGCTTTCGGCATGGCGTTCAGGCAGTGCATGCAGCGTACGCAATCCCTGGTTTCGATATGCATTTCCCCGTCCTTCATCGTGATCGCCTTGGTCGGACAGAGGTTGATGACCTCGTTGACCAGGGCATCGAGACCGCGCTCAGCGACCCATGCCTTCACCTCGTCCGTGTCGACCTGAATAGCATCTTTCCAGGTGCCGATGACGGCCATGTCGGAACGCATGATCGCATTGGTGCAATCGTTGGGGCAGCCGGAGAATTTGAATTTCAGCTTGTAGTTCCATTCCGGACGGTGAAGCACGCCGACGAAATGTTTCAGCGCCTTGAGGTGCAGCTTGAGGTTGTCATAGCAGGCATTCTCGCATCGGCCCGGGCCGATGCAGGAAACGGCGGTCCTCATGCCCGCTCCGGCGCCGCCGAGGTCCCAGCCCTGCTGGTTGAGCTCGTCGAAGCACTCCTGGACCTTGTCCTGCTCGATACCCTGAAGCATGATATCGCCGGTCTGGCCGTGCAGCGTGATGATGCCGCTGCCGTGCTTTTCCCAGATATCGCAAAGATTGCGGAGCATCTCCGTGTTGTAGTGCAGGCCCGGAGCCGGCTGGATGCGCATGGTATGGAACTGCTCTGCTTCGGGAAACTTGTCCTTGATCATGGAATAGCGCGTGATGATACCCGCTCCGTAACCGTCAACGGTCACGAGACCGCCTTTCCAGTACCCCATCTTCGTGTTGTAGGAATACTCGAGCTGGTCCATGACGCCGCGCAGCATAGGCTTCTTCGTCCTTTCGGCAAGTCCTTTGAAACCCGCGATAAAGCTCGGCCAGGGCCCATGCTCGAGTTCGTCGAGCATGGGTGTCGGGTTCAGGAACTTTGCGTCCGAACACGATCCGCCCGAACACGCGCAGCAACCGCTGTTCTTGTTTACTTCATTCGAAGCAGCTTTGTTAGCTCCTTCCATAGCGCCTCCTTTGGTTCTCAGTAATGTTGCGAGGAATAACCTTTACGCGCCTCAGACGCAGCCGGTCGGTTTCGGCAGTCCGGCAATCTTGCAGGCCTGCAGTGCGGGACCTTTCGGGAAAAGCCCGTAGAGAAATTCAGATGCTTCCTTCTTGTCCATGCCTTTTTCGGTTGCCATTGCCTTGGTGAGGACCTTGACTGCCGGAGCGATCTGGTATTCCGCATAGTAGTTCCTCAGAAACTTGACGAGGTCCCAATGCGCTTCTGTCATCGTGATTTCTTCACCTTCCGCAAGTTTGTCCGCTACCGCCTCGTTCCAGTCTTCAAGGTTTACGAGGTAGCCGTTCTCATCCGTGTCCACACTTGTGCCATTAACTACGATTGCCATTTCTTGCTCCTTTGATAGTATTGGTAAATGAAAAAGACGGACTATCGCCATGCGGGGAATTTCCGCTTTTTCAGCAATAGTTATAAGATATAAAATTGTCCGGTGGGAAGCTGTCAAAACATAACAACTCAACTAAACAGTTATATAGTTAACAAATTGAGCCCGATTTTTCAAATTCCGCCCGAATATTTTTTTTGTATGCCTCGGCCATGGCAACGAACGAAGGCGCCCATCCTGGATTTCCTGCGGCATGAAGGTGCGCGAACGATGCAAGGAGGTTCTTGTAGAGCGCGCCGTCCCGCTTGCCGGTTATACCGCTGCCCCTGACGACGTCGAACTGGTATGAGCAGCTGACATTAGGGTAAAGCGGCCTGGAATAGTGAAACTCGTGCGCCCTGACCTGCTCGCCCTTCCGGAACCAGCCTGAATCGGCACTGCTGATGAGGTTCACGTAACCGTGACCCACCGGTGAGCGCTGGAACCCGATTTCGAATGGAAGGCACCCGGCAAGCTGGTAGATCCTGCCTTCCCAAGACGCGCTGCGGCACAGATAGATGAATCCTCCGCACTCGGCATAAACCGGCATGCCCGATTCCACCCGTTCGCGGACATCCCTGAGGAGGCCGACGTTGCCGCTCAGTTCTCCAAAGAACGATTCAGGGAAGCCCCCTCCGATATAGAGACCGTCTATTTCCGGCAGGCCGGTCTGGTGGAAGGTATCGATAAAGACCAGCTCCGCACCGTTATCTGTCAGCGCCCGGAGGTTGTCGGGGTAGTAGAAGCAGAAAGCCGCATCCCTGAACACTCCTATTTTCGCCCTCACTTCCCCGCATACAGCAGCTTTGTCACGGCGGCGGACCTGGACCGGCGGGGCCTTATGGAAAATCTCCCTGATCCTCTTCATATCGCAATGGTCTGATACCATTCTTGCGGCAGCCTTGATGAAATTCGCAGCCCCCGCCATCTCCTCTACGGTCGTAAGGCCGAGGTGCCGTTCGGGAATGCTGAGCTCATCGTCGTGCGGAAGCATGCCGAGTACCGGAATATTGCAGTAGCGTTCGATGGCGGACTTCTGTTTTTCACCCTGCCTCGGGTTGCGCACCCGGTTCAGAATGACGCCCGCGATCTGGGCGCGCGGTTCCATTGCCTGCATGCCCTTGACGATAGCGGCAATGCCCCGGTTTGTCTTTCTGCTGTCCACGACGAGCAGTACGGGGGCCTGCAGAAGGTTCGCAAGGCCGGCACAGCTGTCGGAACCATCGAGGTCCAGACCATCGTGAAGGCCATGGTTCCCTTCGATCAGGACATACCTGCCTTTTGCAGGCATACTGTTTTCAATGAACGATTCGAGACATCCCCAGTTTCCCATGAGATAGGTGTCGAGATTGTAGCACTCCCTGCCGCTTGCAAGCCTGTGCCACATGGGATCGATGTAGTCTGGCCCTTTTTTGAAACTCCTGACGTCGTCGCCATTTTCAGCCAGATATGAAAGGATGCCGAGGCTTACGAGCGTCTTGCCCGAGCTCTTCCAGGGTGCCGAAACCATAAGGCGTGGCAGCACCGCCGAATCCGTATGAACTCCTTTGTTTCCCATGGTAATACCGTACTACCGCTTTACTGATATATTTTTCAATTCCGGCTGGCCGGAGAGGTCCTGAGGGGCCCGGTTATTATTTTTTCCGGACGTAAAAGGTATGGATACCGTCGGCTTCGTCCTGTCCGATCAGTTCGTTGCCCGTACGCCTGGCCCATGAGGGCATGTCGTTTACCGAACCGGGGTCCGTCGCGGTGATCTTGAGCACTTCG
>CAIYPU010000099.1 GCA_903928225.1 uncultured Chlorobiaceae bacterium
CCGCCGGTGCAGGATTCGGCGACGGCCACGGTTTTACCTGCCGAAATGAGCAATTCTCCGATGGTTTCTTCGAATGACTTCTCCCCGACGGTAAAGACGAACCGGCCTGCAAGCTGGAGGATCGCATCGGCAATTTCCCGGTTTTCCCGGTCAACAGCCTCCCTTGACGCGCCCCTGGTGCTGACCATGAGATCGACCCCCGCCGTATGGGGAAGGTAGGCAAGCTCCGAACCCTCCGGCAGCGAACCTTCGATCTCGCCGATCAGATCCGCGAGGGTCGATTCGCCGACACCCACCGTCCTGAGCTGGGTGTGTGCTATCGCCGTGGAGACAAGTTTCGAGAGATAAGGGGCCACCGTCAGCTCCATCATGGCTTTCATCTCGGCGGGAACGCCGGGCATCAGAACGAGCGTATGGTTGCCGAAACGGGGCCCGCAACCGATAATCATACCGGCGGCGGTGCCTTTCGTATTGGGAATGACCGTGGAACCTTCGATAACCGTCGCCTGGTCATGCATCGAGTGAGACATCTCTCTCCCGAACCGCTGCATGCGGCTCACGAGGTTATCATATGCCCCGGCATCGAACGTCAGCCCCTTATGGAGCAGCTTCGCCACCGCTTTTTCGTCCTGTCGTCCGAAGTCGGGCCAAGGCCGCCAGTGACAAGCACGTAATCCGATCGGCAAAGAGCGTCTTCAAGGACGCTTCCTATCTCGTTCATGCTGTCGGAACAGGCGGTGACCCTTCCGACGGGGATGCCGATACCGGCAAGCAATGCCGCCATGAACGAAGCGTTGGTATTGACCTTCCGTCCGTTCAGCAGCTCGTTCCCGATTGATATAATTTCGGCTTGCATTCTCCCCGCTTACACCAGATAACTTGCTATACGGAGGATATCGGCAAAGACACCTCCGGCGGTAACCTCACCCCCTGCACCGGGCCCGCGGACGACGAGCGGCGTGACCCTGTAGCGCTCGGTGGTGAAGACCACGATGTTTTCCGATCCGTTCAGCCCCGCAATCGGGCTTGACAGGGGTACGCGTTTGACGCCGATGCTCGCTTTGCCGTCGCAGATCGAACCGGCATACGCGATGGTCATGCCTTCCGCTGCGGCAGTTTCAATCTCTGCGGCATACCGCCCGTCAACGGACTGGAGCTTTTCAAGGAATGCCGCAACCGGCATCTCCCCACGGCAATCTTCCGGCACCAGGCTTTCGCACTCGATGTCCCCGTATTCGAGGGTGAAACCGAGCTCGCGGCCGAGGATCAGCATTTTCCTTGCAAAATCGGCACCCGAAAGGTCATCCCTCGGGTCGGGTTCGGTATAGCCTGCAACTTTCGCTTTCCGGACGATGTCGCTGAAGCTGCCGCCCTTGCGCAGTTCATTGAAGATGAAGCTGAGGGTCCCGGAAAAAACCCCTTCGATGCTGATGATCTTGTCGCCGCTATTCCTCAGGTCGTTCAGCGTGCTGATGATGGGAAGACCCGCGCCGACGTTGGTTTCGTAAAGGAACCGGGCATTGCTCTTGCGCTGCGCGTCCCTGATCTGACGGTAAAGGGGCCACGGGCCGGCCATGCCGAGCTTGTTGGCCGTAACCACGGAGATGTTGTCGCAAAGCAGCGAGGGATACATTTCCGACACATCGGTGCTTGCCGTGCAGTCGACGAAAATGGTATTGTGCAGGTTGCGTTCCTTCATCAGCTGGATGTAGCCCATGATCCCCGCCGGGCCGGTCCTTTCCTGCATGGCCTCTTCCCAGTTGTCGAGATCGATGCCCCGATCGTCGAGCACCATCCTTCGGGTATTGGCCATGCCGCTGACGATGATGTCGAGGTCGTTTTCGCGCCTGAGGTTCTGGCGGTGCGCGGCAATCTGGCGGAGCAGGCTCCTTGCGATATTGCCTGTACCGGCGATGAAGAGGTGCACCTTGCCCTGCGACAGGAAAAACGATTCATGGATACAGTTCAGGGATTTATCCTCGTCATGGCTGTCGACCACAAGAGAGATGTTCATCTCGTTGGCGCCCTGGGCAACGGCAACGACATTGATGCCGTTCTTGCCGAGTGTTTCGAAGAGCTGCGCAGAAACGCCGGGATGCCCCGACATGTTGTTGCCGACGACGGCGATCAGCGCGAGGTTCTTGCGAAGTGCGATGGAATCGATCTGCCGCGATGCGATCTCCCGGCAGAACTCCTCTTCCATGATCTTTTTTGCCTTCGTGCTCTGCGCCGGACTGATGGCAAGGGTGATGGACTGTTCTGAAGATGCCTGCGAAATGAAAATGATATTGATCCTGTGGCGTGCCAGGCAGCTGAAAAGACGAGACGCGATGCCGGGTACACCGACCATGCCGCTCCCCGACATGTTCAGGAGAACGATTTTGTTGATCGACGTGAGCCCGGTGACGGGGTGCTGCACGAACTGGTCCGCTCCGCCGGGTTCGGCGATCCTCGTGCCAGGTGCTTCGGGATTGAACGAATTTTTGATCAGCAGCGGTATCGAGGCTTTCAGTGCAGGCTGAACGGCAAGCGGATGCAATACCTTCGCCCCCGCGTGGGAAAGTTCCATGGCCTCGGCATAGCTGATGAACGGCAGGATGCGCGCATCCCTGACCCGTTTCGGATCGGCACTGAAAAAACCATCCACGTCGGTCCATATCCATATTTCTGCGGCACCGAGGGCTGCGCCGAGCAGCGATGCGGTATAATCCGAACCGCCGCGCCCGAGCGTGGTCGAGGTGCCGTCAGGAGCGGACGCGATGAACCCCGTGACAACCGGCACTCCCTGCAGGGAACCGAGCCGGGCCGCTATCATGCTTTCTGTGGCGTGGCTGTCGACCCGTGCGTCGGTGTAGTTGGCATCGGTCACGATCAGCTCACGCGCATCGACATAGGAAGAAGCCATTCCTTTCGACGAAAGGAATGCGCTCACCAGTCGGGCGGAAAGCCGTTCACCGAAACCGGATACCAGGGCGAGGCTTCGATCCGAAAGCTCCCGGAGGAGGAATATCCCGTGGATGACGTCCCCGAGCTCGTCCAGTTCCGTACGTATCGAATCGGTGACCTCTTCATGCCCGTTCCCGGAGAAAAGCTCCCCTGCGATACCGAAGTGCATCTGTTCGATTTCATCAAGTATGGCCCGGTAACCGCTGTCGCCGCTGCCGGCTTTCGAAGCCGACTCCAGAAGGAGGTCGGTAACCCGCTGGATTGCCGAAACAACGATGACGAGCTTCTCGTGCCGAAGCGCGCCTGCTATGATATCCGCGACATTCATGATCCTTGCCGCCGTTCCCAGGGAGCTGCCTCCAAACTTGTATACCTTCATGCTTCCGCCAATACCTTGATGTGATGGATAGAGTGGCCCGACCCTCACAGGTCATGTCGTTGAATATAAATCATTTCGCCTTGTGCTTCATCATGCGCTCAACTGTTGTGGGAGGAATGGATAAAAAAAAAGCGCCCGTTCGGGGGCGCTTTCTATCATTCGCTGCTGGATCGTCAGCTCTTCAATGCATCGGCGCCGCCGACGATTTCGCTGAGCTCCTTGGTGATGGCAGCCTGCCTTGCACGGTTGTAGCCGATATTCAGCGTCCTGAGAAGCTCCTTGGCATTCTCGGTTGCGGAATCCATGGCTGACATGCGTGCGGCCTGTTCTGCAGCATTCGACTCGAGCAGCATCCTCCATACCTGGGTATTGAGGTGTTTCGGCACCAGCACGTCGATGATCGACGCCGGTGACGGCTCGTAGATATAATCGCTGCTGCTTCCTTTCTTGCCGGATGTTTCCGGTTCGATGGGAAGAAGCGTTTCCGCTTTCAGGACTGGTGCAAGCACCGATTTGAACTCGTTGTAGACGACCACGACGCGGTCAACCTCGCCTTTGAGGTACATCGAGGATGCGGTTTCCGCAATCTCACGCGCGATGCTGAAATCGAGATTCTGAAAGACTGCGGGATACCCCTTGATAATGTTATAGCCGCGCTTGCGGAAGTAATCGTTACCGCGGGTCCCGGCGCAGATCATGCGAACCCCTCCCTTGGCGTGCTGGGCGGCAAAATCTTCGGTGACAGTTTTCTGCGCAAGCTTGATGATATTGGTGTTGAACGCACCGCAGAGCCCCCTGTCGGCAGTGATCAGAATCACAAGCACCTTGTTCACGTCCTGACGGCTGGAAAGGAGCGGATTGAGCGACGTATCCACCTTTGCGGACAGCGATGCGAGCATCTCCTTCAGCTTGCCGGCATAAGGACGGGCCATGATAGCCCGTTCCTGCGCTCTTCTCAGCTTTGCCGCGGCCACCATCTTCATTGCCTTGGTGACCTGCTGCGTGGACTTCACACCTTTGATCCGAACACGTATATCCTTTAAAGTAGGCATGTATTACCGGTCTGTTAATAGTTTGCTGAAAATACCTTCACGTTACGCCTTGTTCTTTTCCTTGAAGGCATCGACAAATTTAACAGCAACCTCCTTGAGCCTGTTGGCCGTATCGGTATCGAGCTGACCGGTCTCCGCGATGCTCTTGAGTATCTCGGGGTTCTTGATCTCGAGCATGCCGATAAACTCCTCTTCGAACTTGCGGATGTAACGGAGATCGACCGTATCGAGAAGGCCCTGGGTTCCGAGGAAGATGATGGCGACCTGTTTTTCGACCGGGACAGGAACATACTGGCCCTGCTTGAGGATTTCGACAAGCCTTGCGCCCCTGTCGAGCTGCGCTTTGGTCGATTTGTCGAGATCGGAACCGAATTTCGAGAAGGCTTCGAGCTCACGGAACTGTGCGAGGTCGAGCCTGAGCGTACCGGCAACCTTTTTCATGGCCTTGATCTGGGCGCTGCCGCCGACGCGGGAAACCGAGATACCGACGTTGATAGCCGGCCTCTGGCCAGAGTTGAAGAGGTTGGACTCGAGGAAGATCTGACCGTCGGTGATCGAGATCACGTTGGTCGGAATGTAAGCCGAAACGTCACCGGCCTGCGTCTCGATGACCGGGAGAGCGGTGAGGCTTCCGCCGCCCTTTACCATAGGCCTGAGAGCATCCGGAAGGTCGTTCATTTTCCTGGCGACTTCGATGTCGTCGGTGATCTTGGCAGCCCTTTCGAGAAGACGTGAGTGGAGATAGAAAACGTCGCCAGGGTAAGCTTCGCGTCCTGGTGGACGGCGCAGCAGCAGGGAAACCTGACGGTAGGAAACCGCCTGTTTGGAAAGATCATCATAGACGACGAGCGCATGGCGGCCGGTATCGCGGAAGTATTCGCCGAGCGCGGCGCCTGCGAACGGAGCGATGAACTGGAGCGGAGCGGGATCGGATGCCGTAGCGGTGATAACCGTGGTGTACGACATCGCGTCATATTTTTCGAGGGTGCTGACAACCTGCGCGACGGTCGAGCCTTTCAGGCCGATCGCGACATAGATGCAATACACGCCTTTGCCTTTCTGGTTGATGATCGTATCGATCGCGACGGCGGTCTTGCCGGTCTGGCGGTCGCCGATGATAAGCTCGCGCTGTCCGCGGCCGATCGGGATCATGGAATCGATAGCTTTCAGACCTGTCTGCAGCGGCTCGTGCACCGATTTACGATAGATGACGCCGGGAGCCCTGCGTTCGAGGGGAAGACGGATTGACGTTTCGATCGGGCCTTTGCCGTCGAGCGGTTCGCCGAGCGGATTGACAACCCTGCCGAGCATCGCTTCACCGACCGGAACGGAAGCGAGAATGCCGGTCCTTTTGACCGTATCGCCTTCCTTTACCATGTTCGACTCACCGAACAACACTGCACCGACGTTATCTTCCTCGAGGTTCAGTGCCATACCGGTCACGTTGTGAGGAAACTCGAGAAGTTCACCGGCAGCGACCTGCGACAAACCGTAAACACGAGCAATACCGTCGCCAACCTGCAGTACTGTTCCCACATCATAAACTTCCGCTTCAGACTCGAAACCCGCAAGCTGCTTGCGAAGTATGGATGACACCTCATCAGGCCTGACTGTTGTAGACATATCTTATTCCGCTTGGTTATTGTGTTAAGAAAAGAGAAAGATTCTGCTTACCTTCCATGTGAAATCCGAACAGGACTGTTCTCTTTCAAACAGATTGAAACGTGAATCTAATGAAAAGCTTTTAGTATTTCAAATTCTCTCTTTGTTTCGAAAGAATCCCTTTTCCGGCTTTCCGACCGGCATTCTTATTATTTTAATCAGTTTACAGGAATATTGCCTGCAGATAACAGCATGAAAACTGTCAGAGGATTTGCATCCGCTACCGTCGGCAACGTAGCATGCGGTTTCGACGTTCTGGGCTTCGCCATAACGGAACCGGGCGACGAAGTGGTGCTCACCCTTTCCGACGTGGTGCAACCCGGCCCGCCGGTTTCCATTTCTTCGATTTCCGGGGACGGCGGCGCATTGCCGCTCGACCCGAAGAAAAACACGTCGAGCTTCGTTGTCCTGAAATTCCTCGAGTATATCAGGACCCACAAACAGATAGATTTCAGGGGACATATATCGCTCGAACTGAAAAAGAACCTTCCGCTCAGCAGCGGGATGGGAAGCAGTGCCGCGAGCGCGGCTGCGGCACTGGTAGCGGCGAACGAGCTCATGGGCAACCCCTGCACGAAAATGGAGCTCGTCCATTTCGCAATTGAAGGAGAACGGGTGGCCTGCGGATCGGCCCACGCCGACAACGCCGCTCCGGCCATGCTCGGCAATTTCGTTCTTATCAGAAGCTACTCCCCCCTCGATATCATTCCTATCCCTTCGCCGGCCGAACTGTACTGCACCCTGGTCCACCCTCACACCGAGCTGCGGACATCCTACGCCCGCTCCGTCCTGCCGACAAGCATACCGCTCAAGACGGCCATCCAGCAGTGGGGCAATGTCGGCGCTCTCGTGACTGGCCTCCTGACATCGGATTACGACCTGATCGGGCGAGCCCTTGTCGATGTCGTCGCCGAACCCAAGCGGGCACCGCTGATCCCGGGATTTCAGGAAGTCAAGCGGGCAGCCCTCGATTCCGGTGCGCTCGGATGCAGCATCGCGGGTTCCGGCCCGTCGGTTTTCGCGTTTTCCTCTTCGGAGAAAATTGCCGCAGCTGCCGGCAAGGCGATGCAGGAGGCGTTCCTCCAGGGCAAATCGCCCCTCCGGTCCGACATGTGGGTATCTCCGATCTGCAAGCAGGGAGCGAGAGTACTCTGAAGAACCCGTGAACATACCAGCTATCCGTCATGATCTATTTCAGTACCAATAAATCGTCCGTTCCCGTATCGATCAAACAGGCCACCCTTCACGGCCTTGCACCTGACGGCGGGCTCTACATCCCGTCGGAAATGCCCCGTTTTTCCGATGCGGAACTGAAACTGCTCGAAGGGGCATCGTTCAACAACATCGCATTCGCCATCGCCAGAAAGTTCGTCGGAGCGGAAATCCCGCCCGACAGGCTTGAAGAGATCATCGACAACTGCTGCAACTTCGATACGCCCCTCAAGAGGCTCGACGAAAGGACCTTCGTAGAAGAGCTGTTCTGCGGTCCCACCCTTGCCTTCAAGGATTACGGGGCACGCTTCCTTGCAAGACTGACCGGCTATTTCGCCCAGGAAGAGCAGCGCCTCATCACCGTGCTTGTCGCAACGTCCGGCGATACCGGCAGCGCCGTAGCCTTCGGTTTCCAGGGGGTCCCCAACACCAGGGTCGTCCTGCTCTACCCTTCAGGAAAGGTCAGCCCGCTGCAGGAACAGCAGCTCACCACGGTCGGCGGCAACGTGCATGCGCTCGAAGTCAAGGGAGATTTCGACGACTGCCAGCGGATGGTCAAGCAGGCATTTGTCGATCCCCTGCTGAACGAAAGCCTCACGCTCACGTCGGCCAACTCGATCAACATTTCGCGCCTCATCCCGCAGTCTTTCTATTACGCATGGGCAACGATGCACCTCAGGGATGCTTTCGGTCTGCGGGAACCGGTCTTTTCCGTTCCAAGCGGCAACTACGGCAACCTCACCGCCGGGGTGATGGTAAAAATGACCGGGTTCCCGATCGGCCATTTCATCGCCGCATCGAACGCCAACGACAGCGTCACCCGCTACCTCGAGGATGGCAGGTACGACCCGCATCCCACCATAACCACCCTTTCGACGGCGATGGACGTGGGAAACCCGAGCAATTTCGCGAGGCTCAGGTATTTCTTCGGAAACGACCATGCCGCTATGGGACGGGAAATCACCGGCATTTCGGTTTCCGACGGGGAGACCACCGCGACCATCCGCTCGGTATACGACCGGTTCGGCTATGTCATGGACCCGCACACCGCGGTCGGGTTCCGCGCGCTCGAACGCTACCGCGCCGACGCAGGCAGTTCCGCAACGCCCGGCATCGTGCTCTCCACCGCGCATCCGTCGAAGTTCATCGAAACCATCCAGGATACCCTGCAGATGGAAATCGATATTCCCGAGCGGCTCCGCTCTCTGCTCGAAAAGAAAAAACAGGCAACCCTGATCAGTTCCGATTACAGGGACCTCGCATCGTACCTGAACAACCTCGACCAGTAAACCTTTCCGTAACGGCCATGAATTTCAGGACCCTGCTTTTTTTTGTGATCCTGGTGCCGATCATGTTTTTCGGCCTCTCCTTCGCGCTTTTCATGAACATGGTGGACCGGACCGGGGACAGCTTCCACAGGCTGGCTGCATGGTGGGGCCGTTTCAGCGCAAGGCTCTTCAGTATCGAAGTCGAAGTGATCGGCCGGGAAAATTATGACGCCGATAAAAACTACCTTGTCCTGAGCAACCATGCTGGCATGGCGGATATTCCCCTGCTGCTGGGCTCCATGGACCTGAACCTGCGATTCGTGGCCAAGGAGGAGCTCGGAAAAATCCCCATCTTCGGCTGGTCGATGAAACAGGCCGGATATGTCCTCATCCGGAGGGGGCAGAACCGCGAGGCGCTTAAAAGCCTGCTTGCCGCGTCTGAAGTACTGAAACAGGGAAAGTCGGTGCACATTTTCCCCGAAGGCACCCGTTCGGCCACCGGAGAGCTGCTTCCATTCAAACGCGGGGCTTTTCTCGTTGCACAGAAGGGGGGCACGCCTGTCCTGCCAGTCACGATTGTCGGCAGCAACCTGATCACGCCGAAAAAAAGCCTGAAAATAAACGGCGGAAAAATAACGCTCGTCATCGCCCAACCCCTCGAACCGTCGAGCTTCAGGAACGTCGAAGAGCTCATGGAAACAACTTCGTCGATTATCAGGAACAATCTCGAAAAATACCGCCTGAACTGAAGACTCGTCAGCAGCCCTGAATTCTCCGACTCAGCGTCCTCCGGTAACCGTCCAGAGCTGATCGAGGAACTCCACCGCGAAACTTCCCGGACCGGCGGACTTTTGCGCCGCACGCGCCCCCGCCTCCGCGAAAACGGCTGAAGCTGCCGCTGCAGCAAGAAGCGCAGATGGCGCTGCCGGAATCATCGCAGCAATAAGCGCACCGAGGGCGCAGCCTGTCGCTGTCACCCTTGTCATCATCTCGTGCCCGCCTTCAACCCCGATGATGCTTTTGCCGTCGGTGATGTAATCGACCTTCCCGCTGAGCGCCACGACGGCATTCGTGCTTCGGGCAAGCAGCACCGCTGCCGGCAGCGCATCGCCGGACGACAGCGAGGCATCGACGCCTTTTCCCCCGCCCTCGTCACCGCAGAGGGAGATGATTTCCGACGCGTTGCCGCGGATTACCGTCGGCCGGAATTTCAGAAGTTCGGCGGCAATACCGGTACGGAACCCGAGAACACCCGCCGCAACGGGATCGAGCACCCAGGGGGTGCCTGAATTCATGGCGGATTCCGCAGCCGCGAGCATCGC
>CAIYPU010000100.1 GCA_903928225.1 uncultured Chlorobiaceae bacterium
CAGTCCTCAGTCCTCAGCACTCAGTCCTCAGTCCTCAGCACTCAGTCCCACATGCCGCCCCTGCGGGGCTGAAACCCAAATTTATTTTGCCCCCTCCATCCAGGGGCTGGCACCCCTGGCTACCGATATTCCGCCCCTACGGGGCTATCTTCCCCATTCCCCATTCCCCAGTCCCCAGTCCTCAGTCCTCAGTCCTCAGTCCCCAGTCCTCAGTCCTCAGTCCTCAGTCCTCAGCCCTCAGCCCTCAGTCCTCAGTCCTCAGTCCCCACTCCCCACTTTCTCGCTATTCACTCCCGAAAATCATATCTTTTCCTGATACAGCTTTTCTTCAAGAACCATGAACACGAGGAACCGACACGATGAAAATCCTTCTGATCTATCCCGAATTCCCCGACACCTTCTGGAGTTTCAAGCATGCATTGAAATTCGTCGACAAAAAGGCGTCGCTGCCCCCGCTCGGCCTGCTGACCGTGGCATCAATGCTGCCGGAAAGCTGGGAGAGGCGGCTTGCAGACCTCAATGTCGCCCCGCTCGTGCAGAAGGACATCGAATGGGCAGACATGGCATTTGTCAGCGCCATGACCGTTCAGCAGGAATCCGCAAGGAAGGTCATCGACCTCTGCAACAAGGCCGGACTGAAGATTGTCGCCGGCGGCCCCCTGTTCACCACCGAGCACGAAGCGTTCCCGACCGTGGACCACTTTGTGCTGAACGAAGCCGAACTGACCCTCCAGCCTTTCATCGACGACCTTGAAAAGGGAGAACTGCAGAAATGTTATTCGACCGGAGAGTTTCCCGACCTCACCCTGACTCCCGCACCTCAATGGCATCTGCTCGATATCCGGAAATACGCCTCGATGGCGGTACAGTTTTCGAGGGGTTGCCCCTACAAATGCGATTTCTGCAACGTCACGGCGATGCTCGGCCACAAGATCCGCACGAAAACGGGCGATCAGATCATCGCGGAACTCGATGCGCTCCGCAGGCAGGGATGGAAAGACAGCATCTTTTTTGTGGACGACAATTTCATCGCGCACAAATCATACCTGAAAAAGGTGCTGCTGCCCAGGCTCATCGAATGGCAGGCAGGCAACAGGACAAGCACCAAGTTCTATACCGAATGCTCGATCAACCTCGCAGACGATCCGGAACTGCTGGACCTTATGGCCAGGGCCGGTTTCACCCAGGTGTTCATCGGCATCGAAACGCCCGACGACATGGCGCTGCAATCATGCGGCAAGCAGCACAACACATCGAGGAACATGCTGGAAAACATCAGGAAAATCCAGAATGCGGGCATCGAAGTGCAGGGCGGCTTCATTGTCGGGTTCGATACGGACACGCATTCGATCTTCCAGAAACAGATCGAGTTCATCCAGAAAAGCGGCATCGTGACCGCCATGGTCGGCATCCTGCAGGCGCTGCCCGGCACGAAGCTTTACGAACGCATGAAAAAAGAAGGACGACTCCTCTACAACTCGAGCGGCGACAACGCGGACAGCAACACCAACATCATCCCGAAAATGGACGCTGAAGTGCTGCGCAAGGGCTACCAGGAGATGATGGACCACCTCTACGCGCCCAAGTTTTATTACCAGCGGATAAAAACACTGCTCAAAGAGTACAAGGCACCCGAGTTAAGGAGCAGGTTCCGCCTGGGCCAGCTCATGGCGCTCTTCCGTTCGGCCATCCTTCTCGGCGTCGTTGGGCGTGAACGGTTCCAGTACTGGAGGATCATGATCTGGACTTTTTTCAACCGTCAGAAATCCCTGCCGCTGGCCGTAACCCTTGCCATCTACGGCCACCATTTCCGCAAAGTCTGCCAGCTTCACCTCAAACAGGTACAGAAAGCAGGCGTATAGGGCAAAAACACCGGTGCCGGGACTGTCCCGGCACCGGTGTTCCTGGTCCTTCACGCAGGGCCTTTCGGGAGGATCAGGCAGGGCTATTGGCCGGCATTGTCGCCCGAGGCGCCGGAAACGGTTTTTGTGACGATCTGCGGAACGAAACGTTCGGAAAAACCGGCGACAAACGACCAGAAAATGAATTTGGCAAAATCCTGGCCTGTCGCCGGAAAGGTCCTGGTGAAAATATCGACGACAAATGCCGTGTCAGGACCGGTCAGCGCTGGCTTCGGCATGATGAATACCGGAAAAAGGGCGCCGGTCATGATTCCCGAGAGAAAAACACTGTACAGGACAAGAGAAAAAATGCCGCCGAAAATCGGGACGAGCAGGATCTGGAACCAGGATGTCGTCAGCAGGGAAAGCTCTTCATCCGAGACTTTCGGCATCCTCTGCTGGATGCTGACGAACCCGCCGATGATCCCGCAGAGGAAACCGGCCCAGGTCATCATGAAGCGCTGGTTGTAATAAAACGTCATTCCGAACATCACGCCGATAAGCACGACGGCAACCGCCGTCATCATGATGAGGCGTTTCGTGAGGATGTGTATGTTTTCGATACGGTTCATGGGCTCTGCCAGTATGATGGTTCTGGAGAAAGTCCGCTGATGGGGACCCTGTCATGCCGGGAAAGGTGGAAAGGAAACAGACTGGGGTTCCTTCCGGGCATCATTGAAAAATAACATTTGCCGGCCAAAAGCGGCAAACTTCATCCGGTAACCAGCCGGACAGGCAGCTATGAAATGCTGACGTCCGGTTTGCCCCTGTTCGATTGTTGCGTATCTTGAAAGCTGATGTCCGAACCAGCAAGAACTGCCGCATGATAGCTGAAAACCTGCTTTTCCGGTCCGACGGGGGATTTATCCGCATCCCGATCTGGGGTCATATCCCTCTCGGCATCCCGATGAAAAAAATCCTTTCGCACCCCTCTTTCCTGAGGCTGAAAGGCATCCGGCAGCTGTCGTTCTCGCAGCAGGTCTATCCCGGCGCGACCCATACCCGGTTCGAGCACTCCATCGGGGTCTACCACCTCATGAAACTCATCCTCCAGCGCATGCTCACGAGCGATCTTGCCATGAGCCTGCAGGACGACCGTTTCAGGTTCGACCCCCAGAACTGCAGCACGCTGCTTTCCGCATGCCTCCTGCACGATATCGGCCACTTTCCCCATGCGCACATCATCGAGGAACAGATCCCCGTATGCGGCGGCGAACCGGTATTTTCCCATCACGAGGAGCTCTGCGCCCGGTTCATCCATGAAGAGCATCCGGGCGTTCCGACAATCGCGGAAATCCTGCACGAAGAGTGGAAAGTCTCACCCGAATCGGTCATCAGGCTTATCAGGGGCAGCTCCGGTTCCCGATTCGGCAAGCTCATCAGCGGCACGCTCGATCCGGACAAGATGGATTACCTGATGCGCGACGCGCACCATTGCAACATCCCCTACGGCAGCATCGACATCGAAAGGCTCATCGAATCGTTTGTGCCGGACCCGGAAAGGGAACGGTTCGCGATCACCGAAAAAGGCATCGCTCCGCTCGAAAGCCTGCTCTTCGCCAAGTACATGATGATGCGCAACGTCTATTGG
>CAIYPU010000101.1 GCA_903928225.1 uncultured Chlorobiaceae bacterium
CTGCGGATCCGTCCGATCATCGACATCCACAGGTGCGCCGTCATTTCTGCATCCGCGAGTGCACGGTGGAACTTCCCGGTCTCCGGGATGCCAGCATGTGAAACGAGGGTCTGGAGCCTGTGATTTGGAGAATCCTGGTAAATCCTTCTCGACACCAGCAGTGAGCAGCAGCAGGATCCTTCATATGCCCGGTGCGCCCGTTTCAGCTCGGCATCGAGGAACCGCCTGTCAAACGAAGCGTTGTGGGCGACGATATTGTATCCGGCAATGAACTCCGCAAATTCGGACATCACCGTTTCACAGGGTGGCTGTCCTTTGAGCATCGCGTTGCTGATACCGGTATACCCCTCGATAAAGGAGCTGATCCTGAAACCCGGGTTCATCAGCCGCTGGAAACTCCCGGCAATCTTCCCCTGTTCAAGAACAACCGCACCGATCTCTATGGCCCGGTCCCCATATTCCGGAGACAAACCTGTCGTTTCAAAGTCAAGCACAACCACCGTATCCGCAAACATCCGCTCCATCGGTCATCAGTATTTTAAACATTACCATCCCCTTCCGAGGGAAGTTATGCTTTTTCATGCATCCCCCCACAGACAGAATTATGTATTGCAATGCAGAAAAACCATGCCTTGCCATCCCGATCAGCAATCTGGATCTTACTCCTTGATCGAAACACACACCAGTCGTGCGACAACAGTTCTTTTATAAAGATAAACGCTGTTTTTATCACCTCATGATGCGTATGTTTAAAAAAGGTATACGAGAACATTCAGCCTTTGAGTGATACGTATGAATACCGAACTTTTCGAGTTCAGGCAACTCGACCACAGGCAGGTCGAAACCCTTGTCGGATGGGCAAGGGAAGAAGGATGGGACCCTGGTGTTCACGACGCGGAAATTTTCTCCTCGGTCTTTCCGGACGCCTTTTACGGGTACTTCCTTGACGGCAGAATGATCGGTGGCGGTTCGCTGGTATCCTACAACGGTGAATTCGGGTTCATGGGATTTTTTATCGTCATTCCCGAGTACCGCAACGCAGGGATAGGCAGGTCCCTCTGGTATAAAAGGAGGGATACGCTGCTCGGTCGCCTGAGGAAAGGATCAGGCATCGGCATGGACGGGGTTGTGGCCATGCAGCCATTCTACCAGCGTGGCGGCTTTTCCATCGCCTTCCGCGACGAG
This sequence comes from uncultured Chlorobiaceae bacterium, assembly GCA_903928225.1. GTDB lineage: Bacteria > Bacteroidota > Chlorobiia > Chlorobiales > Chlorobiaceae > Chlorobium. The sequence continues at coordinate 1,186 of CAIYPU010000101.1, forward strand.
CGGCGTGCCCGGGCAGGAAGCGAATTCCCCCGCCACGAGGCCATTTCGGGTATTGCAACAAGTGAACTGGACGCCATTTCGGCATACGACCGGGAATGTTTCGGCTTCGACCGTCGCACCTTCCTTGAACGCTGGCTTTTCGACAGTGCGTCAACATCGTTCAGGTATGACGCAGGAGAAAAGCTTTCCGGGTACACGGTTCTCAGGAGGACCGGCAAGGGGTTCAAGATCGGCCCTCTTTTTGCAGACTCGATCGATATCGCCCGTGAACTTTACAAGGCCTGCATGTCGTCAGCACCGGGTTGTAACGTATACCTCGATATTCCTATGAAAAACACCGCGGCGGTTTCCCTTGCAGAGGAGTTCGGCGCGGAGTACGTCTTCGAATGCGCCCGCATGTATTACGGCCCGGAGCCGGTATGCCGCCTGGACAAGGTGTTCGGGATCACCACGTTCGAGCTTGGATGATGGACGGGCGGGACCTCTGCGGATACGGCGGCAAACCGCCCCATGCACATTGGCCGGGCGAAGCCCGGATTGCGGTCCAGTTCGTGCTCAACATCGAAGAAGGCGCCGAATCGACCGTAATCAACGGTGATGCCCGCTCTGAAAACTATCTGCACGAGCTTTACGGACGTCCTGCACGAGAAGGTGAACGGGACTTCAGCGTTGAGAGCATGTACGAATACGGATCGCGTACAGGATTCTGGCGTATCCTTGAGCTTTTCTCCGAGCGCAATCTTCCCCTGACCGCCTTTGCATCGGGAAAAGCACTCGAGCTGAACCCGGCTATCGGGCAGGCCCTTGCTGCCAAAGGTCATGAAATAGCCGGGCACGGTTACCGCTGGCTGGACTATCGCGACATTCCCGAAGAGGAGGAACGCCGACACATCGATGCAACCGTAGACATCATCCGGCAGCTGTGCGGACGTCGACCCGCAGGCTGGTACACCGGCAGGGTCAGCCGGAATACCCTCCGGCTGATCCGAGCAGAAGGCGGGTTCATCTACAGCTCTGACACATACAACGACGACCTCCCCTACTGGCTTTCCGGCCCTCGCCCCCTGCTGGCAATAACCTATTCGCTGGTCACCAATGATATCCAATATCTCCTGCCCAATGGCATCGCCTGCGGCAAGGACTTTTTCCATCAGCTCAGGGATGCCTTCGACCAGCTCTGGAACGAGGGGCTCAGACATCCGAAAATGATGAGTATCGGCCTGCACCCCAGGATCAGCGGCCACCCTGCCAGGGCGATGGCTCTGGCGCGTTTTCTCGATTATGTGAATGCGCAGGAGGACGTCTGGATCTGCCGCCGCGAGGAGATCGCCCGACACTGGCTGTCACTCCATCCGCCGGACTGAACAAGTCAGCAATTTTATCCATGTCCGCTTGACTTTCCAGCCAGACAGCAAAAACCCCCGGGACCTGATGAAAGGACCCGGGGGTTCTGATTGACGGGCATCGGAGCTGCTTACTTTCTCAGGTAGATAAAGCTTGCATAAGGACGACCGACATAGCCGACACAGGTAAAGCCGTATTTCCTGATGATGGCGAAGGCTGTCCTCGCTTCGCTCTCCTTGTCGCCGAAATCGAAGACCCAGTGGCTGCCGTCTACGATTTTCCAGCGCCCACCGATGTTCTGCACCTGGATGGTGTTCGGATTGAAGCTTACGCAGTCCTCACCGGGCATGCTGCCCTGAGGCGCCTGGCCATTGACGAGCAGATAGGTGAAGCTCGGATCTGGGCGGCCGACAAAGCAGGAGCTGTTCATCCTGTAGTACTTGATGATCTTCAGCGCCTGGAGAGCTTCCATTTTTTTATCATTGAAATTGAACATCAGATGGTTGCCATCGACGATTGTCCAGCGTCCATCGATGTTCCTGACAGTCGTTGTGGCCGGGTTGAACGAGAGGCAATCTTCCTGGACCTGAGGCAGGACCGGCTGGATCGGAAAGATTGGACGTATCGGCTGAATCGGTTGTACAGGTTGGACCGGCTGAACTGGCTGTATAGGCTGGATCGGCTGAATCGGCATTAACTGAAACTGCCGATTGAAGGTATAGGTTTCGCTGTAGTTACTGCGGTTGCTGCCATCGGTAAAACGGGTATACACTTCAGCACGAAGTCTGTTTAATCCAAAAGGCCGTACGATGACAAGCGTCTGGCTGAAACCGGTGGAGAATACCGCAGTAACTGCCTGGGCAGACGCGTCCAAAGGAGATGATACATTCGGGGCGTAGGCGAACGCCTGAACTTCGCCCCAGTCGCAATCCTGCGGATGGCATTTACCCCAGGCGTGCAACCTCAGGTTGTTGCCGGTGCCGGAGATGACAAGGGTTGTCAGGCCCCTGGTATTCGGATCGGCGTTTTTCCAGTTGCCCGTAAACTGATTGATGGCCGCAAAACTCTGCGAATGGCACAGCAGGAACATAAGAGCAAGCACAACGGAAAGCATGGGTCTTTTCATAATGGTCCCTGTTTGGTTTCTGAAATAAAAAGGGGGTGATGACGCAAGAAAGGTAATACACATCTAAATTAGAGATTCTTACCGACAATAAAAAGCCTCATGCATTGTCAGCTGAAGATATTTCCATGAAAAAGCTTTTCCCCCGCCTACTGCAATTTCCCTATATCTCAATTTTAGCATCAGACTTACTGTCGAGTCAGATAGAAAAAAGGATTTCATGTAAAAAATGCCCTCATTTGCTATGCAGGATATTCAGTGCCGGGTATCGATGCATTGACGCATGGTCTGCCAGTGGCAGGCTTCTGCGAAAGGTATCTTGGGGTTAGGCCCGATATCGGGAAAAAATAGCTATCCATAAAATCGCGTTTACTTTTACACCAGTTGCTCCTTTTCATCATTGAACCGGTGGTTATGTATGCGTCAAGCGGACAGCCACCATGGCAGACAGGCCAGTAGCTGCAGCCATTGCATTCGCCACTCGCAAGAAAATCGTTACGGAGGCGAAGTTCATCCCTCCGCGGGTCGGAAAAAACCTGGGATATCGTTCTTTCGAAAAGAGAACCGTAATCAAGCAGGCCCCAATCGGCAGACCTTCCGCAAAGCGACCATCGGCCATCCGGTCCGAGATTGATATGGGTGTTTACACATCGTCCAGAGTCCGTACAGCAGAACGTCCGCCCCTCTGGAGACATGATCCCCCGGAGCAATGAACTGAATGGTTCGACCTTCCGGTATCGCTCCCTGTACTTCCACCATACGGGAAAAATTGCCCCGAGAAACTCCGTGAATTCGTCCGGGGTAATTTTCAGATGCTCATGGGCTGGATTATCGACCGTGACTGGATTGAAACGGACTGATGCATCGGGAGCAAGGTTGGTCATATAGTTGAATAGATCCAGAGGCTCATCAAGCGATCGCTTTGTCACAACATAGATAACTCCCCAGCTGAACCCGTTCTTCTCCAGTAACCTGGCCCCCTGCATGAAAAGCCTGTTGTACTCGATCGACTGTTTATCCTTCCTTAGAACGCGAATTCCTTCGACAGGATCGTAACTGGTCCCGATGACCGATATGCCCATTTCGCGAAATACGGGAACAAATTTTTCTGAAAAAATCGTGATGTTGCTCTGAATTCTGTGGTGAATCCTGCCGAATACAGCTGAACAATGTTTGCGCTGAAACCTTAGGGCGGTTTCGAAATATTCTACCCCGAGAAGGAGCGGCTCCCCCCCATGCCAGATAAGCTCGATGTATTCGCTCTCTGTTTCCATCAGAAACTCGCTGATCCTCACGAAAAGAAGTTCGAGAATATCATGAGGCATGAATTTTGTCGACCGCCAACCCTTGCTGTCGACCTCGCAATAGGCACAGGCGGCGTTGCAGGCTTCAGTCGGCTTGAAAATTATTGTGGCCATGGTTTTCCTTATCTGACCTTCCCCGGCCTGTTATGATATTGTTCAACAACGGCTGTCATTTCATCGAAGAACCATTTGCAGGTATCGGATTTTTTCGTTCCTTCCGAAAATTTTCCGCGGCACAGTTTCCATCCGCTGCAACGGGAACAAAA
>CAIYPU010000102.1 GCA_903928225.1 uncultured Chlorobiaceae bacterium
CTTGCTGGCAAGGGGTTCACATAATCGCCATTCAATATAACAATTTACCGGTAACGGTGAATTATCGGAGGATAAGGGGGGACTGAGGACTGAGGAGTGAGGACTGAGGAGTGAGGACTGAGGACTGAGGACTGAGGACTGGGGACTGAGGAGTGGGGAGTGGGGAGTGGGGACTGGGGACTGGGGACTGGGGACTGGATGTCGGTTCGGACGATCTTTCTTATCACTTCGGCGTATAAAACGGTCAATTCCTCTTAGCAGCAACAACTCAGATTTTGTCATTCTGTGCGAAGCGAAGAATCCATTTATATTACTAAACAATAAGTTATGGATTCTTCGCCTTGCTCAGAATGGCAACCCGGTTACATGAATTTTCATATGACTTATTGTTACCGTATTAATGGCTGAGTCCTCAGTCCTGAGCACTCAGCACTGAACTCTCCCACCTAACCCCCGGCCCCCACTTTCCACTCTCCACTCTCCACTTTCCAGTCCCCCCTCAGTCCTGAGTCCTGAGCACTAAGCACTCAAGAAATAACACCGAGCTCCCTGCCGATGGTGCAGAACTCCGTGATGACCTTGTCGAGGTGTTCTTTTTCATGGGTTGCCATGAAGCTCGTGCGGAGCGCTTCATGGCCGGGCATGACGCCGGGGCGGATGAATGCGTTGACATATACTCCGGCTTCGAACAGTTTTTTCCAGAAAAAGAGGGTTTTTATCTGGTCGGCTATCAGTACCGTGACAATCGCGGTCCTGGACGGCAGCAGGGTGAACCCTGCCTTGAGCAGTCCCTGTCGGACGTAGTCAGTGTTGGAAATGACCCTGGACTGCAGTTCGGGCTCGTTGCGGATGATGTCGAGTGTCGCGAGAACGGCGGCAACGCTTGCCGGTGTCGGCGAGGCGCTGAAGATCAGTGACGGCGCGTTGTGCTTGATGTAGTTGATGACGCTGCGTTCAGCGACGACATAACCACCAAGTGAGCCGAATGTCTTCGAAAAGGTTCCCATGATCATGTCTACTTCGTCTACAAGTCCGAACTCGGACGGAGTACCGCGGCCTCCCTTGCCGATGATGCCGACAGCGTGGGCATCGTCGATAACGATCCGGGCATTGTACTTCTTTGCAAGCCTGACGAGTTCGGGAAGGTCCACGATTTCACCGGAAACGGAAAAGACTCCGTCGGAAACAATGAGCCGTGCAGCACTTTCAGGGATTTTCTGAAGCACACGCTCCAGATCTTCCATGTTGTTGTGGTTGTATCGCACCTGGTTCGCTCCCGCGCCCATGGCCATGATGGAAGCCGCTACGAGGCTCGCATGGTTGTCGCGATCGGAAACGATGTATTCACCTCTCTGGACAAGCGTCGGTATGATGCCCTGCCCGGTCTGGTACCCGGTACTGAAGAGCAGGCAGCGTTCTTTTTCAAAAAAATCAGCGAGCTTTTCTTCGAGCTCTATGTGCAGGTTCACGGTCCCGGTCATGTAGCGGGAACCGCTGCAGCTCGTTCCATATTTGTTGATGGCATTGATCGATGCGGCCTTCACCCTCGGGTCGGCTGTGAGCCCGAGGTAGTTGTTGGAGCCTGCCATGACGAGTTTTCGTCCTCCAAGGCATACAACAGGACCCTCGTTTTCGTCTATTGGCTGGAAGTACGGATAAAGCCCCTGGGCCTTTACCTCGTCGGCCAGTGTAAAATCAAAACATTTTTTGAAAAGATCTTTCGTTTTCTCCACAGTAATGCTCATTTAACGTCAGCGGTTCTGGAAATAGCCGGAATTTCCTGTTATTGCGGCCGGTTGTCGTAAGTATCCCCTGCAACGGCCGGGTTACATTTTCAGGGCAGGATAGGTCTTGCCAAAAAAAAACGCAAAGTGCGGCAATATATTTATTTTTTCGTAAATCACGACGTGGTTTTTATCGATATCATAAAAGCGTAAGGAAAGACCAGAGGCAAACTGAACCCAAATGATTGACAAGACATGAGCGAAAAAGTGCTGGTAACCGGATCGACAGGTTTCATAGGTGCGCGGCTTCTTCGACTTCTTGATGCGGAAGGAGACCGGGTGAGGGTGCTTCTCCGTCCTGAAAGCGGTTCCGGAAATACTGAAGGCGGCATCGAGGCGGTGCGTGCCTCGTATGATGATCCGGAAGCCCTTGCAGCCGCGGTCAGCGGGGTTGACCGGATCGTGCATCTTGCCGGGGTTACCAAAGCTGTGGACAGTGCCGGGTTCGAAGCGGGCAATGTCAGGCCGGTGCAGAACCTGCTGATGGCGCTGAAAGCTTCGAATCCTTCCCTGAAAAGGTTGCTTCTCGTATCGTCACTTGCCGCTGCCGGTCCGGCATCCGAAGGACTGCGAGGCGTAAGCGAGTCCGACGAGCCGAAACCGGTGAGCGCTTACGGAAGGAGCAAGCTGCAGGCGGAGCGACTGGTCCTGGAACGATCCGCTCCCATTCCGTTCACCATCGTGCGCCCGCCGGCAGTTTATGGCCCGGGTGACCGCGATGTGCTGCAGGTATTCCAAATGCTCGGCAAAGGCATGCTCCTGTCTGCGGGCAATGCCGCGAAGCAGCGATTCAGCATGATCTACGTCGACGACCTCGTCAGGGGGATCATGGCCGCAGCCCGTTCCCGGGAAGCTGCGGGACGTACCTATTACCTCACCTCCCACCAATCGTGGTCGTGGGAAGAGGTGATCGAGGCGGCACGACCGGCGATCGGTTTCGGGAACCTCATGCGGATAACCCTGCCCGCTCCGTTCGTCCATCTGCTCGGGACGGTGGCTGGTGCCGTGGGGTCCGTCACGGGTAAGCCGACGCTCATCAACCGTGACAAGGCCCGTGAGCTGGTGCAGAATTACTGGGTCTGCGATCCGGGCAGGGCTGAAAGCGAACTCGGTTTCACGGCTGGCACCACGCTTTCAGAGGGAATCGGGATGACCATTGACTGGTACCGGAGCAGAGGCTGGATGTAGGGGGGAAGGCTTCTCACGACAATAAAGAGTAGCGCCTTTGTAATTTCTTCCCATGCCCGATTGTTCGGGTTGTTCTGGACAAGTCTGTGTCGGTATAGAAATCCTGTCTTTTCTTCACATTCTGTCTTTTACCTGCATTTCACCTGTCATTCTGAGCGGAGCGAAGAATCCAAAAAGGGCAAAGTCGGGTAATGGATGCCTCATTTCATTGCGTTCAGCATGACAGAGCGCGATGTCATTCCGTGTGAAGCGAAGAATCTGGATGTATTTGTTTTAAAAGAAGATGGATCCTTCACTCCGCTGTGCTTCGTTCAGGATGACACCTGTGTTTCAGAACAAACCACTTGCTTTTGTCATGCAGTCCTTTTGCTCTTGCCCTTGTTATTCTAATCTTTTTCCTGTCATTCTGAACGAAGTGAAGAATCCACAACCAGCGCTGGTTCATGGAAAGCGGAGCGAAAAATCAATGTAGGGCAAAGTGAAGAAATGGAAACTTCAGCCAAGCAGGTTCTGCATGAGGCGCAGAAGCAGGTACTTTTCGTCAGGATACGGCCTCAGCCCCTTGAGCGCCGCGTCCGTTTCCCGGAGGACGGCTATAGCGGCCTCCGCATCCTTTAGGGAAAAAGACCTTGTATAGCCGAGATAGTTTTTCACGAAATATTCCTGTTTTCCGTACATGCCTAGAATTTTCGCTATATCCTGCTGGGGCAGCTGCCTGACGTCGGGCAGGGAAACTTTCACGAGTCGGATGAAAAACGTCGTCAGGTAGCGGACGATGTTGCCGAGACCTTCTTTCTGGCCTTCCTGGTCCATGATCATCAGCGAAATGCCGGTGCATAGCCTGAGATTCCTCTCGGCAAGGGCTTTTTCAAGTTCGAAGACGTTGTAGGTTCGCGATACGCCCACACAGTCGTAGACGTCGTTTGCGGTTATGCTTTTCTTTCCGTTTCGTGCGGAAGCGTAGAGGATCATTTTTTCGATCTCGTGGCAGATTTCCCTGGCCGAGGGTTCGATATAGGCCACGAAAGCCTTGAGCGCGTCGGGATCGAAGGTCCAGCCTGCGGCTTCAGCCCTCTCTGATGCGAACAGCTCCGGTGTTTTTATGGCAGGAAAGTCGTGGCGGAATTTTTTCAGGACGCTGAACGGAAATTTATCGAGTTCCTTTTTGTCCTGCTGACCGCCGTCGAGAACCAGGACGGTGAAGTCGGCCGGGTTCTGCATGTAGCGGGCAAATTTTTCCTCATGTTCGGAGAGCTCTTTCGAAGCGGGTTTTTTGATCTTCTCGAACTGGCGGACGATGATAAGCTGCTTTTCGGTGAACATCGGGTACTCCGATGCCTTTGATACGAGTTCCCCCGGAGTGATTTCAGGGCCGTACAGGATATGCGTGTTGAACGCCGCGTCGCTTCCGGACGGAAACACGGCGGCCTTCACAAGCTCGGCAAACTCTTCGCGGAGGTAGCTTTCCGGGCCAGAAAGAAAATAAACCGGATCGATCCTTCCTGCCTGTATGTTTTTTTTCAAAGCGTCCATAGCATGCTCGAGGGGTCGCAGGGCGATGTGCAACTCGCCCTGCGGTTAGCGGTACGTTCAGAACGGGAGGTCATCCTTGTCGTTTTCGATCATCCCGATTCCGGTATCGGACTGGGTATAGTTATTTCCGGAAGTGTCCTTGGGATAACGTCTTGTCTGTTCGTATTCCGAAGAGCCGCCTTCGTTGCCGCCCTGGTCGCGCTGTCCACCGAGCATCTGCATGTCGGTGCAGACGATTTCGGTGGCATATTTCTTTTCGCCGCTTTTCGCATCGTCCCAGCTCCTCGTCTGAAGCCGTCCTTCCAGATAGACCTGGCGGCCTTTTTTCAGGTACTGGCTGCAGATGTCGGCAAGTTTTCCCCAGACGACAATCCTGTGCCACTCGGTCCGTTCCTGGAGGTTGCCGCTGCTGTCCTTGAAGTTTTCGTTGGTGGCCAGGGTGAAATTCACCACCGACTGTCCCGAGTTTGTCGTCCTGCGCTCGGGATCGCTGCCGAGGTGGCCGATGAGCATTACTTTGTTGAGTCCTCTTGCCATGTGCCTTTTCCGTGATTTTATCGGTTCGTGGATATTGTTTCAAGATAGGTCTAACGATGCTATAGAGCAAGGAGGCCTGCGTCGATGACCGGGCCATCCTTGCAGAGCAGGATCGTCCCTGCGCTGCCGTCGGGGTTCTGTACCTCGACGCTGCAGCCGTAGCAGATGCCGATGCCGCAACCCATCACCGATTCAAGAGACAGTTCGGCAGGGAACCCGTTTTCGCGGCAGAAGCGGGCGAGCGCTTTCAGCATTGGGGTTGGGCCGCAGGAGAATATTTTGACGGGCCCGTCCTCGAGCAGCCCGGGAAGTTCTGCGGCGAGCAGGTCGACCACCGTGCCCATGAAGCCTTCTGATCCATCGTCGGTCGCAAATCTGCAGGCGGAAAGGTTTTCACTGAGCAGGTCTTCCCTGGTCCGGCCGCCGACAAGGTTGACAACCTCGATGCCTCTCGACGCGAGGCTCTTTTCCAGGAAGCGCATGGGTGCCGTACCGATGCCTCCGGAGACAAGGATGGCTTTGCGGAATCCGGATGCCTGCGTATCGAAACAGTTCCCGAGCGGTCCCAGCACCGATACATCCGTGCCTTCGGAGGCATTGCAGAAAATCGCTGTTCCGCAACCGACTGATTTGACCATGATGTCGAGATGGCGCCCGTCGCTGTCATGGATGGAAAACGGCCTTCTCAGTAGTGGCTGCGTCGTATCGCTGACCTTGACGTTGACGAAGTTTCCGGGCCTGGCGCAAACGGCGATTTCAGGGCAGTCGAGCGTAATGATGCTGACATCGCAGCTGATTTTTCTGCTTCGGACGATGGAGGCCCGGACGTCGGCAATTGTTTTGGTTATGGACATTGGCAGGCTGATGAAATATCAGGGAAATAAGGTGACGACAGCTGTTTTTTTAACCCTCAATTAAACCCGGCTGTCGCTCTTTTGCAAACGATTCCGCTTCTGAACGGGGGCATTCCGTTCCGGACGCCTTCTTCTGCTGTGCAGGGTCTTTCGTTCCTGGGTGGAATATAAGAATAAATGCCTCCTTTCCGGAAACGCAATAAAAGCGTGTATTGTCCTTCTGTGCTGCTGTTCTGCATCTGTTTCACGATCGCATCACCGCCGTCTTCCGGTTCGGTTGAACGCATGAGGAAGATGACTGTTTTTTAAGGATGGAATGAAAGTATGTTTATCTCTTCTTTTGCAGTGTCGCCCGAGAGTCATATCTTTAGCTTCTACGATTTTACTTTGTTGTTTTACAATCATTCAATGTCCGGTTCATGCGTATTTTGACGTTTACAGGCAAAGGCGGGGTTGGAAAAACCAGCGTGTCGGCCGCAACAGCTGTCCGTTTATCGCAGATGGGCTATCGCACTCTCGTTCTCTCGACCGATCCGGCCCACAGCCTTTCCGACTCATTCAACCTGCCTCTCGGCGCTGAACCGACCAGGATCAGGGAAAATCTCCACGCCATCGAGGTTAACCCCTATGTAGACCTCAAGCAGAACTGGCAGTCCGTCCAGAAATATTACACGAGGATTTTCATGGCTCAGGGCGTTTCGGGTGTCGTAGCCGACGAAATGACCATCCTTCCCGGTATGGAAGAGCTGTTCTCCCTTTTGAGGATCAAGCGTTACAAAGCTTCCGGCGCCTATGACGCGCTGGTGCTCGACACCGCTCCGACCGGTGAAACCCTCCGCCTCCTTTCGCTTCCCGATACCCTTTCATGGGGCATGAAAGCCGTCAAGAACGTCAATAAATATATTGTAAGGCCACTCAGCAAACCGCTGTCGAAGATGTCCGACAAGATTGCGAGCTTCATTCCTCCCGCTGATGCCATCGATTCCGTCGACCAGGTTTTCGACGAGCTCGAGGATATCCGCGAGATCCTGACGAACAACGCGAAATCCACGGTCCGCCTGGTCATGAACGCCGAAAAGATGTCGATCAAGGAGACCATGCGTGCCCTGACCTATCTGAACCTCTATGGATTCAAGGTTGACATGGTGCTGGTGAACCGCCTGCTTGACACAAAAGAAAACAGCGGCTACCTGGAAAACTGGAAAGCTATCCAGCAGAAATATCTCGGCGAGATCGAGGAAGGCTTCTCGCCCCTGCCTGTCAGAAAGCTCAAGATGTACGAGCAGGAGATCGTCGGTCTGAAAGCGCTCGAACAGTTCGCTGCCGACATTTATACCGATATCGATCCGTCCGCGATGATGTACGACGAACCGCCGATCAAGTTCGAGCGGCAGGGAGACGTCTATGAAGTGAAGCTGAAACTGATGTTCGCCAACCCGGTCGATATCGATGTCTGGGTAACCGGTGACGAGCTGTTCGTTCAGATCGGCAACCAGCGCAAAATCATCACGCTTCCCCTCAGCCTCACCGGCCTCGAGCCGGGCGATGCCGTCTTCAAGGACAAGTGGCTGCACATTCCGTTCGATCTCGACCGTGAGGAGCAGAGCCGGCTGCAGAGGGAAAACAGGGATTCGCGCGAAGCGAGGGAGCAGAATGTCATGCAGTAAACTGCATTTTTCCTTCGGAGAAGAATGCTTGCTTTGCTCGAATTTTATTTATAACTTTTTTTATAAACTATTGTTGTCTTCACATTAACTCAGGGGTTCCTTTTTGCGGGGCCTCAATTCCAGGGAGAGTAACATGTCGGAATCGTACCAGAATCTGCGGAAGGATTTCAAGCAGCTCGAGTTGCCGGATCGTCTCACGTTCCTCGCTGAAGGGGTTCTGCTGACCGGACAGAGCGCTGTCGTAGGCGGGCTTAACCTCGCAGGCAATATTTTCGATACCGTTACCGGAACTGTCGGCGCCCTTGTCGATGCTACGGGTATCGGCCGTATTTTCGGCAGCACCGGAGGTGTGGTCGGCGAAACCATCGATCGCGTCGCCATCACCGTCAAGGATGCAGGCAGGACAGCTAACGAGATCTACGCGAATGCCGTCGAGACCGTCGAGAATGCTGCGGGCAATGTGGCTACTGCGGTAGGCGATGCAGGCCAGTCGGCTTCGGAAGCGGTGAAAAGCTTTACCGGTTCGTTCCCGAAACCTCCGGTTAAATAAGCAAGCTTTTCAAGGTGTTCGACAGGCGATGCCGTTTGCCGGAAATCTTTTTCTTGTGTTTTTTTATTTATAGCAGTAAATTAACGTAAGGTTACTATTCCAATTTCTTTAACTTTCCAATAATTAAATTCCAAGGAGGAATTATGAGTGGTGGTGGCGTTTTTACCGATATCCTGGCTGCAGCCGGCCGCATTTTTGAGGTGATGGTTGAAGGTCACTGGGAAACAGTCGGTATGCTGTTTGATTCTTTAGGCAAAGGCACCATGAGGATCAATCGCAATGCTTATGGCAGCATGGGCGGCGGTTCCAGCCTTCGTGGCGGCTCTCCTGAAGCAACCGGCTATGCCGTTCCTTCAAAAGAAGTCACTTCCAAATTCGCGAAATAAGCTTCGCGGGATTACAAGACTCAAAGGCAGTGAAAATTTTCTCTTTCACTGCCTTTTTTTTTATCATCAACCCGTCCTTCAGAAACAACCTTCTTGTCTTGTACACAGAACGAATTTTCCTCACCTGCCCGGCGCCTGCAGTGTGCCGCATGGCCGCAGATGACAAGGGATTTCGGTTGGCGGCGTAATTTCTCTTTCTTATAATTTTTTAATAGATTTCACCTTTACGTGCCAAAAAGCAGTTTAAGTGAAAAGGTATGGGGAATGGCTAATTTATCTTTGTACATCTCGGGACAGACTGAACAGAACGATGTAGCTGAATTTTTCCAGAAAGGCCTCATGAATGCCGGAGAGAATCCGATTGCATTTTTTGACGGTGTTTTTTATGAGTCACATCAGGAGCGGGTCGGAAACATTGCATTTCAGGATTACCTGATCTATTCCGACAAGGCCGTTTATCTCTGGGCAAGAGGGACGTCCAAGGATTTTCTCGACCGGTTCGAACTTGGATCGGTTTCGGTGAACAGCCGCAACAAGGACCACGATTTCGCAACAGTCAACCTGAAAGTCAGGCGTGAAGGAAAAGAACCAGTCTACGTGATCTTCGATATGGTCGAACTTCGCGAGGCCGAGCTCATCGTCAGGCTGCATACCGTGATAGAATCGATCATCGAGCAGTATATGGGCATCAATTACCGCTCGACCCTGCCCGACGAAGTTTCCGCGCATATTCTGCATGCATCGAGAAGCATCTGTGTTCCTCGCGCCATATCGCTCCGTCTCGACGCTCCAGGCCAGGCCCAGCCCCAGGTCAATATCGGTTACGGCCAGGACCTCCTCGAGCAGTACAAGGCATCGATCGGCTACGCCGCATTTGAAAAGCCTCCTCAGCCTGCCGGTTATCCCGGGTCTCAACCGCCTCCTCCCGCCCAGCAGTCTGGTGGCGGCGAGCAGTACCCTGAAGCATTTTCCCCGGCCGATGTTTTCAAGAAGCTTGAAAGCATGCTTCCGGGAGAGCCCGGTTCGATCAAGAAAGTCGCCGATTCACTCAAGGATATGATTGGAGAGGTTCCGATGAAGCTTCGGGACCAGTTCAAGAGCGACATGCAGCATGTTCCCGGTATGCTCACGGCCTTGAACGAGCTTCTCACCAACATAGCCGACAATCCCCAGGCTGAGCGTTTTGTCATGAATCTTGTCAAGACGGCTGTCCGTAACGACGGCATGTTCGGTTCTGTCGGCAAACTCATCAAGATATCTTCCAATTTCGCGGCACCGCCGAAGAAAAAAACTGCGAAACCTGCTCCGAAAGGATCGCCTTCGGCTTCTGATGAACCGTTTGCAGGAAATCGTCATAACCCGGACGATGATTTCGACCAACCGGTCAAGAGAAAGAAAATTACGATCAAAAACGACGAACCCCATCCCATGTATCCCGATGTTTTCGGAAGCGATGACGATGAGGTGAAACCTGCGGTCGAACCAAAGCCGGTAACGAGGGCTGTTCGCAATGTAAGCGATGTTGCCGAAAGCGGTACGGTCCGGAGGAAGAAAATATCGGTCAAGGCGCCTGAAGAGGAAATGCCTGACCTTGTCAGGCACATGATGGACATGGATGACAGCGAACCGGAAGTTCCTGCACCAAAGGTCACTGAAATCGAAAAGCCTGCGGTAAAAGCGCAGGAAAACGGTCATCCGGCAGCTGTTTCCCGCAGGATCAGGATTGTTTCCGATGCTCCTGCCGCTGAACCTCCTGCGGAGGATCTTGCTGACGAGGAATCAATGGATGCGGTGATATCGGCAATGGAGGCATCACGCGAGAAAGAATCCATAGAGGATGCCCTGGAAGCGGAACTCTCGGAAACCGAAGTTTTCGAACTTGAAATTCCTGAAACGGACGTTGCTGATGTGACGGACCACGAAGAGGACGCTGTCGAAGAGAAAATCGTCGAGCCGGAACCACCGACAGTGAACGCCGAGGTGATGCAGGAGCCCCGGGCGGAAGCGATACCGATGGAAAGCAGTGATGCTGAAAATCCGGCAGAACCGGCAACTTCCCGGCAGCAACAGTCCGCGCCATCGTCAGAGCCTGTCCGGAAACCGGATTATCCAGGCAACAGTGCGTCGAGAAAGAAGTTTCATGCACCGGGCAAACATGGCAGGCGATAATGCCTGCAGGCCGGGTCCAGAAAAAAAGTAAATCGGGCGTTCAGTCAAGATGCAATCTACTCACCAGTTTTAATCATAAACATGAGAATTATTCTTTATCTGGGTAAAGGAGGCGTCGGTAAAACAACCGTATCCGCCTCGACTGCAACATCAATTGCCCGGAGAGGCCAGCGCGTGCTGATCATGAGCACCGACGTCGCACACAGTCTTGCCGATGCCCTGAGCGTCGAGCTTTCTTCCACTCCCGTCGAGGTCGAAAAAAACCTCTTCGCCATGGAGGTCAATGTCCTTGCCGAGATCAGGGAGAACTGGACGGAGCTTTATTCCTATTTTTCTTCGATCCTGATGCATGACGGCGCGAATGAAATTGTTGCCGAAGAGCTTGCCATCATGCCGGGCATGGAGGAGATGATCAGTCTCCGTTACATCTGGAAGGCAGCCAAGTCCGGCGATTACGATGTCGTCGTCGTCGATGCCGCTCCAACCGGAGAAACCATGCGCCTGCTCGGTATGCCGGAATCGTATGGATGGTATTCGGACAAGATCGGCGGCTGGCATTCGAAAGCCATTGGTTTCGCCGCTCCTCTTCTGACCAAGTTCATGCCGAAGAAGAACATTTTCAAGCTCATGCCCGAAGTGAACGAGCACATGAAAGAACTTCATGCCATGCTCCAGGACAAGAGCATCACGACGTTCAGGGTCGTCCTCAACCCGGAGAACATGGTCATCAAGGAAGCCCTTCGCGTCCAGACCTATCTCAACCTGTTCGGTTACAAGCTCGATGCCGCGGTTGTCAACAAGATCCTGCCGCAGAGCTCGGCCGACAGCTATCTGCAGAGCCTTATCGACACCCAGACGAAGTACCTCAGGGTCATCGAGAACTGTTTCTATCCCGTGCCGATTTTCAGGGCGCAGCTCTCAACCGAGGAGATCATCAATACGGACAAGCTCAATAATCTCAGCAAGCAGATTTTCGGAGAGAAGAACCCTGCCGAGGTACTTTACTCCGACGACAAGACCCAGGTCCTCGAGAAAATCGACGGCAAGTATGTGCTGAGCCTCTATCTGCCGAATGTCGAGGTGAAAAAGCTGAACGTCAACATCAAGGGTGACGAGCTCCTTGTCGATATCAACAACTTCCGCAAGAGCATCATCCTGCCGAACGTTCTGGTTGGCCGCAAAACTGAAGGGGCCGATTTCTCGCAGGGCAATCTGAGCATCACCTTCGCGAACTGACGCATCTGTTTCAGAAAGCAGGAACTGCTTCGAGGCTGTCATGGGCATAAGAACCGGGGCAGCCTTTTTTTATTGGGGATTGGGGATTGGGGATTGGGGACTGAGGACTGAGGACTGAGGACTGAGGACTGAGGACTGAGGACTGAGGACTGGGGACTGGGGACTGGGGACTGAGGACTGAGGACTGAGGACTGAGGACTGAGGACTGGGGACTGGGGACTGGGGACTGGGGACTGAGGACTGAGGACTGAGGACTGAGGACTGGGGACTGAGGACTGAGGACTGAGGACTGGGGACTGGGGACTGGGGACTGGGGAAGATAGCCCCGTAGGGGCGGGATATCGGTAGCCAGGGGTGCCAGCCCCTGGAAGGAGGGAAAAAATAAATTTGGGTTTCAGCCCAGCAGGGTCGGCATGTTGGAACTGATAGGACCGATAGGTCGGATTCGGCACTCAGTCTTCAGCACTCCCCACTTTCCACTCTCCAGTCCCTATTCTCCGGCCGATGGCAATGGGTTTTTACCGTTCGATCAGCATGGAACGGTCCGGGCACTCTTCGAGTAGCCGGCTTGCTGTTTTTCACTTAAACTTCCCGTACTGAATTA
>CAIYPU010000103.1 GCA_903928225.1 uncultured Chlorobiaceae bacterium
AGTGAACGGCCGAGGTCGTAGACCGCCTTCGATGAAAGTACCCCTTCGGCAATCATGTTCATGTGACTGATGACATCGTCGAGGGAACGGCCCCTGCCGATTTCCTCCCCGACGTAACGGTTCCTGCTGTGGCGGCTCAGGCAGGTCACCACGAGGTCACCGATGCCGGAAAGGCCGGATATGGTCATGGGGTCGCCGCCCAGCCTCATGCATAACCTCGATATTTCCGCAAGCCCCCTGGTGATGATGGCGGCTTTCGCATTGTCCCCGAAGCCGATACCGTCGGAAATACCTGCAGCGATCGCAATGATATTCTTGACCGAACCGGCAATTTCCACACCGACGATATCGGTATTGACATATACCCTGAACCGGCTGGTATGGAAAACTTCCTGGACCTTTTCGGCGGTTTCGATCGAAGAGGACGAGGCGACAACCGTCGTCGGCTGGGCCTTTGCAACCTCCTCGGCATGGCTCGGACCATACAGGGCTGCGACCTGGCCCGGCTTCAGCCCGGGAAGTACTTCGAGCAGCACTTCCGACATGCGCAGGCCCGTACCGAGCTCGATACCTTTCGCCACGTTCACCAGTATCTTCCCCTCGAGGTCAACTCCGCTGAAACCGGCAACCGTTTCCCGGACAGCCTGGGATGGAACTGCGGTGACGATCATCCCCGCCCAGGCGGCAAGTTCCCCGAGGTCCTCGACGACCTGGAGGTTTTCAGGAAAAACAACGCCGGCCAGATACCGGCGGTTTTCCCGTTCTTTCTGGAGAAGGGAGGCAAATTCGGGACGGTGTGCCCAGAGGCGGACCTGATAGTTTTTTTCTGCAAGGAGCACGGCAAGGGTTGTACCCCAGCTGCCGGCCCCCAGAACGGCGATATTCATCAGTTCGATTTCGGGACGTTACGAATGCTTGCCGAAAGTGATGCGGTTTTCCGTTCCGGAAAGCAGCCTCCTGATATTGGCGCGGTGCGTATAGAGAATGGCAAGCGCAACGACAAGCCCGAAAATCAGAAGGTGATAGTCGAGGCTGTCGTGGAAGGAAACCGAGGAACCGAAAAGACGGATGTAGTAATCGAGGCCGCCGCCGAGCTCGAAGATATACTTGCGGATAGCGATGATGAGCGGAAATGCGATTGCGGCAAGTATGGACGCGACCGATACGTAACGGGAGAGGTATATCGTCAGCAGGAAAACGCCTATCACCATCAGCATGCTTACCGGAGCGATGCCTATGAGCATGCCCGCAGCGGTGCTGACGCCCTTGCCTCCGCGGAAGCCTGCAAAGAGGGTGAATACATGGCCGATCACGGCGCTCATACCGGCAAGCAGGCGGAGCGCCACATCGTTGATATCGGGAAACGAGTCGATGGGGTGGTGCCTGAAAAAGGCAACCACGGAGACGGCTGCAACGATACCCTTGACAATATCGATAAGCGTGACCAAAAGGCCCGGCTTCCAGCCGAGCACCCTGAAGGCGTTGGTGCCGCCGGCGTTGCCGCTGCCGAATTCACGGATGTCGATGCCCTTGAGCATCTTCCCGGCAATCAGGCTCGTGGGGATCGACCCGACGATATAGCTTGCCAGCAGAATTGCAACGAGAGTGAGCATAGTCCAATATGAAATTATTGTTTCAGGAATGCAGTCAGTATCACGACGGAGAAACCTTCCCAATAATGTACGCATTTTCTCCCTGTGATTTCAAGGCCGCCAGAACACGGTCAACGGCATTCTTTTCAACGACCATAACCAACCCGATCCCGAGATTGAACGTTCTCTGCATATCCTCTTCGGGTACCTTTCCCTCCGTGCGGATGATGTCGAAAATCACCGGCTCCGGCCAGGATTTCCAGTCGACATCGAGCTTCAGCCCGGCAGGAATGATCCGCATGGTGTTGCCGGTGAGGCCGCCGCCGGTGATGTGCGAAAGCCCCCTGAGGTCCGGGGAACCGAAGAAGGGCTCGACAAGGCGCAGGTATGAACGGTGCACCTTGAGCAGCTCTTCGCCGACCGTGCCTTCGAGTCCGGTAAATGTCCGGTGCAGCCGGCCCTCGAACACTTTCCGGGCCAGTGAGTAGCCGTTCGTGTGCAGTCCGTTGGATGCGATGCCGAGAAGCACGTCGCCCGCCTGGACCGAGGAGCCGTTGACAATCTTTCCATGATCGACCGCGCCGACGATACATCCTGCAAGATCGAAATCCTCTGCCTGGTAGAGCCCCGGCATCTCGGCTGTTTCGCCGCCGATCAGGGCGCAGCCGTTTTCGCGGCATGCCTGGACCATGCCCCTGACCACTTCCGCCGCATTAACAGGTGAAAGCTTGCCGCAGGCATAGTAATCGAGGAAAAACAGGGGTTTCGCGCCGCAGACGAGAATATCGTTCACGCAATGGTTGACCAGGCAGGCGCCGACCGTATTGTAGATACCCAGCTCGACGGCTATTTTCAGCTTCGTGCCGACACCGTCGATGCTGCTGACCATGACCGGTTTTTCGTAACCTGAAAAATCCGGCATGAAAAATCCGCCGAAAGCCCCGATATCGGTTATCACGCCTTTCGTGAACGTTCCGCGGACATCGGACTTGATCATCCGGACAAACTCTTCTCCGGCACTGATATCGACACCGGCTTTCTTGTAATCCATCTGCAACCTCTCCCTGATCTTTGTTTTATAAACTTTCTATTGATTCATCCGGCGAATGCAGGTATCAATTTCCATTCAGATCAAACGTTTTGTTTCATTGTCATTCCGAGCAAGGCGAAGTATCCTGATGTATATTTCCCTGAGAAAATGGATCCTTCACTTCGTTCAGGATGACACCTTTGTTTCGGAACAAACTCTTTGCTCTTTTCATGCCTTCTTTTTCCTGTCATTCTGAACGAAGTGAAGAATCCATAAAGGGCAAAATCAGGCGATGGATGCTTCACTACATTTCATTGCGTTCAGCATGACGGGACACGATGTCATTCTGAGCGGAGCGAAGAATCCATAACGTCTTGTTCAGCAGTATAATGGATTCTTCATTCGGCTACGCTTCATTGCGGGATGACAGGCCCGTTACATCGATTTCCTTTCGACTTATCGTTGCCTGAACAATTAAAACAGTTGAACCACATGTTCATCAGGGCTTTCCGGCCGGCACCTCGAAGATCCCCTCGGTCTCGAGGGCCGAGAAAAATTCGTGGTGAAGGTTCCTGACCGCGGTGACCACCTCGCTCTCCTCGACGACGCATCCGACATTGATTTCAGACGCGCCCTGGGAAATCATCCTGATATTGACATCCTTCAGCGAGCTGAAGATCCTGCCTGCAACCCCGCGGGACATCCGGAGGTTATCGCCGACGACACTGATGGTCGCGACATTATGCTCTATTTCAACTTCCGAAAAACTTTTCAGGTCGCCGATAAGTTCCTCGCTGAAGCCTTGTTCATCAACCGTAAGCGATACGGAAACCTCGCTGGTCGAAATCATTTCGACCGACACGCCGTAGCGGGAAAAAACGTCGAACAGTTCGTTCATGAAACCGTGACGCCCCAGCATGCGGTTGGATCGGATATTGATGATGCACTGCCCTTTCTTGACCGCGATCGATTTGACAAGGCCGCCGTAGCTCATTCCTGCAAGCCGTTCCGGATCGTTCGTGATCACGGTCCCTTTCGCATCGGGATGCCAGGAGTTCAGCACATATACCGGAATGTCCTTCTCCACCGCAGGCGCGATGGTGTCCGGATGGAGCACCTTCGCACCGAGATAGGCGAGCTCGGCCGCTTCGGTGAAGGTCATCACCCTGATGCTCCTCGCTTCAGGGACTACCCTCGGATCGCAGGTCATCACGCCATCGACGTCGGTCCATATCTGGATCGAATTTTCATCGAGCCAGGCACCGAGCAATGCGGCCGAAAAGTCGGATCCGCCGCGGCCGAGCGTCGTGGTCCTCCCGTCGGCGGTAGCGCCGATATACCCCTGGGTTATGACGATGGTGCCCCGCTGGAGCACCGGCCGGATGATGGTCCGGACATTATCGAGGCAGATGTCGTTCAGGGGACGGGCAAACCCGAAATTGTCGTCGGTGATCATGACCTGGCGAACATCGAGCCATTCGGCGTCGTAGCCCCGGTCTTTCATGGCCGCCGCGAAAACCGTCGTGGAAAGCAGCTCGCCGAACGAGCAGAACATATCCTTAGAACGCTCAGTGAGTTCCCCGACGATTTCAATGCCTTTGACGAGCATATCGAGCCTGGCGGCAAACGCATCTATTTTTGCACACAGTTCGTTTCGCAAGGTGTTGTCGCCCACCAGGGCAGCTGCAAGTTCGAGATGATGCCTGCGGACCTCGCCGGCAAGGGCCATCGCCTCGTCCATGGCGCTCCGCCCGGCTGCGTCGGCAATCTTTATCAGCTTGTTCGTTATGCCGCTGCAGGCGCTGAGCACGACAAGAGGAACACCGTTCTCCTTTTCCCTGGCCACGATGGAGATTGCCTGCTGCATCGCCTGGGCCGTACCGACGGAGGTCCCTCCGAATTTCATCACTGCCATAATATCTTCAAACAGATGGTTTGACTTGTTCTTGATCCTTTACCTCTTCCCTCATAGTTCTTATTTTCCTGAATGCGAGAGAAAA
Organism: uncultured Chlorobiaceae bacterium; assembly: GCA_903928225.1. GTDB lineage: Bacteria > Bacteroidota > Chlorobiia > Chlorobiales > Chlorobiaceae > Chlorobium. Next base: position 4,623 of record CAIYPU010000103.1, read on the forward strand.
AAACCAGCGCACCGGAAACAGCCCGACCGAACCGATGGTACTGAAAACATCCCTTGCCTGCAAACTTCCATCAGGAAGAAAAACCTTGCGGTCCCTGACCGTCAGGGTGACCGCCGCAGCATTGCTGCTGCTCGCCGCCGGCTGCCAGAGCTTCGATGCCGGCAGGGGCGTCGATCGGGATTGCAAATATAGTGCAAAAAACAGAAAATCGCATATCTCCTGTCTCCCCTGGGGAAGCTCATCCCCGGTCGTCCGGAGCCTGCCGGTCAAAGTTGACGGCGCATCCATGGAAAACCTCTTCACGTCGATCGGCCTTACCATCGGGACGACATACCGTTACGGCGGAACGACTCCGGACGGCTTCGACTGTTCGGGGTTCGTCCAGTACCTCTATGAAAAACACTTCAGGATGCTGCTGCCCAGGACATCGGGAGAACTGGCTTCGCTTGGAAGCGCGGTTCCGAGGGAGCGGCTTCATCCCGGCGATCTCGTCTTTTTCAGCGCCGGAGGAAAAATAGACCATGTGGGGATTTTCATCGGCGGCGACAGGTTCGCTCACGCATCGATCAACGGAGTGAAAATCAGCAGCCTCCGTGAACGCTGGTACAGAGACCACTATGCCTGTTCGGCAAGGGTGATCACAACCGACTGAGCTTCGCCGGACAAACCCTGCGCCGCAGGAGAAAAAGGTGTTCTTTATGCGATGAAATCATATATTGGGCAAATTTTTCCAGAGGCAGAACCGTAAAACATCACCTGTCATGACGCAGACCGGCACACACCACCATATCGAGCTCAGCATCGACATCCCTGCGTCGCTGCACGAACTGTACATAGCCCTGCTTTCCAGCGAAGGGATCGAGTATTTCCAGGAGGAGGACGACAGACTGCTGGCTTACCTTCCGGAATCGCAATGGAACCCCGGCAGGGAAGAAAGCATCAGGAGTCTGCTGCAGGAACGGTTCGGCAGCGTCCCTCCATACAAAGCGAGCTTCATGGCCGACAGGAACTGGAACGCGGAATGGGAAGCGCACCTGCAGCCTATCGAAATTTCCGACCGCATCATCATCATCCAGAAAAACAAGGAAATTGTCCCCAAACCGGGCCAGATCGTCATCGAGATCAATCCCAAGATGTCGTTCGGCACCGGTTACCATGCGACGACCAGGCTCATGCTCAGGCAGATGGAACCGATGGACCTGAAAGAGAAAAAAATCATGGACATCGGCACCGGTACCGGCGTGCTGGCGATCGCGGCCCGCAAGCTCGGCTGCACCAGGCCCATTCTCGCCTTCGACAATAACAGCTGGGCGGCTGAAAACGCCATGGAGAATATCGTGGAGAACGACACCCCGGACATCGACGTGAAGATGCTCGATGCGGAGGAAGACCTGGTGGCCAACCTGCGTGACGGATACGACCTCATCCTGGCCAACATCAACAAAAACGTGATCGACCGCATCCTGCCGGTCATCCGCAGGAACGCTCCCGCTTCCGAGGTCCTGCTTTCAGGCATCCTCGTCTACGACGAGCCCTGGCTGAAAAAGCTGCTGAAACGCCTCTCCTATACCGTTGTCAATACCGTCTACGAAGACGAGTGGCTGTCGAGCCTCGTGCGTCCGGAGTGACGATAACCGCCAAATCATCGAAAGCAATGAAACGGGTCGCCTGCATCGATATCGGGACCAATACAGCCCTGCTGCTCATCGCCGACCTCGAGCCGGAAAGCGGCACCGTGCATCCGCTTTTCCACAAGCAGACCATCGTCAGGCTGGGAAAAAACGTGGATGCCGAAAAAAACATAGACACCGATGCGCTCGAGCGGCTGATCGGCTGCCTCGGGGAGTACGCCGCCATCAGCCGCGACCATGGCTGCGAATCGATCGTCGCCGCAGGGACAAGCGCCCTGAGGGATGCGGCGAACCGCGACGTGATCATCGCCCAAACAGCCCGCAGGACGGGCATCACGATCGAATGCATCTCGGGGCATGATGAAGCGGAGCTGACCTTTTTCGGTGCCGTAGCAGGCATGCCGGACGTACCGGAGCCGTTCACCGTCATCGATATCGGTGGAGGAAGCACCGAAATCTCGATGGGCTCGCTCTCCTGCGTAACGCGAAGCATAAGCCTCGATATAGGGTCGGTCAGGCTCACCGAACGCATTTTCACCTCGCTGCCCCCCTCCCGACGCGAAATCGACGAGGCGCGACGAACGGTGAACGAGGCCCTCGCCTCGGGTATAACGCCTTTTTTCGCTTCACGCACCAATGTGTACGGCGTCGCAGGCACCCTCACCAGCATCGCGCAGCTCGCGCAGGGCCTCAGGCACTTCGACCCGCAGAAAGTGCACCATTATGCGCTGACTTACCCGCAGGTGCATTCGATCCTCGAAACGCTGGAACAAAGCACCATCGAGGAGATTGTCGCCATGGGCGTGCCCGAGGGACGCGCCGACGTCATCACCATGGGAACGCTTATCCTGCACCAGTTCATGCGGATGCTCGGCGTTGCGGAAATCAGGGTCAGCATCCAGGGGCTTCGCTTCGGCCTCGCACAGAGGGAGCTGCTGCGCCTCAGGAAAGGCGCCTGAGTCCGTAAATGCAGATCAGGCTGCCGCAGCTCTCCCTGGTGAAGAAAAGGAAGTTCCGGTCGTTTTCCCTTATCCGGAATTTTTTGCGGATCTCATCGGGTGAAAGCGGAAAATCCCGCCGCTGCACGCTCGCCCCGGCAATGTCAAGCCGGTGCTTTTCAAGGAAAGCCCTGAAAGATTTCGGTTTGAACGGCACCACGTCAACCACCTCGAACGATCTGCCGGGAAACTGTTCCGGAAGGAAATCCGCCGTGAGGTAATCGACCGTACCGTTTAAGAACTCCATGCCGCTGCCGACGGCAACTGTTGAGGCAAGACCGGTCTTGATGATCGCGGGATCGGGCTCGAACAGGTAACGTCGCACCGATCCGGCGACAACCCTTCCGGCGCGGATATCTTCTTTTATTTCGATAATTCCGGACGGCCCCTGTCCAAGGCACACCGCTTTCTTCCCGGGACGTGAACCACGAATATGCCCCCGGTCGAGCAGCAGGAGCAGTTCCCTGCACTCCCCGCCGAGCGAAACCGCCGCTACGAGCGAAAGCGAGGGAAGGAGGATTTCAAGTCCTTTCATTTCAAGGGCGGGAGAGGCCTTGATGCAGACCCTCGGGGCTTTGCGGAGCATCAGGTCATGGATGATGGTGACATCGGGGCTTGCCGACTGGAGCCCGACCGACCGTCGCCCCTGTTCACGCCTTGCCGGATCGACGAATATCCAGTCGAACCGGTCGTCGTCGCAGAAGGCAAGGAAATCAACGCTGTCGGCATGGTGCACCTTGACATTCGATATGCCCGCTTTTTTGAAGTTGTAAGCCGCTACAGCGCACAATACCTCGTCACGTTCGCAGTAGTCGATGCTCCCGAACCGGCCGGAAAGTTGCATCGTATCAATGCCGAGCCCTCCGCTCATATCGATGAGCCGTGCGCCATCCATGAACGAAGCCCTGTAGGCCGCCACCTGTTCGGAGGTGCATTGTTCGAGCGCGAGAGAGGTATAGATGAGGCCGTGAGCCGAGAGCGAGGACAATTTTTTGAGGGCTTTTATTCGGCAGGCGATCTGTTCGGCCATCGCCCTGACCGGCAGGTCCCTGCGGTCGTGGAACCTCATGGAGAAAGCCGCAGGATCATCTTTGCAATGGAGGGCAAGCTGTTCCTGCACCTTCGGTTCAAGCAGCCTGTGCAGTTCTTCGAAGGTCATGGACAAAAAAAAGAAAAGGACAAAAAAGACTGCAAGGACCAAAGTGACCAAAGTGACCAAATAAATAAAGAGGGTCCGATGATAATCCGAACATTACCTAAATTAGTGATTTTTCAGCTGCTGTCCCTGCTGTCCCTGCTGCGAGCCTGAACCCTTGAACGGGACATACGCTCCCTGAGTCCTCCGGTTTCTAAAAAGTCTTTCTCGAGCCATCTGATCTGACGGTCAAGCAGGTAACTGCTGACTCGGATCAGTCCG
>CAIYPU010000104.1 GCA_903928225.1 uncultured Chlorobiaceae bacterium
AAGCCTTCGACGCCTTCGTTTTTCAGCGTTTTTGCAAGTGCGGTGTTCGAAAGGTGGGGATTCTGCGTCTGGAGTATCCTGAAGGTCGAGAAATCGCCCAGGTCGCGCGTCACCCACAGGTCAAGTTTTTCGGTGGTGCTGGTCAGTTTGATATGTTCGCAGTTGTACCCTTTGATGGTTTCCCTGCCGATGCGGGAGAGGTGATAGTTGCTGTCGAAATCCAGCAGGGTCGCGTTTTCCGCGGCTGTCTTCAGGCTGACTGCCGTATAATTCCTTGCCTGGTGGTTGATGATCACCGCCTGGTCCGGAGTGGAGGCTTTCGTGATGACCGTTGTTTTCAGGATGTCGGGAATTTTGTTCATTTTCGCAGCCATATCCATGCGTTGCGTGCCGTTGCCGAAATAATAAGTAACGTCAGCCGAACCGTTCGGCATGCCGAGCATCATTTCCATGATCCCGGTAAATCTGGATTCGGCCGAAGCGGTGCTGAACATGAAAAGGAGCGACAGCTGGAAAACAAGGTGCGGGATTTTTTTCATCGGGTCCGGTTGTTGTCTGTTCTTGATCTCTATGGCTTCAGGGTTTCGGTAAACACCAAAGTTACATGACCCGGAGGGTTTTAAAAAGAGCGTTTGCATATGCATATTAATTTTTTACGGTCTTTCGGGCTTATTTCCGGCAGGGACCCTTCATGATGTCAGAGGATAACGAGGATGGATGCTCCAAGAGAATGGCAGGTTGTCGATCTGCTCCGGACAACCGCGGATTTTTTTTCATCGAAACAGGTGGACGAACCGAGGCTGAGCGCCGAGCTTCTTCTTGCCCATGTGCTTGGCCAGGACAGGCTGCAGCTTTACCTGAACCATAACCGGCCGGTCTTCAGGGATGAGCTTGAGCGTTACCGCCAGCTTTGCCGCAGGCGGCTCGAAGGATGTCCGGTGCAGTACCTTGCCGGGGAGCAGTTTTTCTACGGCATCTCTTTTGCCGTCGATGAACGGGTGCTCATTCCCCGTCCGGAAACGGAACTGCTTGTCGAACATGCTGTGGAATGCTTCGGATCGGGTGCCGGACCGGCGGGCCTCGATGCGCCGGTGCTCGATATCGGGACAGGCAGCGGATGCATAGCAGTAACGATGGCAAGGCTGCTTCCGTCGTTCAGGTTCACGGCCGTCGACAAATCGTCCGGGGCCCTGGATATGGCGCGCAGGAACGCTGAACGCCAGAAGGTCGAAGAGCGGATATCTTTCGTGCATGCCGACATGTTCGACCCCGATTTTCCATTGATGCTTCCGGATACGTCCTATGGCATGATCGTTTCCAATCCCCCCTATATACCTGTTTCGGAATGGGAAGCGTTGCAGAAGGAGGTGAAGGACTACGAGCCGGCCATGGCGCTGACGGTGCCGGAAGGGTTCGAGTGTTACCGGGCGATCGCCGGGCTTGGCAAGCCGCTGCTGAAGCCCGGCGGCAGGGTCTGCCTCGAAATCCATGCCGACGGTGCAGGGGAGGTGTCGACGATCCTTGCATTATCCGGTTTCGAAGATATATCGATCCTGAAAGACTATTCCGGCCACGACAGGATCGTTTCAGCGGTCCTGAAGTCCTGAAATTAAAAGACTCCGGCGGTTGTTGGTTTACCATGCTGACCGCAAGCTTTTCAACCGGCAGCCGGACCGGCGGTTTTTTCCGGCGGGCCGGAGGTTATATGCTTATTCGTTTTAATGTTTCAAGGTTTTATTATTATGATTATGAGGGTTTGCAGCGTGCGGAAAAGATTAGTTTTTTTAAATTGACCAGACTCTCTGCCACTGCAGGGCATTGCAATCACCATGATATTCCAGGATGGCTTTACGTGAACTCAGCCAAAGGGAACGTCAGGTCCTCGGCATCATCATCCAGTCGTATGTCGAGACCGCCGCTCCCGTCGGTTCCAGGTACATAGCGAAACATTACAATCTTGGCCTTTCCGACGCCACGATCCGCAATGTCATGGCCGAACTCGAGGACGAAGGCTACATCAGCCAGCCCCATACATCGGCCGGACGGATCCCGACGGACAAGGGGTACCGGTATTATGTCGATCTGATCATGACGGTCAGCGGCATCGACGAGAGGGAGAAAAAAAGGATCGACGCCAATTTCGGGCAGATCGGCTACGAGCGTGCGGGCACGACGTCGGATGTCCTGCTTTCTGCCGCAAAGGTGCTTGGCTCCATTTCACGGCAGTTGAGCGTGGTCCTGTCCCCGACCCTGTCGAACTCCACCTTCGAGAAACTCGACATCGTCCTGCTCAGCTCGACCAGAATGATGGTGATCCTTTCGATCCAATCGCTTTTCGTGAAAACCATCGTCATGGAACTCGATGTCGAAGTTTCGCGTCAGAAGGTCGAGGATGTCGTTTCGGTCCTGAACCAGCGACTGTCCGGACTGACACTTGCCGAGATCAGGCACTCCATAGCAGAACGACTTTCGGACTGTTCCTGCGATCCGTCTCTGAAAAACCTCATCGTGCGCTCTGCCGGAAAGCTTTTCGATGAAACGCCGATTGTCGAACGGCTCTATATTTCCGGCACCGAATATATTGTCGAACAGCCTGAGTTCCAGCAGCCGGAGAAGGTGAGGGAGCTCATCAGCATGATCGAGGACAAGCTCAGCATTGCCAAGCTGGTTGAAAATCCCGACGAAGGGCTCCGTTCACCAGGCAAGGAGGTTACCATAAGCATCGGCAAGGAGAACAGGGAGCGGCATGCCGCGGACCTGACCATTGTCACGACCCCGTACTATGTGGGCAACATGGTCGGAAAGATCGGTATATTCGGTCCGAAAAGGATGGATTACGTCCATGCCGTGAGGGTATTGAACTATATGGCGGGCAGTCTTTCTGCGACGCTTTCGCATGTCAATTAAAAGGTTTACAGGTTTATGATCAGAAAATCTTCTGAAAAGAAAGAACATCACAGGGAACACGCTGAAGAGAAGGGGCCGGTCACCATTCCGATAACGTCGAAAACGGAGGAACACGACCCCGCTCAGCAGCCTGATGCGGGGAACATTGCCGATAACAGGGAAACGGAAGAGCTCAGGACGAGAATAATCGAGCTTGAGAACGAACTTGCAAGGCAGCAGGACCAGGTTGGGAAATTCCGTGACGAAGTATTGCGCAGGGCTGCGGATTTCGAGAATTTCCGCAAGCAGAAGGAGCGGGAGGTCGTCATGTCATCGTCAAGGGCGCTGGAAAACACCATCAGGGAACTGCTTCCGCTGGTCGACGACCTGCAGAGGGTTCTTGCTCACGTACCGGCAGGCTCGGAAAATAATGGAGAACTGAAGCCGTTCATCAATGGCGTGGAACTGGTCAGGAAAAACTTCGATAAATGGCTTGAAGAAAAGGGAGTCAAGGCCATCGAATCGAAAGGCCGGAAACTCGACGTGAACTTCCACGAAGCGATCTCCCAGATCGATTGCCCCGATGCCGAACCGGAGACTATAGTTGAAGAGTACCAGACCGGTTATCTTCTCGGGGACAAGGTCATCAGGCACGCGAAGGTGATTGTTGCCAGTTAGGTATTTCGGGCAAGAAAGTGTAACGATATGAAACCATGCTGATCCAATTATGAAAAGAGATTATTACGAGGTCCTTGGAGTAAGCCGTACCGCAACCAAGGACGATATAAAAAAGGCGTACAGGAAGCTTGCCCTGCAGTACCATCCGGACAAGAATCCCGACAACAAGGATGCCGAGGAGCATTTCAAGGAAGTCAACGAGGCATACGAGGTCCTGAGCAACGATGACAAACGTCGCCGGTACGACCAGTTCGGTCATGCCGGGGTCGGTTCGTCAGCTGCTTCCGGCGGAGGACCGGGTGCGGGCGGCGGCTTTTATGGCGGCGGCGCTGCGGATTTCAACGATATTTTCAGTGCCTTCAACGATATGTTCGGCGGCGGAAGGGGCAGGTCCGGCGGTTCACCGTTCGGCTTCGAAGATGTTTTCGGCGGTGGAGGCGGCCAGAGAAGGGGGCGCGCATCAGCGGGCATTCCGGGTACCGATCTCAAGATCCGCCTCAAGCTTACCCTCGAGGAGATCGCCAAAGGCGTGGAGAAAACCATCAAGATCAAAAAGAACATCGCCTGCAAGGATTGCAACGGCACCGGTTCGAAATCCGGTGCCACCGAGACCTGCCAGACCTGCCACGGGTCGGGAGAGGTCCGCCAGGCTTCGAAGACCATGTTCGGCCAGTTTGTCAATATCACCGCCTGCCCGACCTGCGGCGGAGAGGGACGGGTGATCAAGGACCGCTGTACCTCCTGCTACGGCGAAGGCATCAAGCAGGGTGAGGTGACCGTGAAAGTCACCGTTCCCGCCGGCGTGCAGGACGGCAACTACCTGACGCTTCGCGGACAGGGCAACGCAGGTCCGAGGGGCGGCGCTCCCGGCGACCTGATCGTCGTTATCGAGGAGAAGCCCCATGAAATCTTCATACGGGAAGGCGATGACGTTATCTACAATCTTGCCGTGAGCTTCCCTGATCTTGTTCTCGGTACGAAACTCGATGTCCCGACACTCGACGGCCCGGTCAAGCTCACCATTCCGCCCTCTACCCAGCCCGAGACGAGGCTTCGTATTCCCGGGCACGGCATCGGCCATCTGCGGGGGTCTTCACGGGGAGATCAGTATGTGAGGGTCAATGTTTTTGTACCGAAAGACCTTTCGCACCAGGACAAGGAGATGCTGAAGGAACTCAAGAAATCACAGGCGATAGCGCCTTCGGGGCATCATGACCAGAACTCGAAGAGTTTTTTTGAAAAAGCCAGGGATATCTTCAGCTGAGACATCCATAGCCGGAAAAACGGAAAAGGCCTCCATCCGGGGGTCTTTTCCGTTCAGTTTCGCGAAATCCTTCAATTGCAGGCTTCCCAGAAATCGTCCACGAATTTGCCGATGATGGACTCGTCCGTGAGTTGCTGGGGGGCCAGTACCCTTTCTGTCATGATATGCGTTCCCGCAAGGTTTATTTTCAGCTGGGGCAGGTAGAGCAGGTTCGCCATTGGCTCTGGACTTCCGCAGGCAAGGAAGAGGCCTATTTTCTTGTCCTGCAGCGCTTCCCTGAGATTGCTCTGCACAAGGGCGCCGAGAAGCTGTGACGAAACCAGGAGGTAGTAGATCGGAGCGCCGAGGATCACGGCGTCGAAGTCCCTGACGAAGCTGTAATCGCCGGT
>CAIYPU010000105.1 GCA_903928225.1 uncultured Chlorobiaceae bacterium
CGCAGGGAATCGGAATACCACGAAATGTCCTACCTGGACAAGCGTAAAAAAGACAGGGCTTTCGGGCGGATGGTCAAAAAAGTGAAAAAGGACAGGAACCTCCGGTGACAGGGCGGTGCCCCTGAACGGTCCTGGCCGCTTCTGCGGCATTCCCTAGCGGATACCGCTTCCCGTGTCCTTCTTTACGTCCATTATCCATGTACTTTTACAGGTCCGGGCAACTGCTTCGGGTCCCGCATTTTTCAATCGAAGGGAGAAAAATGTTGTTTCTTGTTTTGTTTTTTTTGAAGAATCGCTTACATTGTCTGTCCTTATAGATTTTTATGGGTCGATATTTTAAATAGTTGTTTTTAAATAGAAAGAGAATTCAGTATGCCGACGATTCAGCAGCTCATCAGGCTCGGAAGAAGTGTGAAAGCGTCAAAAACAGCATCACCGGCGCTTGAGAAATGTCCTCAGAAGCGCGGGGTTTGCACCCGTGTTTATACGACGACGCCAAAAAAACCTAACTCAGCCTTGAGGAAAGTTGCGCGTGTCAGGCTCTCGAACAAAATCGAAGTTACGGCCTATATCCCGGGCGAAGGGCACAATCTGCAGGAGCACTCGATCGTTCTGATCAGGGGCGGCAGGGTGAAGGATCTTCCCGGTGTGCGCTATCACATCGTTCGCGGCTCCCTCGATACTTCAGGGGTTGCTGACCGTAAGCAGAGCCGGTCGAAATACGGGGCGAAGCAGCCGAAGGCCGGAGCGCCGGCTCCTGCAAAGGGAAAGAGATAACGTTTGAATCATTAATCAAGAGACGAGCATGTCGAAAAAAAGTAGCTATAAGAGGATCGGGGGAGATTTGCGTTACAATGATGAGAGCGTTGCGCGCTTCATCAATGCGGTTATGCTTGATGGCAAAAAAGTTGTTGCCACCAAGATCGTGTACGATGCTTTCGATATTATCTCCGAAAGGTCAAACGGCGAGAACCCGCTTGAAATCTACCGCAAGGCTATTTCGAACATCGCTCCGGTAGTCGAGGTTCGCAGCAAGCGTGTTGGCGGCGCCACCTACCAGATCCCGATGGAGGTCAAGCCTTCCAGAAGGTCGGCCCTCGCTTTCCGCTGGCTGAAGACCTATGCCCGCAAACGTGGCGGCAGGTCTATGGCTGAACGGTTCGCGGCTGAACTGATGGATGCTGCAAACGAGCAGGGCGCTTCGGTCAAGAAGCGTGATGAGGTCCACAGGATGGCAGATGCCAACAAGGCTTTCGCGCATTTCAGGTTCTAAGAGTTTGTTTAACAAGGGTAGCTAATCGTCCAATATTTGTTTTATGGCAAGGCAGGTTGATTTAGAAAAAGTCAGGAATATCGGCATCATGGCCCACATCGATGCCGGAAAGACAACGACGACGGAGAGGATTCTTTACTATACCGGTCGTCTCCACCGCATGGGTGAGGTTCACGAAGGCGGTGCGACGATGGACTGGATGGAGCAGGAGAAAGAGCGCGGTATCACCATCACCTCCGCGGCGACGACCTGTTTCTGGAAACCCAAGTACGGCAACTACGCCGACATCAAGCACAGGATCAATATTATCGATACCCCGGGCCACGTTGACTTCACGGTCGAGGTGGAGCGTTCGCTTCGCGTCCTTGACGGCGCGGTTGCGCTCTTCTGCGCGGTCGGCGGCGTCGAGCCCCAGTCGGAAACGGTGTGGCGCCAGGCCAACAAGTACGGTGTGCCCCGTATCGCCTATGTCAACAAGATGGACAGGACCGGAGCGAACTTCTTCGATACGGTCAAATCGATCAGGGAGAGGCTCGGTGCCAACCCGGTACCCCTCCAGATCCCGATCGGCGAAGGCGAAATGTTCGCCGGGTTCGTCGATCTCATCAGGATGAAAGGTGTCATCTACAACAAGGATGACGGCAGCACCTACAACGAAGTCGAAATTCCCCATGACCTGGTCAACGAGGCGAGGACATGGCGCATCAATATGCTCGAAGCGGTTTCCGAACTCGACGAGAGCCTTCTCGAAAAATACCTCAACGGCGAGAACATCACCGAAGAAGAGATCAGGACCGTGCTCCGCCAGGCGACCCTCAACGTTGCCATCATTCCGGTGCTCTGCGGTTCCTCCTTCAAGAACAAGGGTGTCCAGTTCATGCTTGACGCGGTTGTCGAATACCTCGCTTCACCGCTCGATGTCGGTGCCGTCGAAGGTCACCATCCGCGTACCGAAGAGCCGGTAAAGCGTTTCCCGAAAGACGAGGAACCGTTCGCCGCTCTCGCATTCAAAATTGCAACCGACCCGTTTGTCGGCAAGCTGACATTCTTCAGGGTTTATTCGGGCGTGCTCAATGCCGGAAGTTATGTGCTCAACACCATGACCGGCAAGAAAGAGCGCATCGGCCGCGTGCTCCAGATGCACTCCAACAAGAGGGAAGATATCGATTGCGTCTATTGCGGCGATATCGCTGCCGCCGTAGGTCTGAAAGATGTCCGCACCGGCGATACCATCTGTGATGAGAACAATCCGGTTGTCCTCGAGAAAATGGTTTTTCCGGAACCGGTTATCCAGATCGCCATCGAGCCTAAAACCAAGGGTGATTCCGACAAGCTCGGCATGTCGCTCGCGAAGCTCGCTGAAGAAGATCCGACCTTCAAGGTCAAAACTGATGATGAAACCGGCCAGACGCTGATCGCGGGCATGGGCGAGCTTCATCTCGAAATCCTCGTCGACAGGCTCAGGCGCGAGTTCAAGGTCGAGGCCAACGTCGGCCAGCCCCAGGTTGCCTACCGCGAAACGATCCGCAAGTCGGTCGAGTTCGAAGGCAAGTTCGTCCGCCAGTCGGGCGGCAAGGGCCAGTTCGGTCTTGTCGTGCTCCAGGTCGAACCGCTCGAGGAAGGCAAGGGATATGAATTTGTCGATGCCATCAAGGGCGGCGTCATTCCGAGGGAGTATATTCCCGCGGTCAACGCCGGTATCCAGCAGGCGATGAAAGACGGCGTCGTCGCCGGCTTCCCGATGCAGGATATCAAGGTCAGCCTGGTCGATGGTAAATATCACGAGGTTGACTCTTCGGAAATGGCCTTCAAGATCGCAGGCTCCATCGGTTTCAAGGGTGCCGCGAAAAAAGCCGATCCGGTCCTGCTTGAACCTATCATGAAGGTCGAGGTCGTTACCCCGGAAGAGTATCTCGGTGACGTCATGGGCGACCTTTCAAGCCGCCGCGGCCATATCGAAGGTATGGGTCAGCGTGCCGGTGCGCAGTTCGTCAACGCGAAAGTGCCGCTTTCAAGCATGTTCGGCTACTCGACAGATCTTCGTTCGATGTCGCAGGGGCGGGCAAACTACTCGATGGAGTTTGAATGTTACCGCGAGGTCCCGCGCAGTATTGCGGAGGCCCTGCAGGAGAAGAGGGTAAGCAAGGATTGATAAGAGGGGACTTGGTCAGAAAGATTTAACTACACAAAACAATAACAGATAACCGATACGGAGAAAGTTATGGCAAAAGATACTTACAAGAGGGATAAACCTCACGTAAATATAGGCACCATCGGTCACGTCGACCATGGCAAGACAACCCTGACTGCAGCGATCACTTCCGTCCTTGCAAAGCAGGGTCTTGCTCAGCAGCGTGATTTCGGCAGCATCGACAAAGCCCCTGAAGAAAGGGAGCGCGGTATTACCATCTCCACCGCACACGTCGAATACCAGACCGGAAAGCGCCACTATGCGCACATCGACTGTCCGGGCCACGCCGACTACATCAAGAACATGATCACCGGTGCCGCACAGATGGACGGCGCCATCCTCGTCGTCGCAGCAACCGACGGCCCGATGCCCCAGACCCGCGAGCACATCCTGCTTGCCCGTCAGGTGAACGTGCCTGCGCTCGTCGTCTTCCTGAACAAGGTCGACATCGCAGATCCCGAACTCATCGAGCTCGTCGAACTCGAACTCAGGGAGCTCCTGACCGAGTACAACTTCCCTGGCGATGATATTCCGATTATCAAAGGTTCCGCTCTGAAAGCCCTCGATGGCGATCCGGAAGGCGAAAAAGCCATCCTCGAGCTCATGGATGCCGTTGACTCCTTCATTCCCGAGCCTGTCCGTGACATCGACAAGCCGTTCCTGATGCCGGTCGAAGACGTGTTCTCGATCTCAGGCCGCGGAACCGTCGGTACCGGAAGGATCGAGAGGGGCCGTATCAAGATCAACGAAGAGGTTGAAATCGTCGGTATCAAACCGACCCGTAAATCCGTCGTTACCGGTATCGAAATGTTCCAGAAGCTGCTCGATGAGGGTCAGGCTGGTGACAACGCCGGTCTCCTCCTCAGGGGTGTCGACAAGACCGAGCTGGAGCGCGGTATGGTTATCGCGAAACCAGGCAGCATCAAGCCGCACACCAAGTTCAAGGCTGAGGTCTACATCCTGAAAAAGGAAGAAGGCGGTCGTCACACTCCGTTCTTCAACGGCTACCGTCCGCAGTTCTACTTCCGCACCACAGACGTTACCGGTTCGGTAACCCTGCCGGAAGGCGTCGAAATGGTTATGCCTGGCGACAACCTCTCCATCGATGTCGAGCTTCTCGCTCCTATCGCCATGGATGAGAACCTTCGCTTCGCTATCCGTGAAGGCGGTCGTACCGTCGGTGCAGGTGCAGTAAGCAAGATTATCGAGTAACAGTTCGGATGCGTCCCGGGACGGGGCTGAAAAACCCCGTCCCTTTTTATGATAACACGAAACAGGGTTGACAAGTGGCTGTACAGCAAAAGATCAGGATAAAGCTCAAGTCTTACGACCATAGCCTGGTTGATAAGTGGGCCTTAAGGATTATTGACGTGGTCAAGCAGACGGATGCCATCATCTTTGGTCCGATACCGCTGCCAACAAAATCGCATGTGTATACCGTCAACCGGTCTCCGCATGTTGACAAGAAGTCCCGTGAGCAGTTCTCGTTCTCCTCCCACAAGAGGCTGATCGAGATCATTAACCCGACCTCCAGGACTATCGATATGCTTATGAAGCTCGAGCTTCCAAGCGGCGTAGATGTTGAAATTAAGTCTTAACGAAATATTTGAATAGCTAATCATATGGGTGCGATTCTTGGAAAGAAAATCGGCATGACCCGTTTATACAATGACAAGCGCGAAGCGGTATCCTGCACCATCATCGAGGCGGGTCCATGCTTCGTGACGCAGGTCAAACGTGTTGATACGGACGGTTACGATGCTTATCAGATCGGTATCGGCGAAAGGAAGGAAGATAAGGTAAGCAAGCCATTGCTGGGTCATTACAAAAAGGCCGGAGTCACACCAGGCTTTATGATGGCGGAATTCGAACCTTCGCTGATCAACCAGCCGCTCGAACTCGGCAGCCCTGTCAGCGTTGAAACGTTCACGGTCGGCGAAAAGGTCAATGTGCTCGGTGTATCGAAAGGAAAAGGTTTTGCCGGTGTCGTCAAGCGTTACAATTTCGGCGGCGGCTCCAGGACACACGGCCAGTCCGACAGGCTCAGGGCCCCGGGCTCGGTAGGCGGTTCATCCGATCCTTCGAGGGTGTTCAAAGGCACGAGGATGGCTGGTCGCAAAGGCTCCGACAACGTTACCATCCGTAACCTCGAGATTTTCAAGATCATGCCCGAGTCGAACCTTATCGTCGTCAAGGGGGCTGTTCCCGGACCGCGCAACTCTTATGTAAAGATTGTTTCTACCAAAAAGTAAATGCTGAATGTTCGAAGCTATGGAACTTAAAGTCTTAAATACCGGCGGCAAGGAAACCGGGGAAACCGTAACGCTCCGTGACGATATATTCGGCATTGAAGTGTCCGAGCATGCAATGTACCTCGATGTCAAGGCGATCCTCGCGAACAGGCGCCAGGGCACGCACAAGGCGAAAACCCGCGCTGAAGTCAGCGGCGGCGGAAGGAAACCTTACCGCCAGAAGGGCACAGGCAACGCGCGCCAGGGTTCAAGCCGTTCACCGCTGCATGTCGGCGGCGGCACCATTCACGGGCCCAAACCGCATGCCTATGATCAGAAAGTGAACAGGAAAGTGAAACTGCTTGCCCGCCGTTCCGCCCTCAGTGCAAAAGCGCTGGCCGGCAACATCGTCGTGGTGGAGGACTTCAGGTTCGAATACATAAAGACAAAGCCATTCGCCGAGATTCTCAGGAACCTCGGGCTTGCTGAAAGCAAAACCCTTCTGCTGACTCCGGAATACGATATGGTGATCGCAAGGTCGGGAAGGAATATCGAGGACCTGAACATCGTGACTGCCGACCAGGCGTCAACGTACGACATCCTCAACAGCCAGACCGTGCTTGTCCAGAAAACGGCGCTGAAGAAAATTGAAGAGACGTTAGGGTAATAGCAGATTTCCAGAAAAAAGGAGAGTATAAGAGATGAAAAACCCGTTGTTACGCCCCTGGCTGACGGAAAAAAGCACCGGCCTGACCGAGCAGAGAGGACAGTATGTCTTCAAAGTGAAACCTGATGCCGACAAAGAGGATATCAGGAACGCCGTTGAAAAAAAGTTCGGTGTGAAGGTCAAATCGGTTCGCACGATCAACTGCCTCGGAAAAGCCCGTATGCAGCATACACGGAAAGGTCTGATCTTCTCAAAGAAGAGCGACTGGAAAAAGGCGGTCATCACCCTTGCAGAGGGGCAGTCGATAGATTATTACTCTGGAGCGGCCCAGAAGAGCGAAGGATAATACTTATAAAAGGATAGATCATACATCAAATGGCTATAAGGAAATTAGCGCCGGTTACCCCAGGGTCGAGATACATGTCCTACCCTGCGTTCGATGAAATCACGAAAAGCGAGCCGGAAAAGAGCCTGCTTGTACCCCTGAAGAAATCAGGCGGCAGGAACGCTGCAGGAAGGAAAACTTCCAGGCACAGGGGCGGCGGACACAAGAGGTTTTACAGGGTCATCGATTTCAAGCGCAACAAGGACGGAATTCTCGCAACGGTCGCAGGCATCGAGTATGATCCGAACCGCTCAGCAAGAATTGCATTATTGCATTACAATGACGGAGAAAAACGTTATATTCTCGCCCCGAAAGGTTTGAAGGTCGGCGACAGGATCGAGAGCGGAGAAAAAGTCGAGGTCAAGGTTGGAAATACCATGCCTCTGAGGAGCATCCCTCTCGGCACCGATATTCACAACGTCGAGATGAGAGCCGGAAAGGGCGGACAGATCGTGAGGTCTGCCGGTGCCTTCGCAGTGCTTGCCGCCCGTGAGGGCGACTATGCCACCCTGAAGCTACCTTCCGGTGAAATCCGCAAGGTCAGGGTCGAATGCCGCGCCACTATCGGTGTCATCGGCAATGCCGACCACGAAAACATCGTCCTCGGCAAGGCAGGCAGGAGCCGCTGGCTCGGCATCAGGCCTCAGACGAGGGGTATGGCCATGAACCCGGTCGACCATCCGATGGGCGGCGGTGAAGGCAAATCGAAATCCGGCGGCGGCAGGAAGCATCCGAAGTCTCCATGGGGACAGCTTGCCAAGGGCTTCAAGACGAGGAACAAGAAGAAAGCATCTCAGAAACTGATTGTACGCGGCAGGAACGCCAAATAATCTTAGAGGAATAAAAAAGGTAGCAGAGAAACTATGCCAAGATCACTCAAGAAAGGGCCTTTTATCGATATCAAGCTTGAAAAAAGGATCCTGGATATGAATACCAAGGGAGAAAAAAAGGTTGTCAAGACCTGGTCGAGAACATCCATGATCTCTCCCGATTTTGTCGGCCATACCATCGCCGTCCACAACGGCAAGAGCCATGTACCTGTCTATGTCAGCGACAACATGGTTGGCCACAAACTTGGCGAGTTCTCTCCGACGAGATTATTCCGCGGTCATGCCGGCGGCAAAACGGAAAAAGGCGGTTCGGCACCACGTAAAAAATAAATTGAAAAACGCGAAAGGGTAAAGACAACATGCAAGCAAAAGCAGTTTTACGGGATACGCCGACGTCGCCGAGGAAGATGCGCCTTGTTGCAGGCCTCGTTCGTGGCAAGCAGGTCGATCAGGCAAAGGCAATTTTGCTGAACTCGACGAAGGCGGCATCACGCAATGTCATGATGACGCTGAAATCAGCCGTCGCAAACTATGCTCAGCTCAATCCGAACGAGAGGGCGAGCGAACAGGAGCTTTTCATCAAAGAGGTTTTCGTCGATCAGGGCGCTACCATGAAGAGGACCCTTCCTGCTCCGATGGGACGGGCATACAGGATTCGTAAAAGATCGAACCACCTGACGATCGTCATCGACAAGGTTAACAGTCCAGTAACTAAATAAAACAAGGAGAGCACGTTGGGTCAGAAAGTTAATCCTACTGGATTCAGGCTTGGAATCATCAGAGACTGGACTTCCCGCTGGTATGACGACAGTCCCGTCATTTCGGAAAAGATCCTTCAGGACAATGTCATCCGCAACTACGTCCTTGCAAGGCTGAAAAAGGAAAGGGCAGGCATCTCGAAGATCGTTATCGAAAGAACGACGAAGCATGTCAAGATCAATATATATGCATCACGTCCGGGTGCGGTCGTCGGCCGCAAAGGCGAAGAGATCAACAACCTCTCGCAGGAACTGAGCCGTATCACCGGAAAAGAGGTGAAAATCGATGTCGTCGAAGTCGTGAAACCTGAAATCGAGGCCCAGCTTATCGGTGAAAACATCGCTTACCAGCTCGAAAACCGCGTTTCGTTCCGAAGGGCCATGAAGCAGGCTATCCAGCAGGCAATGCGCTCCGGTGCAGAAGGTGTGAGGGTCAGGTGCGCAGGCCGTCTCGGCGGTGCTGAAATCGCCCGTGCCGAGCAGTACAAGGAAGGCAAGATCCCGCTCCATACGATCCGCGCCAACGTTGATTACGCGAGCGTGACCGCGCATACCATCGCCGGCACGATCGGTATAAAGGTATGGGTTTACAAAGGCGAAGTCCTTGTCCAGCGCATCGATGCCATCGAGGAAGACGAGCAGAAGAGGATGAAGGAAAGGCGCAGCGATTCTGGCCCGAGGGGGCGCGACAGTCGCGGAAAACGCCGCCACCGTGCTAAGCGATCATAATATCAAGGACCACACAATCAGAAAAAGAATGGAGTTGCCGGTATGTTAATGCCCAAGCGAGTTAAATATAGAAAGACACAACGAGGCCGGATGAAAGGCAATGCCGGGCGCGGGACATCTGTATCTTTCGGTTCTTTCGGTCTGAAGGCCACTGAACCGGCATGGATTACCAGCCGCCAGATCGAAGCCGCCCGTATCGCCATGACCAGGTTCATGAAAAGGGACGGAAAAATCTGGATCAGGATTTTCCCTGACAAGCCGGTGACCAAGAAAGCTGCCGAGACCAGGATGGGTTCCGGTAAGGGTTCTCCGGAATTCTGGGTTGCGGTCGTCAAGCCGGGCAGGGTGATGTTCGAAGCCGACGGTGTTTCGAAGGAAGTCGCGACCGAAGCGTTCCGCCTCGCCGCGAAGAAGCTCCCGATCAAGACCAAGTTCATTGTTCGCCCCGATTACGAAGGATAACAGAGACATAACTATTCGACAACAGGGTTATTCATTATGAAAAAATATGAAATAGAGGCGATGAGCAAGCAGGAGCTGATAGAGAGGCTCAGACAGCTCGAGGACAGGCTCGCCGACATCAATTTCTACAAGGTGCTCGAGCAGCCCCAGAATCCGATGGTATTCCGTAATTCGAAGCGTGACATCGCACGTATCAAGACCAGGCTCCACAAACTCGCTGCCGCTGAAACGGTTCAGGGTTGAGAGGAAGGAAAACAATAAAAAACCGTTACTTTCATGGCAGAAAATAAAAAGGGCAGTGCATCAATGGAAAAGAGTGCTGAGGTTAGGGGTAGAAAAAAGAGCTGGCAGGGCCGTGTCGTCAGCGACAAGATGGATAAGGGTTGCATCGTTGCCGTCGAACGCAGGGTCCAGCATCCGGTTTACAAGAAGTACTTCAAGAAAACCACGAAGCTGATGGTCCACGACGAAAAGAACGAGGCCGGCCTGGGCGATCTGGTGAAAGTTGTCGAGTGCCGCCCGCTCAGCAAGAGGAAGAGCTGCCGTCTGGTAGAGATAGTCGAGAAGGCCAGGTAAGAGAGAATCAATACATTTAACAAAGGTTTAGAAGGATGATCCAGAAAGAAACAAATCTGGTTGTCGCCGATAACAGCGGCGCAAAGAAAGTACGCTGCATCCATGTGTTCGGCGGTACCGGAAGGCGCTATGCTTCGCTGGGCGACCAGGTCATCGTAGCGGTCAAATCTGCCGTTCCTGGCGGCGTCGTTAAAAAGAAGGACGTCTGCAAGGCGGTTGTCGTACGCTGCGTCAAAGAGTCGCGCCGCAAAGACGGTTCGTATATCCGTTTCGACGAAAACGCCGTCGTTATTCTCAATGCGCAGGGCGAGCCGAGGGGAACCCGTATTTTCGGCCCTGTAGCAAGGGAGTTGCGTGACAAAAAATATATGAAGATCGTTTCGCTGGCGCCGGAAGTGCTGTAAGCGCCACAGGCGGGAGTAACTCAGTTGGTAGAGTCACAGCCTTCCAAGCTGTTGGTCGCGAGTTCGAGTCTCGTCTCCCGCTCAGGATTTTATGAATAATACCATATCAGTGTAAAATGAAAACTGGGATCAAGAAGGTTAAGCTGCATGTCAGAAAGAACGATAACGTCACCGTTATCAGCGGCAACGATAAAGGCAAAAGCGGAAAGATCCTCAAGGTATTCCCGCAGAAATCGAGGGTTATCGTCGAGGGCGTGAACATTCGCAAACGCCACATGCGCCCCACCCAGAGCAGGCCTCAGGGAGCCATCATCGAGCGCGAGTTCCCGATTCACGCTTCGAACGTCAAGAAGAGCTGAGTGTTTTCAAAAAGGAAAGGATGACAAAGACCATCCTTATAAACAGTAAAGGAAAGAATGGCCAAGAATAAGGAAAAAGAGACGGCGGCACCTGCAGACAACTCCAGGGCGAGGCTTGATACCTTCTATCACGAAAAGGTGGTACAGAAACTTACCGAGCGCTTTCAGTACAAGAATGTCATGAAAGTGCCGAAACTCAAGAAAATCTGCATCAATATCGGTGTCGGTGAAGCGGCCGGCGAACCGAAAATGCTTGAAACAGCAATGCAGGAACTTGCACAGATCACCGGCCAGAAACCGCAGATCCGCAAGGCAAGAAAAGCTATATCCAACTTCAAGCTCCGCGAGGGGCAGGCTATCGGCTGCAGGGTTACGCTTCGCCGCAAAGCCATGTTCGAGTTCTTCGACCGTTTCGTAAGCCTCGCCGTTCCGAGGATCCGCGACTTCCGCGGCCTCAACGACACCAGCTTCGACGGCCGCGGCAACTACACGGTCGGCGTGAAAGAGCAGATTATCTTCCCGGAAATCGACATCGACAAAGTGCCGAGGATTTGCGGTATGGATATCAGTTTCGTAACATCAGCTCCAACGGATGAAGAGGCATATGCACTTCTTTCAGAACTTGGAATGCCATTCAAAAAGAAAAACTAATTAATTCGGGAAGACAGATGGCCAAGAAAAGCGTTGTAGCAAGGAACGAGAAAAGGAAAAAGCTTGTCGAGAAGTATGCCGCACTGCGTGCCGAGCTGGTGAAAGCGGGAGACTATGAAGCCCTCCGCAAACTGCCGAGGGACAGCTCTGCGACCAGGGTGCGCAACCGCTGCGTTCTCACGGGCCGCGGAAGGGGCATCAGCGCCAAGTTCGGTCTGTGCAGGCAGATGTTCCGCAAATATGCACTTGAAGGGAAATTGCCGGGTGTCAAGAAAGCCAGCTGGTAACACAGCTGCTCGAAGCTAAAGAAACATATCTGAATATTTGTTCATTTTCGAAAGTAACCAACGTTCGCTATGCCTGTAACGGATTCCATCGCTGACTATATCACCCGTATCAGAAACGCGGGAAGAGCCAAAAACAAAACCACCGATATCCCGTATTCGAAGCTGAGGGAGAATATCTCCAGGCTGCTTCTCGACAAAGGGTACATCAAGAACTACACGGTGATCACCGCTGAGAAGTTTCCTTTTCTGCGCGTCGAGCTGAAATACACCCAGCAGGGCGAGCCTGCGATCAAGGAGATCACCAGGGTAAGCAAACCGGGACGCCGTGTCTATGATGGCAAGGATATCAAGAAATACCTCGGCGGTCTCGGCCTCTACATCCTTTCCTCGTCGAAAGGCATCATCACCGACAAGGAAGCGAGGGCTGAGGGGGTCGGCGGCGAAATTCTGTTCCGCATCTATTAATAACAAGTCACAGAGCATAAGAATACCATGTCAAGAATAGGAAAAATGCCAATCTCCCTGGGCACCCAGGCGAAGATAGAGATACAGGACCAGCGGATCAGGGTATCGGGACCGAAAGGCGCACTCGAACAGGAGATATCGGACCTTGTTACCGTCAAAGTCGAGGACGGCACCATCTCCGTTCAGAGGGGAAACGACTCCAAAAGCGCAAGGGCGCAGCATGGCCTCTACCGCATGCTGATCAGCAATATGGTCGAGGGCGTCACCAAAGGCTTCACCAGGAAGCTCGAAATCGCCGGCGTCGGCTACCGTGCGGAAATGAAGAACGACCTTCTCGCATTGACGCTCGGCTATTCCCACATGATTTATTTCAAGGCTCCTGACGAGATCAAGATCGAAGTGCCCGACCAGGTGACCATCCTGGTGAGCGGCATCGACAAGGCCCTTGTTGGCCAGGTTGCAGCGAAGATCCGTTCTTTCAGGAAACCGGAACCGTACCGCGGCAAGGGTATCAAGTATGAAGGCGAAGTTATCCGCCGAAAGGAAGGCAAGGCAGCAGGCAAGTAACGTGTGAATGAACGCTCAAGAAGTTAGGCAACAACATTATACAACGGTTCAAGAGAATGAGTCAAATCGATAAAGCCTCCAGAAGGCAGAAAATCAAGGACAGAAGCAGGCACAGCGTCATGGGCACCATGGAGAAGCCGAGACTCTGCGTCTACAGGAGCCTTGCACAGATCTACGCACAGCTGATCGATGACGAGAACGGCAAGACCATCATGGCCGCTTCATCCATGTCGAAAGACAACAAAGGGGTGAAAGCCTCCAAATCCGAGGTATGCCGCCTCGTAGGAAAACAGCTTGCCGAAAAGGCGCTGGCCGGCGGCATCACCCATGTCGTATTTGACAGGAACGGATTTCGTTATCATGGCAGGATAAAAGCTTTGGCCGATGGTGCGAGAGAAGCTGGACTGATCTTTTAAAAATATTTTTCAACGAGAAATTACATGGCGAAAACATCTGCTAAGAATATCAGGCCCGGAGAGTTAAATCTGAAGGAAAAGCTGGTTCACATCAACAGGACGGCGAAGGTTGTAAAGGGCGGAAAGCGTTTCGGTTTCAATGCCATCGTCGTGGTCGGGGACAAGGAAGGCCATGTCGGTTACGGTCTCGGTAAGGCGAACGAAGTCCAGGACGCGATTGCAAAAGGGGTTGAAGACGGCAAGAAGAACGTCATCAAGGTCCCGATCGTAAAAGGGACCATCCCGCACATGATCATTGCGAAGTATGGCTCCGCAAAGGTCATGATGAAACCGGCAACCCCGGGTACCGGTCTCATCGCAGGCGGCGCTGTCAGGGCCGTCCTTGAAATGGCCGGAGTGCACGACGTTCTGACGAAGTCGCTCGGTT
The DNA here is from genome assembly GCA_903928225.1 of uncultured Chlorobiaceae bacterium. Taxonomy (GTDB): domain Bacteria; phylum Bacteroidota; class Chlorobiia; order Chlorobiales; family Chlorobiaceae; genus Chlorobium. The sequence continues at coordinate 13,679 of CAIYPU010000105.1, forward strand.
CGTCGAACCCGCACAACGTCGTCAAAGCAGCCATCAGGGGACTGCAGAGCATCTCCGATGCCTACGATGTCGGCGAAAGGCGCTCAAGGAACCTGAAAGATGTTTTTGAAAGTTAAACTGTGAGAATGCGATCATGAGTGAGAAAAAATTAAAAATAACCCAGGTGCGCAGCGTCATCGGCGGGACCAGGAAGCAGAAAGCCACCATCAAGGCCCTCGGGCTCGGAAGGCCGAACTACCAGGTCGAAAAAGAGGACAATGCCTGCATCAGAGGGCAGATCAGGGTAGTACAGCACCTTGTCAAAGTTGAAGAAGTATAGATTTTTCTAATAGCAAGTCGGGAATTGAAACCATGGATTTAAGTTCACTTCGTCCAGCGAAAGGCGGCGCAGTCAAAAACAAGAAGCGTGTAGGTCGCGGTCAGGGTTCGGGAAACGGTACGACGGCAGGTAAGGGTAACAAGGGACAGCAGTCTCGAAGCGGCTATGGCAGGCCTATCATGGAAGGCGGTCAGATTCCTGTTTACCGCAGGCTGCCCAAATTCGGCTTCACTCCTGTTCAGCGCAAAGAGTACGCTACGGTCAATCTCTCACAGATCGCCCAGTGGATCGAGGACGGGGCTGTCGAAAAGGAAATCACTCTTCTCGACCTGAAATCGCTTCTCCACGCAAGCAAAACCGATATTTTCAAGGTGCTTGGAAACGGTGAGCTTTCGAGCACGATCAAAATCACCGCACACGCTTTCAGCAAGAGCGCCGAAGAGAAGATCACCGCTGCAGGCGGAGAGGTTGTCAAAGCGTTCCGTACGATCGAAGAGGCCTCGAAGGTCAGGGACCTCTCTCTGGAAGAAGCAGCCCTCAAACCGAAGGCCAAGCTTGTAAAGAGAGTGAAGAAATCATCAAAGCCCTGAATCCGCTGAAAGGACCCTATGAAGCTTACTGACAGTATAAGGAACATCAATAAAATCCCTGAACTCCGTCAGAGGATACTTTATACGCTTCTCCTGTTGTTCATCTACCGGCTTGGTTCCCATATAACCATTCCCGGTGTAGACGCAGTAGCTGTTTCAACGGCATCACAGTCGCACGCTAACGACCTTTTCGGTCTCTTCGACCTGTTCGTAGGCGGTGCGTTTGCCAGGGCGTCCATTTTCTCGCTCGGCATCATGCCGTATATTTCTTCGTCGATCATTATCCAGCTGCTTGGTGCCGTCACCCCATATTTCCAGAAGCTTCAGAAAGAGGGTGAAGACGGCAGGCAGAAACTCAACCAGATGACCAGGTACGGCACGGTGCTCATTGCCGCCCTGCAGTCATGGGGCGTCAGCGTCAGCCTTGCAAGCCCGGCATCATTCGGGAAAGTGATCGTTCCGGATCCCGGATTCCTGTTTACTTTTACAGCCGTGGTAATGCTTACGGCTTCAACCATGTTCGTGATGTGGCTCGGTGAGAACATCACTGAAAAAGGAATCGGCAACGGTATTTCGCTCATCATCATGATCGGTATCCTTGCTCGCTTCCCGCAGGCACTTGTCAACGAGTTCCGTTCCGTGTCGCTCGGCAGCAAGAACTGGATCATCGAAATCATCATCATCGCCCTCATGGTTGCCATCGTCGCCGCCGTCGTCGTGCTTACCGTCGGGACGCGCCGCATCCCTGTCCAGCACGCGAAGCGTGTCGTCGGACGCAAGGTTTACGGGGGCAGTACGCAGTACATTCCGATGCGCATCAACACGGCAGGAGTCATGCCGATCATTTTTGCGCAGTCGATCATGTTCCTTCCCGGTACCTTCCTTTCTTTTTTCCCTGACAACGAAGTCATGCAGGGCATTGCCGGTATGTTCGCCTACGATTCCTGGTTTTATGCCGTGATATTCGGCACGATGATCGTGTTCTTCACCTATTTCTATACCGCTATCGCCTTCAACCCGAAGGAAGTTGCCGATACCATGCGCCGCCAGGGCGGGTTCATTCCGGGAGTTCGTCCTGGTAAAAGCACTGCTGATTTTATCGACAACATCCTCACGAGGATCACCCTCCCGGGGGCCATCTCGCTGGCGATCATCGCGGTTCTTCCCACTTTCCTGACGAAATTCGGGAATGTGACGCAGGCGTTCGCCCAGTTTTTCGGCGGCACCAGCCTTCTTATCGTCGTCGGTGTCGGCCTCGATACCCTCCAGCAGATTGAAAGCCACCTGTTGATGCGCCATTACGACGGGTTCATGAAATCCGGCAAGACGCGCGGCCGGCAGGGCAGGTAACGACTCACCATGATTACGATAAAGAGCGAGCGTGAGATCGAATTGATGAGAGATGCCGGGTCCCTTGTGGCCCGGACGCTCGACCTTCTCGAGATGGAAATAAAACCGGGCATGTCGACCAGAGAGCTCGACACCATGGCCGAACAGTTCATCCGCGACAACAATGCACTGCCAAGCTTCCTGAACTACGCTCCCAAGGGGGACCCGGGTGTTACGCCATATCCGGCTACGCTTTGCGTCTCGATCAACGAAGAGGTCGTTCACGGCGTACCAAGCAAAAAAAGGATCGTCAGGGAAGGGGATATCGTATCCGTCGACTGCGGGGTCTACAAGGGTGGATACCACGGGGATGCGGCAAGGACTTTTATTCTCGGATCGGTTGACGGGAGCGTCCGTCAGCTTGTCGAGGTTACCGAAGAGTGCCTCGAGCGGGGAATTGCCATGGCGGTCGAGGGTAACAGGCTCCACGACATCTCCGCAGCGATAGAGGATTATGCCCGTTCATTCGGATTCAGCGTCATCGAGAACATGGTCGGACATGGTATCGGGAGTGAGCTGCACGAAGACCCGGCAGTTCCAAATTACGGAAGAAGGCATACCGGCGTGAACCTGCGCGAAGGCATGACGCTCGCCATCGAACCGATGATAGCGCTTGGAAGGTCCAGGAGGGCGGTAAGCCGCAGGGGCGCCTGGGTAGCGGTAACGGAGGACGGAAAACCATCGGCGCACTTTGAGCATACGATAGTCGTGAGGCCCGGCAAGGCCGAAGTCCTCACCAGATCATTGCTGCATGAAGGAAAAGCCTGAAGGAATACAATATTTTACAGCACAAAGGAGAAAATAAGTTGGCCAAGGAAGAATCAATTGAAATTGAAGGCGTCATTCTCGAAGCCCTTCCAAACGCGCAGTTCAAGGTCAAGCTCGAGAACGGGCTCGAAGTGCTGGCACATGTCTCCGGTAAAATCAGGATGCACTACATCAGGATCCTGCCGGGTGACAAGGTGAAGGTACAGATTTCTCCCTATGATATTTCGAAGGGAAGGATCACCTACCGGTACAAATAACTTTCGAAATAAGTATTCAAGATATTGATTGTTCAATCAATATTTATTACATTAAAAGCCTTTTCAGATTTCGGGCTGGACTGATTAATTATTGCACGAGGGATTTATCATGAAAATATATTCTTCTATTAAAAAGCGTTGTGAACATTGCCGCATCGTCAAGCGTAAAGGCAAACGGTTTGTGATCTGCAAAGTGAATCCGAGCCATAAACAGCGCCAGGGTTGATCTTGAGTAAAAACAACAGAACTATTAAGAGCTTATGAGGATAGCTGGGGTAAATTTGCCGTTGAACAAACATGCCGTTATTGCGTTGACGCATGTTTATGGTATTGGAAGATCGTCAGCAGAAGACATTCTGCGCAAAGCCGGTATAGCGCCTGACAGGAAAATCTCTGAACTGAGCGATGAGGAAGCGCATGCCATCAGGGAGATCATCTCCGAGAACTACAAGGTTGAAGGCCAGGCCCGCGGTGAACAGCAGCTTGCCATCAAACGCCTTATGGATATCGGCTGCTACAGGGGGCTCCGTCACAGGCGATCGCTTCCGGTACGCGGACAGAGGACCCGGACTAACGCCAGGACAAGGAAAGGCAAGAGGAAGACCGTTGCCGGCAAGAAGAAGGCCGCCAAGAAGTAATACGGTACACGTAAATAATTTTTGAGACTAAAGGATCAACGTTCATGGCTACAATAAGCAGGAAGAAAAAGAAAGTCAAGGTTACCCCTGAAGGTGCCGTGCATATAAAGGCATCGTTCAACAATATCATGGTGACCATTACCGATCTTCAGGGCAATACGGTTTCCTGGTCCAGCGCGGGCAAAAACGGCTTCAAGGGCTCGAAAAAGAATACCCCGTACGCATCTCAGGTGACCTCCGAGGCAGCGGCGAAGGAAGCATTCGATCTCGGAATGCGCCACGTCAATGTCTTCATCAAAGGCCCGGGCGCAGGTCGTGATGCAGCTATCAGGGCACTGCAGGGCGCAGGCCTCGATGTCCGCTCCATCAAGGACATTACGCCTCTTCCGCACAACGGCTGCAGGCCTCCGAAACGCAGAAGGGTCTGATTTTATTTTTCATCGAAATTCAATGAAGCACAAGTGATATGGCACGATTCAGAGGTTCTATAACAAAGGTTTCCCGCAGATTAGGCATTGCGCTTTCACCGAAAGCCGAGAAGTACCTCGAAAGACGTCCTTTTCCTCCTGGCCAGCATGGTCAGTCACGCAAGGGAAAGGTTTCCGAGTATGCGCTCCAGCTGAGAGAGAAGCAGAAGATGAAATATCTTTACGGTCTCATGGAAAAGCAGTTCAGGAACTGCTACAAGAAAGCAGTGTCGCAGAGGGGCGTTACCGGTGACAACCTCGTGAAAATTCTCGAGAGGCGTTTTGACAATGTCGTTTTCCGTGCAGGGTTCGCACCTTCAAGGGCCGGAGCGCGCCAGCTTGTCACCCACGGTCATCTTCTCATCAACGGAAAGAAGGTCAACATTCCTTCCTACCTTGTATCTCCGGGAGAGACCATCGAATTCCGCGCGAAGAGCAAAAAAATGGATGCTGTGACCGATTCGCTCAACAAGGCGCCGGAATCACGCATACCGTCATGGATCCAGGTTGACAAGGCGAACCAGAAAGCGGTTTTCCTTACCGTACCGCAAAGGGAAGAAGTGCAGGAGCAGTATAACGAGCAGTTGGTTGTCGAGTTGTATTCGAAGTGATCTGTATGATCTTGTAGAGACTGAACTTAACGAAAACCAAGGCACAAATACTATGATATACCAGATGCAGATGCCTGCGAAAATAGATGTTGATGAAGCAACTCATACCGACAAATTCGGGAGGTTCATAGCCCAGCCGCTCGAGAGGGGCTATGGCGTTACCCTCGGAAATGTCATGAGAAGGGTCCTGCTCGCCTCTCTTCCGGGAACAGCCATCACCGGGATCAAGATCGACGGTGTTTATCACGAGTTCTCCACGGTCGAAGGCGTTCGCGAGGATGTCCCCGAAATGATCATGAACCTGAAGAAGGTCCGTTTCAAATCGAACTGTAAAAGGAACTGCAAGACAACGGTCACCATCACCGGGCCCGCCCAATTCACCGCCGGGGACATCCAGGCGCAGGAAGGCGAGTTCGAAGTCCTCAACAGGGATATGCACATCGCTACGGTGAACAGTGGCGCCACCCTGAGAATAGATATCTTCGTCGGCAGGGGCCGTGGTTACGTGCCCGCTGAAGACAACAGGCCGGAAGGGATGCCTATCGGCTACATTGCCATCGATTCGATCTACACTCCGATCAGGAACGTCAGGTTCACGGTCGAGAACACCCGCGTCGGACAGCGTACCGACTACGAAAAAATGATCCTCGATGTTGAAACCGACGGCTCGCTCTCTCCTGATGACTCCATCAGCCTCGCAGGCAAGATCATCACCGAGCATGTCACGTTCTTCGCCAATTTCTCACCGACGGAAGAGGAGTTCGCCGAAGAGGAATTCAAGCAGCAGGACGACGAGTTCGAGAACATGCGCAAACTTCTCCTGACAAAGATCGAGGACCTCGACCTTTCCGTCCGCTCCCACAACTGCCTCAGGCTTGCCGAAATCGATACGATCGGCGACCTTGTTTCACGCAGGGAAGACGAACTGCTGAACTACAAGAATTTCGGCAAGAAATCGCTCACGGAGCTCAAGGAACAACTCGAGAAGTTCGACCTGAAGTTTGGTATGGATACCACGAAATATCAGGTGAAATAAGCTATCAGTAAACGTTTTTCAGAATATTGAGATCAGGATACACTCATGCGTAAAGTCAAGCCGGCAAGAAAACTCGGAAGAACCGCCGCCCACAGGAAAGCTACGCTGGACAACCTTTCAACCCAGCTGATCCTGCACAAAAGGATAGAGACCACCGAGGCAAAAGCGAAAGAGACCCGCAAAGTCGTCGAAAAAATCATTACCAAGGCCCGTAAAGGCACGGTGCATGCCCAGCGCGAAATCTTCAAGGATATCCGCGACAAAGAGGCAATCAAGATCCTTTTCGAAGAGATCATCGGCAAGGTCGGTTCCCGTAACGGGGGCTATACCCGCGTGATCAAACTGGTTCCCCGCCTCGGCGACGCAGCGAAGATGGCCGTCATCGAACTGGTCGATTATGCTGAAGCGCCAGCAGCACCGAAGCAGCCTGCAAAGCAGGACCGCGCAAAACGCGTCAAAGGTTCCAGGAAAGCCGCAGGAGCCGAAGCGTCTGCAAAGGCAGAGTAACGGGCACAAGCCGATACTGCTCAGGGCTCAACCTTATTGATAGTCATCGCACCGGAGTTTTTCAACCAAGGGCGATGACTATCTTTTTTTCTTCGAAATAAGGGCTGACGGAATCTATGGGATAGAGTTCCACGCTGCGTGGAAAGCCGTTACGTTCCTTCTGCATGGAAAGTGTCTTTTCAACCTCTTTTTCGAGACTTCCTCCCTTCAGGCAGATGAGGCTGCCGCCCGCTTTCAGCAGCCTGAACGCGTAGCCGCAGAGCTCGTCGAGAGGCGCCACCTGGCGGGAAAGGACGGTATCGAAAACAACACCCTTCAACTCCTCGACGCGGGTATGCAGCGCTATGGCGTTGCGGATGCCGAGTTCCTTTATCATCGATTTGCATGCCGCGATTTTCTTGCCGGTCGAATCGACAAGAAGGAACTGCACCGATGGACAGGCAATGGCAAGTGGTATGCCAGGCAGTCCTCCCCCGGTACCGAGGTCGAGAACTTTCTCGCCGTCACGGAACGTATGGAAGCGGCTGACGAGGAGCGAATGGAATATGTGCTTGACGATGACCGGGGCATCCTCCTTGCGGCTGATCAGGTTGACTTTCAGGTTCCACTCGTCGAGGAGGGCGCGGTAGCGCACCAGTTTTTCCAGCATTTCCGGTTCGAGCGCGATATGCTGCTGACGGCACAGCTCCTCAAGCAGGGCAAGGTCCTTTTCCTTTCGTTCCATAGGATGATCGGTTCATCGTGACAAATGATTCAAACAAAAAAACAACTTTTTGCGGTGAATGGCAAACATGGACATGAGAAGGCGCTTTGCCGGCGTTGAGCATTTTCAGGGGAAATAATGGTAAATTTACCGGATGTGAAAAACAGGAGCAACGACCGGAGTATCCCGTGCAGGAAAAGAACCAATTCAGGAGTGTACCCATGCTCGGCAATCAGGATGAACATGTCTATGCGGTAATCATGGCCGGCGGTATCGGCAAAGATCTCTGGCCTGCTTCGAGGAAAAGAATGCCGAAACAGTTTGCCGGGCTTTTCCGGAGCGAAAGCATGATTTTCCGGACTGTCCGGCGTATCGGCGCGATCGTTCCCTCAGACAGGATTTTCATCGTCACTTCCAACGCGGGAAAACTGCAGATCGAACGCTGCCTTCAGAATTTTCCTTTGCAGAACGTTATCGTCGAGCCCGGCATCCGCAATACCGCCCCTTGTGTTGCATTGGCGACGGCGTACATCCGGAAGCTCGATCCGGAGGCGGTTACGGTTGTCCTGCCGTCTGACCATCTGGTGCACGACGAACTGGCTTTTACGGAGATCGTCAGGGAAGGGATTGCCGTAGCCGCGGAAAACACTGGTCTCGTTACCATCGGCATCAAACCGGACAGGCCGGAGACGGAGTACGGTTACATTCAGGCGGCCGGTGAACTGAAGCCCTCCCGGCCTTTCCAGCTCGGCAGCGAGTTCCGGCTGTATCGGGTAAAGACATTCGCGGAAAAGCCTGACCTGCATACCGCGGCACAGTTCCTCGAAAGCAGCGACTTTTTCTGGAACAGCGGCGTATTCATCTGGCATGTCGATGCCATAACAAGGGAATTCGAGCGCTCGATGCCGGATCTCTACAAGGATATGCTCCATATCTACGAGAACATCGGAACGGCCGCTGAGAGCAAGGTCATCGAAGATGTCTACTCCTGGATCCATCCCATATCGATCGATTACGGGATCATGGAAAAAGCCGAGACGGTTTTCGTCATCGAAGGAGAATTCGGATGGTCGGACCTCGGCAGCTGGGACGAGGTGATGAAAGCTTCGCAGGAAAAGTTGACGGGGGGCGGCGAACAGGACGATGCAAAGATAGTGCGGATCGACTGCAACAATCTTTTTATCCGCAAACCCGAGGAAAAAGTGGTCTGTGCTATCGGCGTGTGCGACCTGATAGTGGTGGATACGAACGATGCGCTGCTGCTTTGCGCGAAAGGGGAGTCGCACCGGGTTGTCGATGCTGTGGATACGTTGAGACGCGAAAATCTCGAAGAGTTCCTGTAAGGTTCAAGCTTAGGGAACCCCTCAA